>DASYLW010000289.1:0-7660 GCA_036009385.1 Caballeronia sp.
GTTGGCGATGGACGCCGACGGCAAATTCCTGGGCCTTCGCGTTCACACGACGGCGAACATGGGCGCGTATTTATCGACGTTCGCGTCCGCGATTCCGACCATCCTGTACGCCACGCTGCTCGCCGGCCAGTACGCCACGCCGGCGATCTACGCCGAGGTGAAGGCTGTCTTCACGAATACAGTTCCCGTCGATGCTTATCGCGGCGCTGGGCGTCCCGAAGCGACCTATGTGCTTGAACGCATCGTGGAAACGGCGGCGCGTGAGATGAAGATCGATCCGGCTGAATTGAGGCGGCGCAACTTCATCCGGTCGTGGCCGTACGCCACGCCGGTTGGCCTGACCTACGATTCCGGCGATTACTCCGCCTTGCTCGACCGCGCGATGGAACTTGCCGATGTGGAAGGGTTCCCTGCACGCCGCGAGGAATCGAAGAAAAACGGCAAGCTGCGCGGGCTTGGGTATTCCTGCTACATCGAGGCATGCGGGCTGGCGCCATCGAATCTGGCGGGTGCGTTGGGCGCGCGGGCGGGCTTGTTCGAAGCCGGCGAAATCCGCGTGCATCCCACGGGATCGGTCACCGTGTTCACCGGCTCGCATAGCCACGGTCAAGGGCACGAAACGACCTTCGCGCAAGTGGTGGCGGACCGGCTGGGGGTATCGATGGATAACATCGAGATTGTTCACGGCGACACGGGACGGATCCCGTTCGGCATGGGCACGTACGGCTCGCGGTCTATTGCGGTGGGCGGTTCTGCGATCATGAAGGCGCTCGACAAGATCGAGGACAAGGCCAAGAAAATCGCGGCGCATTTGCTGGAGGCATCGGCGGAAGATATCGAGTTCAAGGACGGCATTTTCCGCGTCGTGGGTACCGACCGGACGAAGGCGTTCGCGGAGGTATCGCTGGCAGCTTACGTGCCGCACAACTTCCCGCTCGACAAACTCGAACCCGGCCTCAACGAAAACGCGTTCTACGATCCGAGCAACTTCACGTATCCATCGGGCGCATATTTGTGCGAAGTGGAAGTCGATCAGGATACCGGCGAAACGCGCATCCAGAAGTTCACGGCCGTCGATGATTTCGGCAACATCATCAATCCGATGATCGTGGAAGGCCAGGTGCATGGCGGGATCGGGCAGGGCATTGGTCAGGCGATGCTGGAGCGCGCCGTGTACGACAACGAAAGCGGACAGTTGATGTCCGGTTCGTTCATGGACTATGCAATGCCGCACGCGTCCGACCTGCCCAACTTCGATGTGGAAACCTCGAAAGGCACGCCGTGCGTGCATAACCCGCTCGGGGTGAAAGGCTGCGGCGAAGCAGGCGCGATCGGCTCGCCGCCGGCTGTGATCAACGCGATCATCGACGCACTTTCGCCGCTGGGTGTGACCGACTTGCAGATGCCTGCCACGCCGCATCGCGTATGGGCTGCGATGCATGCAGCCGCTGATGCATCGGCCGCTCGTGGCGCTTCGACTCCCGCTTAAGAGGACTTCGACATGTATTCATTCGATTATCAACGGCCGGACAAGTCCGACGCAGCGGTGGCGTTCCTCAAGCAACACGATGACGCCAAATATCTCTCTGGCGGGCAGAGTTTGCTGCCGACCATGCGCTTGCGGCTCGCGCAGCCGTCGGCGCTGGTGGATGTGACGCGAATCGGTTCGATGAGGGACATCACCGTGACGGGCGACAAGGTGACGATTGGCGGCGCGGTGTGTCATGCGCAGGTTGCCGCGAATCCGGAGGTGCAGCGCGCATTGCCAGGGCTGGCTGATCTTGCCGGCCATATTGGCGACCGGCAGGTCCGGGAGCGCGGGACGATCGGCGGATCGCTCGCCAACGATGATCCGGCGGCATGTTATCCGGCGGCTGTGTTGGCGTTGAACGCGACGATCGTGACCGATAGAAGGCGTATATCCGCCGATGACTTTTTCCTTGGCATGTACGAGACGGCGTTGGAGCCCGATGAGCTGATTACATCGGTTGAATTTCCGATCGCCGAGCGGGCCGGGTACGAGAAGTTTCGTAATCCTGCTTCGCACTTTGCTTTGGTTGGCGTGTTCGTTGCGAAGCATGCTGGCGGCGTGCGAGTGGCGATCACGGGCGCTGCAGCGTCCGTGTTCCGGGCTTCTGAACTGGAAGCAGCGTTATCGAAGGATTTCTCGGTTGCGTCGGCGCGCAGCACAGCGATTTCCGCCGATACCCTCAACGAGGATATGCACGCGAGTGCGGAGTATCGGGCGCATTTGATTCCGATCCTTGCCGGCAGGGCGGTTGATCGCGCCAACGCGTTCTAGCTCTGCGTTCGCACCGCTTTTTTGCTCGCGCCGATGAACGGGCTGGGGTTCTCCCGGCGCGAGCGGAATAAATACTGACCTATCCAGACCCAGGAACCTCATGGACCCGGCATCCATCGATGAAACTATTGCTGCCCTGAGCGTGCAGCAATACTTCGCTAGCCGTGAACTCGCGACAGGGCTTTTCCTCGCGCTGAAAATGCAGCGCCCGCTATTCCTCGAAGGCGAACCGGGCGTCGGCAAGACCGAGCTGGCGAAAGCGGCCGCGGGTGTCCTCGGAACGCAAATGCTGCGGCTGCAATGCTACGAGGGCCTCGACACGGCCAGCGCACTCTACGAATGGGACTATCCGCGCCAGATCATGGCGCTGCGCGTGGCCGAAGCCTCAGGCGAGCAACCATCGAACGATTCGCTTTATAAAAGCGAGTTCCTCCTCAAGCGCCCATTGTTGCAAGCGCTTTTGCCCGACCCGTTGAATCCGGGCACTCGACGCGTTCTGCTCATCGATGAAATCGATCGCGCCGATGAGCCGTTCGAAGCGTTCCTGCTCGAGTTGCTGTCGGATTTCCAGGTATCGATTCCCGAATACGGAACCGTGCGCGCCGAGCGGCCGCCGCTGGTCGTGATGACATCAAACCGCACGCGCGAGGTCCACGACGCGCTCAAGCGACGCTGTTTATATCAATGGATCGGCTATCCGGCTCGCGATGTGGAACTGCAGATTGTGGCGGCGCGCGCGCCCGAAGCCGGCGCGGAGTTGCAGGCGCGAGCCGTGGCGTTTGTGCATCGGCTAAGGACGCTCGATTTGTTCAAGGCGCCGGGCGTGGCGGAGACCATCGACTGGTGTCGTGCGCTGGCGGCACTTTCTGTCAGTGAGCTCGATCCGCAATCGGTGCAGGACACATTAGGCGTTCTGCTGAAGTACCAGGACGATCTCGCGCGCGTGGACGCCGCCGAGATCGCGCAGTGCCTCGCCGCACCGGCCTGAACGAACATGGAAACGGTTGAAACGCCAACGCTCGCTCACAACGTCGTGCATTTCGTGCGATTGCTGCGTGGCGCGGGCTTGGCGATGTCGCCGGCGCATAGTGTTGATGCGCTCGAAGCGTTGCGCTGGATCGATATAACCCGTCGCGACGATGTCCGCGCCGCGCTCGCCGCGCTGCTTGTTCACGCTCCCGACGAGCGCGATCTCTTCCATCAGGCCTTCGATCTTTTCTGGCGCGATCCCGATTGGGAAGGGAAACTGCGTGCGTTATTGCTGCCGAAAGTGACGAACGGCGTTCCGCCGCCCAAACGCAATAACCGCCTCGCCGATGCCCTCGCCGCACGCGCGGCTGCATCGAACCCGGCGAACAATCGGCCGGACAACGTTGAACATCTCCACGCGCGCATTACGTTCAGCGCGCAGGAACGGCTGAGCCATCGCGATTTCGACACTCTTACATCCGACGAATGGCGCGCGCTTCGACATCAAATTCGATCGCATAGAATGCCGCTTGCCACCGAGCCCACACGCCGCTTAAAAACTGCGTCGCACGGTACGCATGCGGATTTGCGAGCAAGCGCCCGGAGCGCCGTGCGCTCGGGCGGCGACTGGACCACGTGGAAATACAAAAAGGTGATCGAGCGCCGCCCGCCGCTTGTCCTGCTGCTCGACATTTCCGGGTCGATGAGCGCGTATTCCCGAGCTGTGCTTTACTTCTGCCATGCGTTGTTGCAATCGCGCGAACGCCTGCAGGTTTTCCTGTTCGGCACGCGATTGACCAATGCCACGCGGGCATTACGCGAACGTGATCCCGACGTGGCGATTGCCGCGATCTCGGATCAGGTGGTCGACTGGTCGGGCGGCACGCGGATCGGCGCGGCGCTGGCTGAGTTCAACCGGCGCTGGGCGCGGCGTGTGCTCAGCGGTCGCGCGACGGTGTTGTTTGTCACGGACGGGCTCGATCACGAAGCAATCGATGTCCTCGAAACCGAAATGCTGCGTCTGCGCCGTTTTGCGCATCGGCTGGTGTGGCTCAATCCGTTGCTTCGATACACCGATTTCACCCCGCGCGCGCGGGGCGTGCGGGCGATCCTGCCGCATGTCGATGCGATGCTGGCGGCTCACAACCTCGACAGCCTGAACGCTGTCGGCCGGGAGCTGGCGGCGGTGACGCGTCGAGCAGACCGGAAAACAGCCGGAGATACATCATGGAACTGACAGAGACGCATAATCTGCCCGTGCCGCAGAATGTCGCGTGGGAAGCGTTGAACAATACGGAAATCTTGCGCGCGTGCATTCCGGGTTGCGAAAGCATAGAAGCCGACGGCGAAAACGCCTATGCGGTGGCCATGACGGCGTCGGTTGGACCCGTGAAAGCGAAATTCAAGGGACGCATGAATTTGGTGGACATCGACGCGCCGCACACGTACACCATCGTGTTCGAGGGGCAAGGCGGGACGGCCGGTTTCGGCAAGGGGCAGGCAAAGGTCAATCTGGAAGCGGGCGACAATGCGGATTCGACCACGTTGTCTTACACGGCGAATGCCCAAGTGGGCGGCAAGCTCGCGCAGATCGGGTCGCGGCTGGTGGATGGCGCGGCCAGGAAAATTGCCGGGGAATTTTTCAAGCGCTTCAGTGCGCAGTTGACGCAGGGCGATGAACCCGAAGGTGAGCCCGGCGACAGTTCTGCGGACGGTGCAGGTGAAGAGAAGAAGGGGAAAAGATCATGGACAGCGTGGATCTCGAAGTCCTGAGAAACAGCGCGCGATGGCTCGAACGTGGGCATCGCGTGTTGCTGGTGACGGTGGTGAAAACGTGGGGCTCATCGCCCCGGCCAGAAGGCGCGATGCTCGCCGTGCGCGATGACGGCGCGGTGATGGGATCGGTGTCGGGCGGATGTATTGAAGACGACCTGATCGAGCGCGTCAGGCAGCGCGGCATTGAGCAGACGAAGCCCGAGAGCGTGAAATACGGCATTTCGGCGGAAGAAGCGCATCGGTTCGGACTGCCTTGCGGCGGGACGATTCAACTGGTGCTTGAACCGTTGTCGGCGGCGAGCGGTATTGCAGAATTGTGCGATGCCGTTCTCGCGGGGCGGCTGGTGACGCGCACGCTCGATATGAACAACGGCGCGGTCAAACTGGAGCCGGCGCAGGCAACAGATGGCGTTACGTTCGATGAAACCACGCTCTCGACTATTCACGGGCCGCGGTATCGCATGCTCGTGATCGGCGCGGGGCAGTTGTCGCGGTATTTATGCAGTATCGCGGTCGGGTTGGATTATCACGTGACGGTTTGCGATCCGCGCGAGGAGTACACGGACGAGTGGGATGTGCCGGGCACGAAGATCGTGCGCACCATGCCCGACGATACCGTGATGGACATGAAACTCGATGAACGTTGCGCGGTGATTGCGCTGACGCACGATCCGAAGCTCGACGACCTCGCGTTGATGGAAGCGTTGAAGACGCCGGCGTTTTATGTCGGCGCGTTGGGATCGCGAAAGAACAACGCGGCACGCAGGGAAAGGCTGAAAGAGTTTGATCTCTCCGACGCCGAGTTGTCGCGCCTGCATGGGCCGGTGGGGATTTATATTGGCAGCCGGACGCCGCCGGAGATCGCAGTGTCTATTCTTGCTGAAGTGACGGCAGCGAAGAACGGGGTGTCGTTGCCGACTATTCTTCAGGTTGAAGGGGCGAAGGCGGCGCGGGAACTTGAAGGAACGGGGGAGGTTTGCGGCATATAGATGGTTGCAACGTCGCCGCGCTTCGAACCATAAGCGCGGCGTTTGTGAGCGTCAGGTGACTTTCCCGTTGAGTCGCATGGCTTGCAAATATTGTCCCGATACCTCCGATGCTCCGTAGTGAACGACGGTCTGGTCGATCAACGCCCAGATCGTTAATCCTGCTTGTCGTGCTCGAAGACAAAACGATACGTCTTCACCCAAATACACACCGTCTTCTTCGATCGTTTCAAAAAAGCCATAGAACTTTCCGTTCGGAATCGATGGCTTATATTGCGCTGGCGGCGAATAGCATGCGGAGAACGGTATGGTCGCTTCGAACGCTTCTCGTTGCGCGAGAAAAACGCCCGTTCCAATATGCCGCGCTTCGGCGAACCCTTTGACGAAATTAACATCGCCGTTCTGGTCCGTGATTGGAGCGAAGGTGTAATCAGCGTATTTTTCCAGCCACTGGCGCATGGATAAACCGGCATCGGCCGACGTGATGGCTCGGTCCAGATCCTGTCTTCTGAACGGATACGCGACACCGGAAACGGCGTTGTTCGCAGCCAAAAGCTTGATGACGGCTTCGGCTGGAAACTTCATGTCGGTATCGAGGAAAAGCAGGTGCGTGAATTTAGGGTGATTCAGGAAATAGTTGGCGAAGAAGTTTCGCGCACGAACGATCTGCGAGGACGCAACGTGCAACATTTCGTAGCTCGATCCCGAATCCGTTAATGCGCGTGTCAGATCGAGCAGCGAGAAGGCGAAATTGATGTGCACTTCTTCGCTGTAGGTGGGCAGGCAAATGAGTACGTGGTGGCTAGACATGAGCGATGGTTAAAAATTAGTGATGCGAAAGAGTTGAGCTAGATCGAACCCTTGATGGTACACGTTGCGCGGACCAGGATCGTTTCGTTTTGTTTGCTTTTGAAGATCGCAAAGAGTCCTAATCCACGCGCCAGTGAAGGACGCGATGCCATTCCATCTGCCAGCGAAACGTAAAGATTAAGCAAATCGAGAGCTAACTCTCGCCAGTTGTATAGAATAATCATTCTCATTTGGACGGTGTGAACTGATCGCGTCGAGACCGATCGGTATTGCCGTCCGACGCCCCTTTCCAATCAAATTCGCGAACGATGCCATCCGTCCGCATTGCCGCGCCGCTCTTCGCGATCGAACTGACAATCACCCCGTTCCGCTCTATGCCCTCTGCGCATTCCCTCCGCATCTGGTCCTTCATTCATCGATGGACGAGCATTGTTTGCACGGCGTTCATGCTGCTGCTCTGTCTGACGGGGTTGCCGCTCGTGTTCGGCCACGAGCTCGACGTGCTCCTGGGCGATGCTATCGAAGCTCCCGAACTCCCCGCGCATCAATCCAACGCCCGCGCGAGTTACGACGCAATCCTGAATTCAGCGCTGACAAAAAATCCGGGGCACGTCCCGCAATACATGATTTGGGAACCCGATGGGCCGATGCTTCCGATCATCGTCACAGCACCGCACGCCGATACTCCGCCTGACGATAGCCAAAGCACGACTGTCGATGCCCGTACCGCTCAGGCGTTAGGCGCACCGCCGGGAAAAGGATCGCTGAAATTCATTCTGCTGAAACTGCATGTCGATATGTTCGCCGGCCTTCCCGG
>DASYLW010000290.1:0-9930 GCA_036009385.1 Caballeronia sp.
CTCTAATCCTTAGCACTCGAAATAGCAGAGTGCTAATATCCTGCTAGACCCGGTTTTTCATCGGGTTTTTTGTTGATAAGGAGCACACAAGCGTGACCAATGCGATGACCCTCCCGAATACTGGACACTCGGCGCCGGCCAAGGCCGCTTCGGCAGGTGCGCTGACGTTTGCGCAGTCGTCCATGTTGACTGGCCAGATCGGCAACATCGACGCCTACATTTCGGCTGTCAACCGGATTCCGATGCTAACGCCGTCGGAAGAACGTCAGTACGCCACCGAATTCCGTGACAACGACAACCTGGACGCCGCCCGTCAGCTCGTGCTGTCGCACCTGCGGCTGGTGGTATCGATTGCCCGCAATTATTTGGGTTATGGGCTGCCCCACGCCGACCTGATTCAGGAAGGCAATATCGGCTTGATGAAAGCCGTGAAACGCTTCGATCCGCAACAGAACGTGCGGCTGGTGTCGTATGCCATGCACTGGATCAAGGCCGAGATTCACGAGTACATCCTGCGTAACTGGCGCACGGTGAAAGTGGCGACCACGAAGGCGCAGCGCAAGCTGTTTTTCAACCTTCGCAGCCACAAGACCGGACACAATGCGTTCACGCCGGACGAGGTCGACAACCTGGCGAAAGAGCTGAATGTGAAGCGCGAGGAAGTCTCGGAGATGGAAACGCGTCTTTCCGGCGGCGACATTGCGCTGGAAGGTCAGATCGACGACGGCGAGGAATCGTATGCGCCTATCGCGTATCTGGCCGACTCGCACAATGAGCCGACCAACGTGCTGGCGTCGCGTCAGTTCGACAAGCTGCAAAGCGAAGGGTTGTCGACCGCGCTCGAATCGCTCGACGAACGCAGTCGCCGGATCGTTCAGGCGCGTTGGCTCGAAGTGGAAGACGACGGCTCGGGCGGCAAGACGCTGCATGAACTCGCTGACGAGTTTGGCGTGTCGGCTGAACGGATTCGTCAGATCGAAGCCAGCGCAATGAAAAAAATGCGCACGGCGCTGCATGAGTACGCCTGAGGGTTTAGCGCCTGGGATTCACCGCTGACTTTGGGCGGTGCTTAAGTCGCGGTGCTGAAGTTCGTACGTACTGAAGACTTGAAAGCCCGCCGTCGGAAGACGGCGGGCTTTTTCTTTGCCTGCTCGATCCGCGTGCACGCGAAGTGACCCAATCGTAAGCCGGCGCGCACGAGCAAAAAGCGGCGCCAGAGGTTTCCCTCTGGCGCCGCCAGGCGTCAACCCAGCAGAGACTGCCTGCGAGCTCAGCGCGACATCATGTGTGCGCCGACGTTATGAAGTACCCACAACGTCCCACCGATCAGGATCACCGCCACCAGAACGGCGGATGCGAGCGAGAGCAGGTTCCATCGTTGCGATGACGACGTGTTCATGTGCAAAAAGAACACCAGATGCACGAGGATTTGAATGAACGCGAGCACCGCGATGGCGATGATCGATTCTGTTGGCCCGAACACCTGTTGCATGACCAGTCCGAAAGCCGCAGCCGTCAGCACGACCGACAGAACGAAGCCAATGACATACGAGCGCACGCTGCCGTGGCCCGCGCCAGTATCGATTGAATGTGCGTTTGCCATTTATACGACGCTCGTCAGATAAACAAAGGTAAAGACGCAAATCCACACGATGTCCAGAAAGTGCCAGAAAAGGCTGAGACACGTGAGGCGCGTCAGATCGCGTTGAGTGATTTTCTTGTTGCCGATCACCTGCACCGCCAGGACCACCATCCAGATCAGGCCAACGGCGACGTGCAAGCCGTGCGTTGCGACCAGCGTGAAGAACGCTGACAAAAACGCACTGCGATCAGGGCCGTAGCCCTGCGCGAGCAGCGTGCTGAACTCGTGGATTTCCAGGCCGATAAACACCACGCCGAGCAGGAACGTAACGCCGAGCCACGCCAGCAGCGCGGTCGATTTGCCCTTGTGAGCGGCCAACATGCCAAAGCCGAAGGTGATGCTGCTCACCAACAGGATGGCGGTTTCCAGCATGACGAGGGGAAGCTCGAACACGTCCTTGCCGGTAGGGCCGCCCGCGAACTGATGGCCCATGACAGCGAACACGGCGAATAACGACGCAAAGATAATGCAGTCGGTCATCAGGTACACCCAGAACCCCAGCACCGTATTCGACGCGCCGTGGTCATCGTGCGATCCCGGTAGATCCAGTGGGATAGTCTTTTGCAACATTACAGTGCCTCCTGCAGATCCCGCGTCCGCGCTGGCGTCGTCGGCGTGCCGTCCATGCCGGCGACGGTTTGAGCGGAAATGGTGTAGTCGATGTCGTCGTCGTAGCTACGAAGGATCAGCGTGATGACCACGCCCAGCAGCCCCGCGATCGCGAGCCACCAGATGTGCCAGACCAACGCAAAGCCAATCGCCAGGCTGAACAAGCCGATAACCAAACCGGCGCTTGTGTTGCGCGGCATGTGAATGTCGCGATAGTCCTCGCGCGCATGGCGCGTGCGGCCTCGTTCCTTCATGTGTGCGAAGGCGTCGAGTTCATGGACCACCGGCACGACCGCAAAGTTATAAACAGGCGGCGGTGAGCTCATCGCCCATTCGAGCGTGCGGCCATTCCATGGATCGCCGGTGACGTCCTTGTACTCAGGCGAATTCCGCTTCATGACGCTGACAACGACCTGAGCGACCTGGAACACGACACCCAGCAGGATGATCAACGCACCAATGAAAGCGATGACCATGTACGGCTGCCAGCCCGGTGTGTCGTAGTGATTCATGCGGCGCGTCGCGCCCATGAAACCCAGCACGTACAGCGGCATGAACGCGGTCCAGAAGCCGACGAACCAGCACCAGAACGCGCACTTGCCGAGCGTTTCGTTCAGCTTGAAACCGAACGCCTTCGGGAACCAGTAGGTGAAGCCGGCGAGATACCCGAACACCACGCCGCCGATGATCGCATTATGGAAGTGAGCAATCAGGAACAGGCTGTTATGCAGCACAAAGTCAGCGCCGGGCACGGCCAGCAATACACCCGTCATGCCGCCAACGGTGAACGTAATCATGAAGCCGATCGTCCACAACACCGGAGACGAGAACTCCAGCCGGCCCTTATAGATGGTGAACAGCCAGTTGAAGATCTTCACGCCGGTCGGAATGGCGATGATCATGGTCATGATCCCGAAGAACGCATTCACGTTCGCGCCGGAACCCATCGTGAAGAAGTGATGCAGCCAGACGAGTAGCGACAACACCATGATCGAGCATGTGGCGTAGACCATCGTCTTGTAGCCGAACAACGGTTTTTTCGCGAATGTAGCCACGACTTCCGAGTAGATGCCGAATGCCGGCAGCACCAGGATGTACACCTCCGGATGTCCCCACGCCCAGATCAGGTTCAGATAGAGCATGGCGTTGCCGCCACCGTCGTTCGTGAAGAAGTGCATGCCGAGGTAACGGTCGAGCGCCAGCAACGCGAGCGTTGCGGTCAGGATCGGGAACGTGGCGAGAATCAGCACGTTCGAGCAGAGCGACGTCCACGTGAACACCGGCATCTTCATCAACGTCATGCCCGGCGCGCGCATCTTGATGATGGTCACGAAGAAGTTGACGCCGGTCAGCAACGTTCCTATGCCGGACAGCTGCAAACTCCACAAGTAGTAGTCGACGCCCACCCCCGGACTGAATTGCAGCTCCGACAACGGCGGATACGCGAGCCAGCCGACCTGCGCGAAGTCTCCGATCACGAGCGAGATATTGATCAGGACGGCGGCAAGCGCCGTCATCCAGAAACTCAGCGAGTTGATGAACGGGAACGCGACATCGCGTGCGCCAATTTGCAGCGGCACGACAATGTTCATCAAGCCGATCATGAACGCCATCGCCATGAAGAAAATCATGATGACGCCGTGCGCCGTGAAGATCTGGTTGTAATGCTCGGGCGGCAGGAATCCCGGCCCGTTATAAGCGAGCGCGAGTTGCGCGCGCATCATCAGCGCATCGACAAACCCGCGCAGCAGCATTAATACCGCGACCACGATATACATCACGCCAATCTTCTTGTGATCGACTGATGTCAGCCATTCACTCCACAGATAGCCCCACTTCTTGAACCACGTCAGCCCGACTACCACGGCCAGCACAACGAGCGCCATGAACGCTGCCGCGGCCATGATGATCGGCTGATCGAACGGTATGTCCGCTAGCGTTAATTTTCCCAACAGATTTCCAAACATGGCTTACCCCTTCGTGCGGCAGATCGGGTCGGGTATGTTGCGAGCATGCCCGTTGTTATATTTCGCGACGATGTTCTGAAACAGATTCGCGTCGACCTTGGAGAAGTATTGGACCGGATGCTTTTCGGTCGGCGCGGCAACCGCTGCGTAGTTCAGGCCGTCGAGTTGACTCGGCGATGACTTCACCTTCGCGACCCAGGCAGCAAACTCTTCAGGTGTCGTTGCCACGGCGCGAAACTTCATGTCCGAGAAACCTTGTCCGCTGAAATTAGCAGAAATGCCTGCGTAATCGCCTGCTTCGTCCGCGATTAAATGGAGCTTGGTCTGCATGCCGGCCATTGCGTAAATCTGGCCACCCAATTGCGGGATGAAAAACGAATTCATCACCGAATCTGACGTGATATTGAAGTTCACCGGTGTACCAACAGGAAACTCAATCCGATTAACCGTGGCAATACCCAGGTCCGGATAGATGAACAGCCACTTCCAGTCGAGCGCGACAACTTCAACATTAATTGCCTTGACCTCCGACACAAGCGGCTTATAAGGATCAAGCGCGTGTGTGCTCTTGTACGTCAAAATACCCAGGTACAAAATGATCAGACTTGGGACGAGCCAAATCACGACTTCAATCTTGGTAGAGTGCGCCCACTTAGGCAAATACTCAGCCGATGTATTCGATGCCCGGTACTTCCACGCAAAGTAAAGCGTGAGAAAAATGACTGGCACGACCACGATCAGCATGGCGTAGGTGGACGTAAGAATAAGATTCTTCTCAGCCAGTCCGATGCTGCCTTTTGGATCAAGAAGATCCATCTGACCGCCACAGCCTGACAAAAGAAGAGCAGGGAAAATTGCTAACCGCTTGCAAAACCCTGACCCGGATTTATGTTTCATACCTTGCCCGATTTCAACGTTTTTGAGATATTACGTTTAGACTTTTAATCAGCCTCGGGCGAAGGGTAGCGCGATTTCAAGCGCCAACTTAATCCAACTTTTTCGAAAAATCTTTTGTGTGTATTCGATGCGTCTTGTTGCCACAGATTAATGGTTAATTAACCTATACGATGCAATCCTGCATTATCGAGATAATCGGATTTCATTGAGAAGGTGAGAAAGAGAGAACGTGCAGTTGAAAACGGTTCGGGCCTGAAATTCAGGCCCGAACCGTCGTTACATCAAGACTTCCATGACTCGACTACATGTCAGGCCGGCATCGGCGACGCTCCGCCACCAGTAGCCGACAAGCGCGTTGCCAGCGTGCTGGCATAACGATCGGCCGCGTTGCCCACGACAATGTGGAACGTATCGGCGGAAACCCACGCAACATCGAGTGTCGACAAACGCTGACGATCAACCGATGAAGGATCGCGCACCACCACCCGCAGCCGCGTAGCTGCGACGGCATCGAGCGACGCCACGTTGGTCGCGCCGCCGAACACGGCGAGCCAGCGCACCGGGTCCGGATCGAGCGGGCCTTGTTCACCAGCAGGAACAGCGGCTATTGGCGCAGCAGCAGCCGGAGTGGACGAAGCCCGCGTTGCGCCGCCTGCGGACGACCGTTCGAGTTCGCCACGGATTTCATCGGAGATCAGATCGGCTTCCGGCCCGATGATGACCTGCACACTCGTCGCACCGCGCTTCAACACGCCACGCGCGCCAATCGCCTTCAACTCGGGTTCCGAAACCTTCGCTGAATCCATCACAGAAAGACGCAGACGGGTCGTGCAGGCATCGACGACCGTCAGGTTCGACGCGCCGCCCAAGGCAGCGATATAGCGTACTGCGCGCGGCACGCTAGCACCGGCTGTCGGGGAAACGAAGCCCGTGTTGTCGTACGATTCGACTTCTGCGTCGGTCGTAGCGGGCTCACGGCCCGGCGTTGCCATGTTGAACTTGCGGATGAAAAAGCGGAACAGGCCGTAGTAGACCAGACCGTAGACCAGGCCCACCGGAATCGCCAGCCAGCCGCGCTGCGAGAGACCGTAGTTCAGCACATAGTCGATCGCCCCAGCCGAGAACGTGAAGCCGAGGTGAATGCCCAACGCCGAGCAAATGGCGAGCGACAGACCCGTCAGCACCGCGTGGATCGCGTACAGCGCCGGTGCGAGGAACATGAAGGTGTATTCGATCGGCTCGGTCACGCCCGTCAGGAACGCGGTCAGGGCCATCGAGAAGAGCAAGCCGCCGACCATTGCACGACGTTCCTTCGGTGCTTCATGGAACATGGCCAGACACGCTGCCGGCAAGCCGAACATCATGACCGGGAAGAAACCCGTCATGAAGCCGCCCGCGGTTTTGTCGCCGGCAAAGAAGCGATGCAAATCGCCCGTCACCGCAGCGCCGCCGCCGGTGGGCGTGTACGAGCCGAACACGAACCAGGCAAGCGAGTTGATGATGTGGTGCAGACCCGTTACCAGCAGGATCCGGTTCAGCACGCCGAACACGAACACGCCGAGTGCGCCTGCGCCGGTCAGCCAGCCGCCGGCTGCGTCGATAGCCGCCTGGACCGGTGCCCAGACATAGCCAAGTACGATGCCGAGCACCAGACAGGTCACCCCCGTGACAATTGGCACGAAGCGTTTCCCTCCGAAGAACGCGAGGTACTCAGGGAGCTTGATGTCTTTGTACTTGTTGTACAGATACCCGGCCACGCAACCTGCAAGAATCCCCGACAGCACGCCCATGTTGAGCTTGTCGTTGATGTCCTTCATCACCGCGATTTCGATCAGGTAACCGATCGCACCCGCCAGACCGGCCGTACCGTTATTGTCCTTCGCAAAACCGACCGCCACGCCGATGGCGAACAAGAGCGGCAGGTTTGTAAAGATCGTGTCGCCAGCGTCGGCGATCATCTTGATGTTGAAGACATCCGGCTGGCCGAGGCGCAATAGCAGCCCGGCCACCGGTAGCACGGCAATCGGCAGCATCAGCGCGCGGCCGAGTCGCTGCATTCTTGCAAACAGGTTGGCGTCCATCAGGTTCTCCAGAGATAAGTGTCTTGTCGTTGATCGTGTTGGTACAACATGTTGTCGATCGAAGCTTTTTTACTAATAAACGTGATAAACGCGAAGGCTGGTTGCCGGACGGACGTGTTAGTCCAGCGGCCAGATTTCGCGGCTTGCTGCTCTTACTGCCTGTGCTGATTCGAGCGCCAAGGCGTCCTCAGCGCGCTGACGGCACAGTGGGTAATCGAGTTTGCGCACGAGCGCCTTGATGCCGGGAACCGAAACCGGGTCCACCGATAATTCCGTCACGCCCAGTCCCACGAGCAAGGGCACGGCGACCGGGTCGCCACCGAGCGCGCCGCATACGCCGACCCATTTGCCGTGCTTCGCCGCGCCGTCTGTCGCTGCCTTGATGAGGCGCAGCACGGCCGGATGCAGACCGTCGGCTTGAGCCGCGAGATCGGCCTGGCAACGGTCCATCGCGAGCGTGTATTGCGTGAGATCGTTCGTGCCGATAGACAGGAAATCCGCGTGTTGAGCGAGCTGATCGGCCAGCAGCGCCGCCGACGGCACTTCGATCATCACCCCCACTTGAATGGGATCGGTCCGGCCAATTTCCGCCGCGAGTTCATCGATGCGCTTTCTCAGGCGCACGAGTTCGCCGGAGTCGGTGACCATGGGCAGAAGAATGCGCACCGTGCCGAACGGTTTCACCGCGAGCAGACCACGCAACTGGTCGTCGAGGAGATCGGGGCGCACTTGCGCCAGGCGAATGCCGCGCAAGCCCAGCGCCGGATTCGTTTCAGGCGGCAGCGTGAGGTAATCGACTTCCTTGTCCGCGCCCACGTCGAGCGTGCGGATGATCGCCGTGCGCCCGTTCAACGCGCCGACAATCGATTGATAGCTTTCCGCATGTTCGGCCGCCGTAGGAGCGGACTGGCGATGGATGAACAACAGTTCCGTGCGCAAAAGGCCGACGGCATCGGCGCCGTTATCGACGGCCGTTTTTGCGTCGTCGAGTGTCGCGATGTTCGCCGCCACCTCGATCGTGCGTCCGTCGCGTGTCGCGGCCGCTTCCTGCGATGTGCGGCGGTTCACCTCACGCACGCCGGCAAGGCGCTGGCGCTCAAGACGCGCGCGTTCCACATCGAGTGCCGTCGGGGCGTGTTCCAGCCGGCCGGCGGATGCGTCGACGACGACTTGCGTACCGTCGGGAATCGCGTGCAGTGCGTCGCCCACCGCGACCAGCGCCGGGATGCCGATCTGGCGCGCGATGATCGCTGCATGCGACGTCGCGCCGCCGCGTGCCATCACCAACGCCGTGACACGCGTGCGGTCAAGCGACGACAGGTCGGACGGAGTAAATTCATCGGCGGCGAGCACGGCTTCGTCGGGCAATTCCCGCGCCGTGGTGTTCGTGTAGCCCAACGCGCGCAGCACGCGCTTTTCGATATCGCGGAGATCGGCAGCACGCTCAGCCAGCAACGTGTCTTCAATATTCGACAGCAACACGATCTGCGCGCGAATCGCTTCACGCCATGCGAAGCCCGCGCTCTTGCCGAGGCTGATCAGATCGCGCGCGGCGTCGAGCAGCGTGGGGTCTTCCAGCAATACGCGATGCACCGCGAAAATCCCCGCCTCGCCGACCGCGCCGCGTTGCGATGCAGTACGGACGGTTTCGTCGAGTTCCGCGTCGATGGTAGCAATGGCCTTGTCCAGCAAGCGGCTTTCGGTGGCCGATGTGCCGGTTGCCTGCTCGGGCGGCGCGATGTCGTTGTCATCCCAGCGCACGAGCTTGCCGACCGCAATTCCCGGCGATGCACATACGCCCGCGATCGTGTTCGGATCGAGCGGCTTGCCCGGGTCCCGAGAGACGGCGACCGGAGCGGGCGATCGCGTGCGCGCCGGTTTCTCTTCCACTTCACCGTGCGCTTCACGCAGCAATTCCGCCGCGACCGCTTCAATCGCCGCGGCCGCTTGCGCGCCTACACCAAGCAACTCGATGGTCGCGCCTTCACCTGCGCCAAGTCCGAGCAAACCGACCACGCTTTCGATCGGCGCTTTACGACCGTTGAAACGCACCTCCACCTTGGCGTCGAAACCACGCGCCGCTTCGCGGGCGCGTGCAGCGGGCCGCGCGTGCAAACCGCCGGCATGCGCGAGCGTCACGTTGCGGCGCGCTTCATCGGTGAAATTCGAATCGCTGCGGGCCGCGTCCGCCTTCACGCCGCCCTTGCTGCGCAGCACCAGCAACTGGCTTTCCCCGGCCTTCAGCATGCCGCGGCCGGCACGATCGATAACCTCGAACGCGTCGCTATTGGCGACCGCGATCACGGAAACGAGGCTCGGCGCGTTTTGCGCGACGTAGTCGGCATCGAATTCGATCAGCACTTGGCCGGTACGTACACTCGCGCCCTGCTCGACCTTCGGCGTAAAACCTTTACCCGCAAGCTCGACCGTATCGATACCAATGTGCACCAGGATCTCCGCACCCTGCGACGTGCGCAGAGTCACGGCGTGATGAGTGCGCGCGAGATGCGTGATGACGCCGTCGCATGGCGCGAGCAGCTCGCCTGACAGCGGATCGATGCCAATACCATCGCCGAACATGCCGTCCGCAAATACAGGATCGGGGACATCGGCGAGCGGCACCATCGGGCCGGTGAACGGCGCGAGCAACACGAAATCGTTCGGGTTTTCAGGGGAATGATTCAACAGGGACTCCTCGGCACGGCGCATCGGATGACTCTCGATTAACGGGTTT
>DASYLW010000291.1:0-10116 GCA_036009385.1 Caballeronia sp.
ACCACACTCGCCGCGCGGCGAATGATGCAATCCTTCAGATAAGCCTGTTCCGCGCTGGCCTCGCATAAACCAAAATCCGCCGCCACGCCATCAGCACCGAGAAACGCCAGATCCACGCTCAACCGGCTCAGCACGAGTTCGGCCAACGGCCCGAGCGTGCTCATGCTCGATGCCCGCAGATCACCCCCAATCAACGTGATCCGCATGCCGGGCACATTGGCAAGCGTCATCACCGCCAAGAGGTTATTGGTCACCACATGCAACTCTCGATGCGCACTCAAATGACGCGCGAGCGCGGCGCAAGTCGTACCGCCATCGAGCAGTACCGTGTCGCCATCTTTCACATGCAGCGCGGCGGCCTGCGCTATCGCTTCCTTCTGTTCGCGCTGCGTCGACTTGCGCTCCTCCAGCGACGCTTCCGGCTCATGCGCGCCGACCAGCGCAGTCGCGCCGCCATACGTGCGCACAAGGCGGCGCTCCTTCGCGAGCATGGTGAGGTCGCGCCGCACCGTTGCCTCCGATACCCCCAGCGCTTCGCTCAACTGCTCTACGTTGGCGTCGCGAGTGAGGACGAGATCGAGGATGGCGCGGTGGCGCTCGGCTGCTTTCATCGGTCAATGCTCATGCGGGTAACAAGGCCGCCGATGTTACACGAGCCCGCGCGCTGAGCCACCTGAGCCATCTGATCCACTCACCCGCGCCGCGTTGCGAGTTCCGCGCCCTGGCGCAGCGCTTCGAGCAGGCTGCGTTCATCGGCAATCCCTTTACCCGCGATATCGAACGCCGTCCCATGATCTACCGACGTACGGATCACTTCCAGTCCAACCGTCACATTCACGCCCGCTTCCAACCCGAGCACCTTGACCGGACCATGCCCCTGATCGTGATACATCGCGACCACGAGATCGAAGTCGCCGCGGCCGGCACGGAAAAACAGCGTGTCGGCGGGCAGCGGGCCGGTGACATCGAGTCCGCGTTCCTGCAGGATCTTCACGGCCGGGATGATCTTTTCCTCTTCCTCGCCATAACCGAACAAGCCGTTTTCGCCCGCATGCGGATTGATGCCGCATACACCAATACGCGGTTTCGCAATGCCCGCTTTCACCAGCGTCGCGTTACCGCGTTCGATCGTGCGCTGCACGAGGCCGGGCTCGATCTTCCTGATCGCATCGATAATGCCAATATGCGTCGTCACATGAATCACGCGAAGTTGCGGCGCGACCAGCATCATCGAGACTTCCTTCACGCCGGTCAGATGCGCGAGCATTTCAGTGTGGCCCGGAAACTTGTGACCGCCTGCGTGCAGCGCTTCCTTGTTGAGCGGTGCGGTGCAGATTGCATCAATCTGTTGCGATTGCGCCAGCTCGACGGCGCGCGCGATGTACTGATACGCGGCGTCGCCGGCCACCGCCGAGAGCTGCCCGAAGGGCAGGTCATCGGGGATCAGATTCAAGTCGATACAGTCGATGACGCCCGCTTCATACTTCGCTTCCGTCGCATCCTTGATGCGGCGAATTTTCGCGCTGCCGTGCACGATCTCGTTGGCTTGCTCGAGGCGGCGTGCGTCGCCGATCACGAGCGGACGGCACTGCTCGTAGACCACTTTATGCGTGAGACTCTTGACGACGATCTCGGGACCGACGCCGGATGCATCGCCCATCGTGATGCCGATTACGGGGAGAGTGTTGCTCATGATGATTAGTTAAACTCCATATAAAGTGGGGCGCTCTGAGGCGAGGCAGATGCTGGGTTCGCTCTAAGGGGCGTTAGTGTGTGTTGGTGGCCGCGTCGATCGTTCGCAACGTGGGCAAGGGGAGTCTTTGCAAATGCTCCCACGCGCCGAACAGCGCATGCTCGCTGCCAAATGCGCCGGCCTTGGTGACAATGGCGGGGCGTGCCGGATGCGGCGCGCAAGGCCGCGCCACCGCCACGCCTGCTTCGATTTCGGCCAGCAAATCCAGACTGCCGATACCTGCTGCGCTCAACATCGCGCGGGCGGTTTCGCCGCCGGTCGCGATCAAGCCGCCGACATGCCTGAAATGTGGCGTCACCAGCGCGGCGAGCGCGGTCGACAGATGCGCGCCTTCCAATGGATCGAACGCGTCGTCCCGGCCAATGCGCACGAGCAAGTCGAGATGCCGTTCGAGATAATCGCCAATCTTCAACTGCCACGCGCGCCAGTCCGTGTGCTCGCTGCCCACCCGCAAGACCGCTGGCGGCACGATCAATTCACTGACGCGTGCGCGCTCGCGCAACATCGCGCATTGGCGTTCGGACACGGCAGACAGGCTGCCGACCAGGATCAGGATCGCGCCTTCCTGCTTCTCATGGACGAGCGCTTCGCGTGGCTCGACATCGAACAGATCGGGCAGCGATGCCAGTTCGCGTGCAAGTCCTCCCGATCCGACCCAGAACAACGGCTGCTCGCGCGGGTCAAGTCGCGCGGTGGCCTGCGCGAGCCGCTTCAGGTCATCGCCGGTATGGGCATCGACAATCAGCGCTTGCGCAGCCGTTGTCTTGATCCTGTCTAGCAGCGAGTTGATGTCGCCGCGCAAAGTGTTTACGTCGATGGACTCGCAGCGCAAGCCCGCTTCCTCGAGCATCGCCCGGACATTCGCGGGCTTGCCGGCGTTTTCCAGCTTCCACGTTTCCGTGTTTTCCAACGGCTCGCCATGCACCAGCACGCGTGCCTGGTGCAGCGTGCGGCCGGTCGCGGGAAACGAGGGCGCAACGATTGCCAAGCCCGCGAGCGGCTGTAACGCGGCCACTTCCGCCGTCCAGTTGCCGCGCAACGTCGAATCGATTTTCTTGTATAAACGCCGGCCGGGCGCGTTCAGCGCGTTGAACGCATCGGCTGTGTGCCGCGCTGCGTCCTGCGGTGACAGACGGCGAGTGTCGGTGTCGGCGGCGATGACATCCGCGTTGTCCGTCTCTGCAGCGGTGTTCATCACGCTGGACGTCTCAAGCGTCACGACCGTGCGGCGTCCTGCACCCGCAAACGCGATGGCGCAATCGGCTGCGCCGGAGAGATCGTCGGCGACGATCAACATGCTGCGGGTGTTCATCGCGTGGCCTCGTTCTGGACTTTCTGCACGGTACGGCGCGCTTCGGTTCGAGCGTTCACGCGTTTCGCGACGGCCGCCGTCAGGATGGGCGACACAATAGCAGTCACCACTACGCACGCCGCGACCAGCAGTGTCGCGCTTTTCGCGGCCTCCGCGTAGACCGGATTCGCCGCCGCGATCAATGCGGGAACCGCCGCCGCATTACCCGCCGTGTTGGCCGCCGCCACACCGGCCACCCCCGTGCCGCCCGTCAGGCGATCCGTGAAATACAGTGGAATTCCTGTCAGGACCACCACCGCCAATCCCAGTCCGATACCAAGCAAGCCTGCTTGCCATACTTTATGCAGGTCAAGACTCGCCCCCAGCGCCAGCGCGAAGAACGGGATCATGACCGGCACCGCGCGCGCGAGAAAGTCGCGCATTTCGCGGTCCAGGTTGCCGAGCAGCATGCCGACCGCAAGCGGCAAGATACTACCGACAAGCGTGGGCCACGGAAACGCGGCGAGCCCGGCCACGCCGAGCGTGACCATGGTCAGGAACGGTCCCGATTCCAGCGACATGATCGTGTACGCGCCCACATCTTCGGACCTCCCGTATTGCCCCATCAGCGCCATGTAGAGGCCGCCGTTGGTATCGTTCATCGCGGCGACGACCGCCAGCGTCGAGACGCCGGCAAACAGGCCTGACGAGATGGGTTGCTCCCCAAGGAAGTGCCCCATCACGATACCGACGACAATCGCAGAGCCGATCTTTGCCGCGAACAGCGCACCGCCTTTCTTCAGCAGATACGGGGTCGCCTTGACGTCGATGCTTGCACCCATACATACATAGAACACGGCCAGGATCGGCAGCGCGCCGGTGAAAAGCGCGCTGGTGAACGAGCCAAAGAACTTCGGCATGCCGGGCAGAAAAGTCGCGACTAACGAGCCGATGAGCAAGGGCACGATCATCATGCCGCCGGGAACACGCTCGATTGAGCGCTTGATGGGAAGCTGGGCCATACGGTCTCCTGTTTGACGAGCGAATCCGAGTTCAATGCTCGAATCGATCACGTGTTTGATTGAAACAGTCAAAAAGAAGTGTAATCCTGTCTTGCGAAATGCGCAAATTGATCGTTTCGATGATCGATTTGATCATTTTTTTCGAGAACCAGCAGCGGGCCAGCAGTGGCCGTCAGCGGTTGTCCAACCGTTGCTGTCCTCGGCAAATCAGTGAAGCAGCAAAAAGGCGTCGTTCGGGCGTCTGCGGCGCCCCGGTTTCTTGCGCGCCGAACGCGATCAAACATGCTTTCCCGACCGCTAATAAACTACCGATATGACCGCTGCAAAACTATCGACTTCCAATCCGCTCGACGGCTTTCATCCCGCCGTCGCGGCCTGGTTCACCCGGCATTTCGCCGCGCCCACGGAGGCGCAGAAGCGCGCCTGGCCGCTGATCAAGGCCCGCAGTTCGACACTCGTGGCCGCGCCAACCGGCTCGGGCAAGACGCTGACGGCATTCCTTGCAGCAATCGATGAACTGGTTCGGGAGGCGCTGGCGAGTAACAAGCCGCTGCCCAACGAGACGACCGTGGTCTACGTCTCGCCGCTCAAGGCGCTTTCCAACGATATCCGCGTGAACCTGCAGGAACCGCTCGCCGGCATCTCGACCGAGCTGGAACAGCTGGGCCTGCCGCCCGTCGAAATTCGAGCAGCCGTACGCACCGGCGACACAACGCCCCAGGAGCGCAATGCGGTAAAAAAGCGCCCGCCGCATATCCTCGTCACCACGCCGGAATCGCTCTACGTGCTGCTGAGTTCCGATTCCGGCCGCGCGATGTTGTCGACGGTGCGTACAGTCATCGTCGACGAAATCCATGCCGTCGCCGGCAACAAGCGCGGCGCTCATCTCGCGCTCAGTCTCGAACGCCTGGACGCGCTGTGCGTTGAACATCAACATGAAGCGCCGGTGCGGATCGGGTTATCGGCGACGCAAAAGCCGATCGAACTGGTCGCGCAATTTTTGACGGGCAATAGAGCGTGCTCGATCGTCGATGTCGGTCATGTGAGGAAGCGCGATCTCGCGCTCGAACTCCCGCCCATCCCGCTTGAAGCCATCATGTCGAACGATGTGCGCGAGCGTGTGTATGACCGCCTCGCCGATCTCATCGCCCAGCACCGCACCACGCTCGTGTTCGTGAACACGCGCCGGATGGCCGAGAGGGTCGCGCGCCACCTTACCGAGCGGCTTGGCAAACCCGCGGTCGCGGCGCATCACGGCAGTCTCGCGAAAGAGCAGCGGCTGGACGCGGAGCAGCGGCTTAAACGCGGCGAACTGCAAGTGCTGATTGCAACGGCTTCACTGGAACTAGGGATCGATATCGGCGATGTGGAGCTCGTCTGTCAACTCGGTTCACCGGGTTCGATCGGCGGTTTCCTGCAGCGTGCCGGGCGCTCGGGGCATCAGGTAAGCGGTACGCCGAAAGGGCGGCTCTTTCCAGAGTCGCGCGACGACCTCATCGAATGCGCGGCGCTGCTCGATTGCGTGGCACGCGGTGAACTCGACGCGCTGCACATTCCCCAGGCGCCGCTCGATGTCCTCGCGCAGCAGATCGCCGCCGAAGTGTCGTGCCGTGAGTGGAACGAGGACGCGCTCTTCGAACTCGTGCGTAATGCGATGCCGTATGCATCGGTTGATCGTACGCAGTACGACGCAGTTCTGCGGATGCTCGCCGAGGGTTATACGAGCCGGCGCGGTGTGCGTGGGGCTTACGTGCATCGGGATGCGGTGACTCGCAGCTTGCGCGGACGGCGTGGTGGCAGGCTGACGGCGGTGACATCGGGTGGCGCGATTCCGGATAACGCCGACTTCGCGGTGCTGCTGGAACCGCAAGGCTTGCAGATTGGCACGGTCAACGAGGATTTCGCGGTCGAAAGCCTGGCCGGCGACGTGTTCCAGCTCGGCAATGCGTCGTACAAGATCCTGCGCGTTGAGGGTGGGCGAGTGCGGGTGGAAGACGCACACGGCCAGCCGCCGAACATTCCGTTCTGGCTCGGCGAAGCGCCCGGACGGAGCAATGAATTGTCGGCGGCGATCGCGCGTTTGCACGCGCTAGTAGATGCGTGGCTGGGCGAATTCTCGCTCGACATCACGATCACCAAGCTGGCTGATCAGACCGGTATTGACGAAGATGCGGCGCGACAGATCGTGGATTATCTGGCGCGCTCGCGATCTGCGCTGTCCGTTCTCCCGACGCAGGACGTACTGGTCATGGAACGTTTCTTCGATGCCTCCGGCGGCACGCAACTCGTGATTCACGCGCCGTTCGGCAGCCGCGTGAACCGCGCGTGGGGCCTCGCGTTGCGCAAGCGTTTTTGCCGCACGTTCAACTTCGAATTACAGGCTGCGGCGACCGAGGACGCGATCATCCTGTCGCTGACGGGAAGCCACAGTTTTCCGCTCGGCGAAGTCTGGCGTTATCTCCATTCCAATACCGCGGAACACATGCTGACCCAGGCGCTGCTCGACGCGCCGCTGTTCAGCGTGCGCTGGCGCTGGAACGCGACCAATGCGCTCGCGCTGCCGCGCTACGCAGGAGGCCGTCGGGTCGCGCCGCAATTGCAGCGCATGAAGAGCGAGGACCTGCTCGCAACGGTGTTTCCCGATCAAGTGGCGTGCATCGAAAACGTGGTCGGCGAGCGTGACGTGCCGCGTCATCCGCTGGTCGACCAGACGATCGATGATTGCCTGCACGATGCGATGGATTGCGATGCGTGGCTGGCGCTGCTAAGGCGCATCGAGAGTGGCGACGTACGGCTCGTCACGCGCGATTTGCCCGCGCCGTCACCGTTGGCGGCGGAGGTTTTATCGGCGCGTCCTTACGCCTTTCTCGACGATGCCCCTATCGAGGAACGCCGTACCCAGGCCGTGCTCGCGCGCGGCTGGACCGATCCGCAATCGAGCGACGACCTGGGCGCGCTGGACGCCGTGGCAATCGAGGGCGTGCGCGAAGAAGCGTGGCCAACGGTGCGCAACGCCGATGAAATGCACGAGGCGCTGGCGGGCCTTTCATGCATCACTGAAGCCGAGTCTCACGCGAACGATGGCTGGCCGGCGTGGCTTCAACAGCTCGCGGCGTCGGGACGAGCGACGCGTTTGCAAGTGACATCGGTGGATGGATTATGGGTGCCGGTCGAGCGCCTGACATGCTTGCGCGCTGTTCATCCGGTTGCGCCGATGCAGCCGCCGCTGAACCCGCTTCCCGGTTTCGACGAAGCGTGGAACGAAGACGATGCGCTCGTCGAGATCGTGCGCGCGCGCCTGAGCGGCTTTGGTCCTCTGCCCGCGCCTGTTATTGCTCGCGCTTTGGCGGTGCCGGTTTCGTCGGTAGCGCTCGCATTGACCCGCCTCGAAGCGGAAGGTTACGTGATGCGAGGCCGCTTCACGCCGGCTGCAACCGGCGAGGAGTGGTGCGAACGGCATCTGCTGGCGCGTATTCATCGATACACGGTGCGGCGTTTGCGGCGCGAAATCGAGCCGGTCGAGTTGCAGGATTTCATGCGTTTCCTGTTTGACTGGCAACACGTCAGCGCAGATGCAAAAGCCGATCCGCATGGCGACGGTCACGACGCGCTGATGCTCGCTATCGAACAACTCGAAGGCTACGAAGCGCCCGCGGTCGCGTGGGAGGATGAGATCCTGCCTGCACGCCTGAGCGCTTATTCGATGACCTGGCTCGACGATCTATGCCGCTCAGGGAAGGTCGTCTGGAGCCGTCCGGGCGCTCGTTCGCGCAGTTCGGGCGGTCCGGTGCGCACCACGCCAATCGTGCTGCTGCCGCGCCGCAACCTGGCTGCGTGGAATCCGCTGATGCAATCCGTGCAATCACCCGAACCGTCATCGCGTGCGCAACTTGTCTTCGACGCGCTCGCGCAACACGGCGCCATGTTCTTCGATGAACTGCGTTCAGACGTTCGCCTGTTGGAGTCCGAACTCGAAACCGCGCTGGGCGAACTGGTGTCGCTGGGACTGGTGAACGCCGATAGCTTCGCCGGCCTGCGTGCGTTGCTCGCGCCGGCCGCGCGCCGCAACAGTTTCGGCCGGCGGCCGCGGCGCGGCGGTCGGGGCCATTTCATTGGCGGGATGGACGACGCCGGCCGTTGGGCGTTGCTGCGCCGCTCTGAAAGCAGCGCCGCGCCCGGCACCGATTCGATTGAACACGTAGCGATGACCTTGTTGCGTCGATACGGCGTGATCTTTTGGCGCTTGCTCGAACGCGAGGCCGACTGGCTGCCGCCGTGGCGTGACTTGCTGCGAGTCTTTCATCGGCTGGAGGCACGCGGTGAAATTCGCGGCGGCCGATTCGTGGCGGGTCTGGCGGGCGAGCAGTTCGCGTTGCCCGAAGCCGTGCCGCTTTTACGCACGATGCGCAAACGGCCCGCCGACGGCAGCTTCATCGCGATAAGCGCCGTCGATCCCTTGAATCTCGCCGGGACCTTGCTGCCAGGGGAGAAAGTGCCCGCGCTGCCGGGTAATCGCGTGTTGTATTGCGATGGCTCGCCGGTCGGGGCGGTTATCGCGGGGAAAACGCGTTTCCTGGTTGAACTGGATGCGCAATCACAAGAGCGCGTGCGCTGGCATCTCGTCCGGCGTAGCTTTGACCGGATGCCTGCTGCCGCGTTAATGCCAGGTCTGACCGGTCGCTGAAAGAAGCCGCCCCGGTTCACGATAAAGGCTTTCGATAAAACGTCGATTTTCTTGCTAAACATTTTTTGCCAGACATTACGTGCGAAAACCGGATTGTCAAATCACAAGCGCGCAAGAGAAATTCGTCCCTATTAATGCAAGCAGATCGAATATTGTAATCGTGAGGGTGAAGCTGCTTTGCCCATTTCCCGTCCTGGTCAGTCACTGTCCCGCTTGACGCTAATAGTAAAAGAGTGAATCGGGAAATAGCGACAATTCCCCGTTCCCTTCAACCCGTTTTAAACCCATGCTAAAGTTTTATCGGTGAAACGCCGTTAATTTCTTTGTGATGTCGGGCAATGCCAAAAGCCGAACCCGCCAAATCTGGAAAATCAAGTCGAACCCTGTTATGGAGGCTGAATAACGCCATGTCCACACCCATCAGATTCGACAGTGCCGATTTCCCCGAGAATGACGCGGAGGAAATCTGGCGCGAAGGACTCGACGCCATCTTCGAGATTCAGCGGCCGAAAGATCTGTCCGTGCCGTTTCGCGCGAGGATGGAAAGCTGGCCTTTGGGTTCAATGCTGCTCATGTCGCATGTCGTGGGTGGAGACGCCGAATTTCAGCGCACCCGCCGCAGGATAGCGACCTCCGGCGTCGACCATTACCTGGTGCATTGCCTGCTTGACGGCACACTGCTGTCGACCTTTGGCCGCGACATCCAGGAGGTGTCGCTCGGGTCGGTCGTCGTGCGCGACCTCGTCGTCGAAAACGTCGGCTTCACTCGCGATGCGCCCATGCTGACACTGACTATCCCGCGCCAGGCCATTGACCGGCGCACGGGCGGCGCGTTGCGCCTGCACGGATTGTCCTGGGAGGCGGCCGACCCTATCGGCCTGCTGATCGCTTCGCATATGCGCAGCCTGGTAAGCGTCGCGAGCGCGATGGACGACGAGCAGGCACGCGTGGCGGGCGAAGCGACGCTGGATTTTGTCGCGGCGTGCGTGCTGCGGCGCGCCGAGCGCTGGGAGCAATCCGGCGACCCGCGCCTGACGCCGGTGATTCGCGCGCAGGCGCTGAGTTTTATCGAAGGCAATCTGGCCGATATGAGCCTCGGCCCGGCGAGGCTGCGTGAAATCCTGAAGGTATCGCGAACGGCGCTCTACGAACTCTTCGAACCGATGGGCGGCGTCGCGGAGTACGTACGCGCTCGTCGGCTCGATGAAGCCATGCGCCGGCTCGAATCGCCACTGCATGCGCGCGAACTCATAGGTGCAATTGCCTGTGCGGTCGGCTTCATGAGCGAATCGACGTTCAACCGCGCGTTCAAGGAGCGATTCGGCTGCACGCCGACAGAAGCCCGCAGGCGACGCGCATCCGGGGT
>DASYLW010000292.1:0-9289 GCA_036009385.1 Caballeronia sp.
GCCGCGACGTCTCGCCGTGCTCATCAAGAACGTGCGCGCAGTCGCGCCGGAACGGCAAGTGCGCGAGAAGGTGCTGCCGGTTTCCGTCGCACTGGACAAAGACGGCCAGCCCACCGCGCCGCTCGCGAAGAAACTCGCGGCACTGGGTTTCCCCGACTTCGCCATCGGCAATCTCGAACGTGCCCAGGACGGCAAGGCCGAAGCGTTTTTCCTGCGCTACGCAGCACCCGGCGCAACGCTTGCCGACGGCCTGCAGACGGCTCTGCAAGAAACGCTTGGCAAATTGCCTATTCCGAAGGTGATGACGTATCAACGCCCCGACGGCACCAGCGTGCAGTTCGTGCGGCCGGTGCATGGGCTGATCGCGTTGCATGGCCGCGAAATTGTGCCGGTGAGCGCGCTCGGCATCGACTCCGGCGACATCACGCTGGGGCATCGCTTCATGTCGGAAGGTTTTGTTGCAATCGCACACGCCGACGATTACGCCGAGACGCTGCGCTCGAAGGGCAAGGTCGTAGCGAATTTCGATGACCGCCGCGAATCCATCCGCACGCAATTGCTGGCGTTCGCGGGTGAAGACCGCGTAGTGATGCCTGAGTCGTTGCTGGACGAAGTGAATGCGCTGGTCGAGTGGCCGGTCGTGTATCAGTGCCGTTTCGACGAATCGTTCCTGCAAGTGCCTCAGGAATGCCTGATCCTCACCATGCAGACGAACCAGAAGTATTTCGCGCTGACTGACGAGCACGGCAAGCTGCGTTCGCGTTTCCTGATCGTGTCGAACATCGAAACGCAAACGCCCGGCGATATTGTCGAAGGTAACGAGCGCGTGATCCGCCCGCGTCTGGCCGACGCCAAGTTCTTCTTCGAGCAAGACAAGAAGAAACGCCTCGCCGACCGCGTGCCGCTGCTCGCGAACGTGGTGTATCACAACAAGCTCGGTTCGCAGTTGCAACGCGTGCACCGGCTTGAAGCGCTGGCTGGCGACATCGCGCCCATGATTGGCGTGGATGTGGCCGTCACGAAACGCGCCGCCCTCCTCGCGAAGGCCGACCTGATCACCGACATGGTCGGTGAGTTCCCGGAGTTGCAAGGGACCATGGGCACCTACTACGCGCGCCACGACGGCGAGCCGGAAAACGTCGCGCTCGCGTGTTCGGAACATTATCAGCCGCGTTTTTCCGGCGATGAAACCCCGGCCACGGGCGTGAGCAGCGCGGTTGCTTTGGCCGACAAACTGGAAACGCTCGTCGGTATCTGGGGTATCGGCCTGCAGCCAACCGGCGAGAAAGATCCGTTCGCGCTGCGTCGTCACGCGCTCGGTGTGTTGCGCATCCTGCTGGAAAAGCGCCTTGCCATCGACTTGTTCGATTTGCTGCGTATTGCATACAAGCAATTCGCGGACATGCCGCAAGTTGTCGATTCAACCGACGCCATCTATGCGTTTTTCATGGACCGGCTGCGCGGCGTGCTGCGTGAGCGCGGTTTCAACGCAATTGAAATCGACGCCGTGCTGAGCCTGAACCCCACGCGCCTGGACGACATCGTCGCGCGTCTGGACGCCGTGCGCGAATTCGCGTCGTTGCCGGAAGCCGCATCGCTTGCCGCAGCGAACAAACGTATTTCGAATATCCTGAAGAAGTCGGCGGAAGGCGTACCGGCGAGCGTGCAGCCAACTCTCCTTCAAGAAGCTGCGGAAAAGGCGCTGTACGCTCAGCTCGAACAAGTTGCGCCGCGCGTGCAAACGCAACTGGCAGAGCGCAATTACACGGAGGCGCTGTCGGCGCTGTCCGCGTTGCGCGATGCCGTGGATACTTTCTTCAACGACGTGATGGTGAACGCGGAAGATCCGGCATTGCGTAACAACCGCCTGGCTCTTCTCGGCGCACTGCATCAGCAGATGAATTGCGTCGCGGACATTTCGAAGCTTGCCGCCTGATGCGTTACACCATGCCGACCAACGCAAACAAAAAACTGGTGGTTCTCGATCGTGACGGCGTGATCAATGTGGATTCTGATGCGTTCATCAAGTCGCCCGACGAATGGGTTGCCATCCCCGGCAGCCTGGAAGCGATCGCGCGTTTGAACCAGGCCGGCTACCGCGTGGCAATTGCATCGAATCAATCGGGCATAGGCCGTGGTCTGTTCGACATGGCTGCGCTCAACGCCATGCACGAAAAGATGAACCGGGCGGCGGCGACGGTAGGTGGTCGCATAGACGCGGTGTTTTTCTGTCCGCACACGCAAGAAGATGAGTGTGAATGCCGCAAGCCGAAGCCCGGCATGTTGCAGCAGATTGTGGAGCGCTTCGAGATCGATCCCGCTGATACGCCCATGGTTGGCGACTCGCTGCGCGACTTGCAAGCAGGCGCAGCGCTCGGCTTTGCGCTGCATCTGGTGCTGACAGGCAAGGGGCGTAAAACGCTGGCGGCGGGCAATCTGCCGCCGAATACAAAAGTACACGACGACCTGCGCACCTTCGCACTCGACTTCCTCGACGCCCATCACGACTGACCTGACTGATCCGACCGATCTGTCGCAGGAATTTTTCGTCACATCACATAAGACTTATTCAAACCGATGCGCTTCATTCGTTCGCTGTTGCTGATGGTTTTTTTCGTCGTTTATACGGTGCCGTACGCGTGTGCGTGCTTCCTCGTGTTCCCGTTCATGCGCTCAGAAAAGCGTTACTGGATGGCCGCTTACTGGTGCAAGTCGTGCGTCGTGGTGATGCGTTGCCTGAACAACATCCGCTATCGGATTGAAGGCATGGAGAACCTGCCCGACGGTCCCGCCGTGCTGTTGTCGAAGCACCAGTCGGCTTGGGAAACGCTGGCGTTTCCCGCGTTAATGCCACGGCCGCTCTGCTATGTGTTCAAGCGTGAGTTGCTGTTCGTGCCGTTCTTCGGCTGGACCATGGGCATGCTGAAGATGGTTCATATCGACCGGCGTCAGGGCAAGGACGCGTTTGCTTCGGTGGCGCGGCAAGGGCGCGAGCGCATGGCCGAAGGAGCGTGGGTCATCATGTTCCCGGAAGGCACGCGGACGCCCGTGGGCCAGCAGGGCAAGTACAAGTCAGGCGGTGCGCGCTTCGCGTGCGCGGCGGGCGCACCGGTCGTGCCGATTGCCCACAACGCCGGACACGTATGGCCGCGGAAATCGTTTCTCAAATATGCGGGTATAGTCACTATGTCAATCGGTCGTCCGATCGACACGACAGGACTCACGCCGGAAGAAGTCAACCTGCGCGTGGAGCGCTGGATCGAAACGGAAATGCGTCGGATCGATCCGGACTCGTACGGTCCCGCCGATCGCTTCGCCTCCGGGTCTGACTCTGATCCTGACTCCAGGTCTCAGGGCGCGGCTACCGGCCTGTAGATCCGGATGTCGTTATCGTCAGGTTCGTTACGTTCGTTTCTATCGTTAGCGTTGTTCTTTCCGTCATTCCTGCGCCGCGTGCGCCAAGCTGAGCCGATGCAGAAGACCCCCTCGCGACAGCGTCCCGCTGCCGCGCTCGACAACCCGCAACTCGACCTGCCGCTCGACCTCCCCAGTGAGCCAAGGCTGTCGAGTGCGGCGCCATCGCCTGCTATGTCGGGCACGCCTGCCGCGCCCGTTGCACCGCCTCCCGCCATGCCCGCAACATTGCGTGGCGATGTCGCACCTACCGATACAACCGAGACCGCAAGCCCTTCCGCGCCGCCTTTGCGTGGGCCCCTTGCGCCCGACGGTTCGCGTAACCGGCAACTCGTGCTCGGCTCGCAGATGCTCGATTACCGCTTGAAACGTTCGTCGCGCCGGACGATCGGCTTCACTATCGACGGCACCGGTCTGGCGATTACCGCGCCGCGCTGGGTCACTATCGGCGCAATAGAAAGCGCGATTGCCGAGAAGGAAAAGTGGATCTTCAAGAAGCTGACCGAATGGCAAACGCGGGTGGAACAGCGCGCGGTGCCTCGGATTGAATGGAAGGATGGCGCGCAGCTTCCGTATCTTGGGCAGACCGTCACCGTCATGATGACCGCTGCACCGGGCACAACGGGCAAGAGCGCGACGCAACCGGCGTTCGATACCGAAACCGGCGTGCTGTGGCTCGGCCTTTCCGCAGTAGCAGATGTTCAGCTCATTCGCGAGCGTGTGCAACGCTGGCTGCATCTTCAGGCGCTGCAGGTTTTTGGCGAGCGGTTGCCGGTGTATGCGGCCAAACTGGGTGTGGAGTTCAGGACCTATGCGCTGTCGTCCGCCGCTACACGCTGGGGCAGTTGCTCCAGCGACGGCAAGATCCGTCTCAACTGGCGGCTGATTCATTTTCCCGTGCATGTGATCGACTACGTGGTCGCACATGAACTCGCGCACCTTCGGGAGATGAATCACAGTGCGCGCTTCTGGGCCACGGTCGAATCCATTTTTCCGGACTTCCGCGAAGCACGGCATACGCTCAAGCATCATCCGCCCGAATTGTTGCCGCTGCTTTGACGCTTCGCCGGCGAGGAAAAAAGCGTCGTGCAGCGCGCTGCGAGCCTTTGCGACGAGCGGTACAATTTTGGATGTGGCCGTTTTCAACGTGCGCGCTGTTCACTGAGACACGCTAAAAGACACGATAAGGCGGACCATCCGTCCCATCGTCATTCCCCACAGGAACCCCATTATGCGACTTCTACATACCATGCTGCGAGTCGGAGATTTGCAGCGATCCATCGATTTCTACACGCGCATCCTCGGCATGAAAGTGCTGCGTCAAAGCGAAAACACCGAGTACAAGTACACGCTTGCGTTCGTCGGTTATGGCGATGAAAGCGAAAACAGCGTGCTCGAACTAACTTACAACTGGGGCGTCGACAAGTACGACCTCGGCTCGGCATACGGCCACATTGCGCTGGAAGTGGAGGACGCGGCAGCAGCGTGCGATCGTATCCGCGAAGCCGGCGGTAAGGTCTCACGCGAAGCCGGTCCGGTGAAAGGTGGAACAACCGTGATCGCGTTTGTTGAAGATCCGGATGGATACAAGGTCGAATTGATCGAGAAGCATGCTTGAAGTGGTTTGGGGGTAATGGTTGCCCAGCAATGGCTGGTTATCTCCGATCTCGCTGTTTGAGGCTCCTTCGGGAGCCTCATCCGTTTCCGCCCGATGCTGACCGCTCGCAAATTATCATCAGGTTTCCTGAATTATTGATGCTTGCCAGAACGATCTATCGTCATTGACAAAGTCGAGCGCTTTGCCATTTTCGTGCGGCGCACAACGCGCCAGGGTAATCACTTCACATCGTGGGCTGCAAACCGAGCGCCGTCAATCAGGACGCCACGCACATCACGGCCGCATGGCAGCCCCAGGCCATCAATGGCAGAATGCGCCAGAAACATGACTCAGCAACCGGTCAAAACACAAATACAAACACAAACATAATAATCAATGAGCACCACTACCCTGCCTGTGCGTCGCGCGCCTGATTCCACCGCCATCCTGCTAATGATCGCGCTATGTGCAGTGTGGGGTTTCCAGCAGGTCGCCATCAAAGGTGCAAACGCATCGTTCCCCCCGCTGCTCCAGGCTGGAATCCGCTCAACCATAGCAACCGTCCTCGTCTGGCTATGGACGCGTTCACGCGGCGTCGCGCTGTTTCGCAGCGACAATACCCTCGCGTCCGGCCTGCTCGCCGGCGTGCTGTTCGGCGGCGAGTTTGTATGCATTTTCCTGGGGCTGACGTTGACGAGCGCCACGCGCATGGTCGTCTTTCTCTACACCGCGCCGTGTTTCATGGCGCTTGGCCTGCACTGGTTCGTCGCGGGAGAAAAGCTGAAGCGGGTGCAGTGGGTGGGAATTGCGCTGGCGTTCGGCGGCATCTCACTCGCTTTCGCCGACGGCTTCCTGCACCCGATCACGAGCACCGCATCGACGTGGCAAGGCACCGCTGGCGACGCCCTCGGCGTACTCGGCGGCGTGTTCTGGGCAGCGACAACCGTCGTCATCCGCGCATCACCGCTCGCTCGTGCAAGCGCCAGCAAGACGCTGTTTTACCAACTCGGGGTATCGGCGATTGTTTTACTCGCGCTCGCGTTCGCACTCGGACAAACACATGTGAGCACGATCACGCTGACAGCCGTCGCCAGCCTCGCCTATCAAGCAATCGTGGTCGCGTTCCTGAGCTATCTCACGTGGTTCTGGCTGCTCACGCGCTACATGGCGTCGCGGCTCTCCGTGTTCTCGTTTCTCACACCCATCTTTGGTGTCGGGTTCGGCGTCGTACTGCTTGGGGAAACGCTCACTACGCGTTTCATGATTGCATCGGCGCTCGTGGTCACGGGCATTGCGCTGGTCAACGCACCCGCTGGACGGCGGCGCACCTGAGCACCTGAACACACCGGCTACCGCGCACGTCCGGCGGCCTGCGCGGCGCGGCTCGCGTCATTCATGATCTGCCCGGCAAGGGCGAGCGCTACGTCAGCAGCAGTGGATTGCGTCCGGTCAGCAAGACAAACAAGGGCGAATTGAAGCCCAAGTTTGCGCGGATGAACAATCGGCACACGCACGAGGCGCTGACCATCGGGATCTCGTTGTAACACTGAAGCCGTACAGAACACCACGGCATCCGATCGCGCGACCACATCCTTCAACACGGCGACATCGTTACATTCCAACTGCACGGGAATGGCTTCGTGCGCGCGAAACTTCAACAACCGCCGCAATGCATCTTCCATGAATGCGGACAGCGGCACGGACACCAGCGGATAATCCTTTAATGCCGCCAGCGGCACCGGAGCACGTCCGAGCAACGGATGACCCGGGCGCACGAACCAGCCGCCGTCGTGGCTGGTCAGGCGGTGGGTAGTGACATCGGGCGCGGCAGGCGTTTCACGACGATCCACCACCACGAAATCAGCCGCTTCCGCGCGCAGGTTTTGCATCAGCACACTGGCTTCATCTATTTGAACCGATACCTTGATGGCAGGAAACTGCCGCGCAAATTCGACCAGCAGATCCGGAAACAGAATAGCGGCGGCATAAGCTCCGAGGCCGATCCTCACCTCGCCCAAAGCGTCGGACCGGATCAGCTCGACGTCGCGAAAAAGACAACGTGTTTCGAACAGCACTCGCCGAGCGCGCTCGACCAGCATCCGGCCGGCGGCGGTTGTCGCTACACCACGTGCTGCGCGATCGAAGAGCTTGATCTCGAACTCGTCTTCCAGCGCCTGGATACTTCGGCTGAGCGCGGGCTGACTCAGATGAACCCGCTCCGCCGCACGCGCGAAACTGCCCTCCTCGGCGAGCGCAACCAGATGCGCAAGACGCCGCGAATTGATCTCATGCATGATTTAAAACGGAACCCTAATCGATTGATCGCTGGTTTCGAAGCCGGCTGGTTGTACCATCGCCCGCTGCTGCGAGGCCGTCCATACCAGCGCCGGACGTTCGCGAAAAATTGGCAAAAGACCGGTAGCATTATGCGTCGGATGCCGCCGGTCCTGGTTCAGAACTTGTGCCGAATCCCGGCCATCACGCCAAGCTGCGTGCTTTTCTGCGCGAGGCTGACCGCGTTGACCCCTTGCAACTGCGAGCCAATCAGACCGGCTCTATAGAGCGAATAGTCGGTTTCCAGATACACGTCCGTGCGCTTGGAGAGGTCGTAGTCGGCGACCAGTTGAAATTGCCACGCCGAGCCATCCTGCGGTTGCGTCTTGCCGTCCTGCAGCGTGCGCCACACGTTCCCCGCGAGGTGCCACGCTCCGACTTGCTGCGTAACACCACCCAGAATCATGCGGCGTTTCTTGAAGTCGGACCATTTCAGCGCGGCAAGTCCTGGCGCGGCGAACGGTCCATTGGCGAAGGTGGAGAACCCCTTGTCGTTCTGATTGACGATATAACCCAGCGCGAAACGCGTCTTGTCCCACGTGTACGAACCACCGACGGTCCACGCCTTTGCAGTGCTGCCGTTGATCGAGTCCTTCGTCTCCTTGAACGCGCCACCGATCGTGACCGGGCCGTTCGCGGGCGCGTAGGCTGCGGCCACGCCGTACTGGCTGCCGTATCCCAAATGGCCAGCGTTGCCGCTGAACGAATACGCGGTCGAGATACGGAAGTCCTTGTACTTGCCGTGATACTGGATCTGGTTGCTGCTCCAGATGCCGCCGGTCATGGTGACTTCGGGCTGGAAGTTGAAGTCGAAGGGAATCCACGGATTGCTGGAGTAGCCGCCCATCACAATGCCCTCAATCATCACGTTGTACTGACGGCCCAACACGACCTGCCCGTAAGTGGATGATTGCAAGCCGATTTGCGCTTCGTTGAAAAACGGCATGGTGGGATCGCTCTGGCCGGTGTTCAGGAAGAAGCGGTTTTCAAGCTTGAAGGTGGTCGACCAACCGCCGCCCAGGTCTTCAACACCCTTGACGCCCCAGCGGCTCTCGCTCATGCCGCCGGGTCCCATCAGGAAGCGGCCGTTACCTTTCGTGTCCGCATTGGACAGATAACGCAAGCTCGTGTCGGCAATACCGTAGAGCGTCACGCTGGATTGCGCGTGGCTCATTTGGCTGGCGAACGCGGCGGGCAGCAACGCGTAACTCACCTTGCACCATTTTTTCAACCTGCCCGTTTTTCCAAGTTGTCCCGACCTGTTCATACGTCTCCTCGTGATCTCGTAATGCGGCGATCAGGCCTTGCCTGTTCGCCACGAATCAAAGAAGCCGTTGTCCGTCTCCGATGCACCCGCGTCATGCCGCTAAAGCGGTTGCCCTTTATAAGAGTCTGCTGCGCGGTTGCGCTGCCAATTGGAGACTATCGAGGGGATTAACTCCAGTGCATTCCTTGCATCCAGAGAATGCAGGAACCGCATGGGAGCAACGAGGACAGAGACGCAGAACAGAGGTCGCGCGGTTGACCGAAGCGAACCTGGAATAGTGAGATAAAAAAGATGAGGTCAGCGGCGGCAGGTGCGATCGCAGCCCGATAGAACCGCGTTGGCGCGATCGGCGCGGCACGCCCGCGCACGATAGGACGCGCTTTATCCAAACCGGCCTGCCGCCTTAAAACTGGCTATTGCGCTGCCTTAACCACTTGCGCCAGTTTCACGAACTCGGCCACGGGCACTTCTTCCGCACGCCGCGAAAGGTCGAACCCAAGCGCATCGAAATCCACGCGATCGCGATACACGCCCAACGTATTGCGCATCATCTTGCGCCGCTGCGAAAACGCCGCGAGCACGACTTCGCCGAGCACCTTGTCATCCACGTCGGGCAACTCATGCGGCGCGAAGGGAATCATCCGCACGATGGCCGAATTCACCTTCGGCGGCGGGTT
>DASYLW010000293.1:0-12779 GCA_036009385.1 Caballeronia sp.
GGGCACCACGCCGATCGTCGTACGCTGGGACTACAACGCGCTGGCCGATCGCGATACGCTGAAGGGCAATCCGAAGGTGGCGGTGGTCGTGCCGAAGACGGGCGTGGTGGCTGGCGTCTACGTGCAGGGCATCAGTGCTTATGCTCCGCACCCGAACGCCGCGAAGCTGTGGATGGAATACCTGTATTCGGACGAAGGCCAGATTGGCTGGCTCACCGGCTACTGCCATCCGATCCGCTTCAAGGACCTCGAAGCGAACAAGAAGATCCCGGCAGCGCTGCTCGCCAAACTGCCGCCGCCCTCGGCATACAAGAACGTGGTGTTTCCGACGCTCGACGAGCAAAACGCTTCGAAGGCGCTCATTACGAAGCAGTGGGATCAGGTGGTCGGCGCCAACGTGAAGTAACTGCTCGATTGGGTCACGAGGTAACGTAGTGCATGGTAGCCGGACTTGAGGTCTGGCTACCCTTCCGGCTCGCGCTTTGTGCCTGGCTCCCAGCGCGGCCTGTCAGTCAAGAGCGACATCATGAGCACCTCATCGAAGATCGCCACGCCCATGTCTGGACATGAGGAGCGCGAGGGACAGTCGAACCCGTCGCTCAGTCCCATGAAGGCGGCGCGACGCGTGTCGCCCGCATGGAATTATCTCGGCGTCTTACCGTTTTTTGCATTTGCCGTCTTGTTCCTGCTGCTGCCCACCGCCTGGCTGATGGTCGGCGCATTCCAGGACCCGCAAGGCCATTTCACGCTTGAGAATTTCCGCCAGTTGCTGCAGCCGAGCGTGCTCGACGCGTACTGGATCAGTTTCAAGGTCAGTGCGGCGTCGGCATTGGGCGGCGGCGTGCTTGGACTCCTGCTGGCGTGGGCCGCCGTGCAGGGCAAGTTGCCCGTTTGGATTCGCCCGACCCTGATGACGTTCTCTGGCGTGGCGTCGAACTTCGCGGGCGTACCGCTCGCGTTTGCGTTCATCTGCACGCTCGGGCGCGTTGGGCTCGTCACGGTGCTGCTGAAGAAGTACGTTGGCATCAACCTGTATTCCACGGGCTTCAGCATCCTGAGCTTCACAGGGCTGACGCTGACCTACCTGTACTTCCAGATTCCGCTGATGGTTCTCATCATCACGCCCGCGCTCGACGGCTTGAAGCGCGAATGGCGTGAGGCCTGCGATTGTCTTGGCGGCAGTGCTTACCATTACTGGATGTTCGTCGCGCTGCCTGTTCTCTGGCCAAGCGTGCTCGGCGCCACGCTGCTGCTGTTCGCCAATGCATTCGGCGCGGTGGCGACGGCGTATGCGCTCACTGGCAGTTCGCTCAACATCGTTCCGATCGTGCTGTATGCGCAGATTCGCGGCGACGTGCTGCACAACGAAAATCTCGGTTATGCGCTCGCGCTCGGTATGGTGCTGGTGACCGGCTTGTCCAACGGTGGTTATATCTGGTTGCGCTCACGCGCTGAAAGGGGCCGTCGATGAGCAGCGTCACCACAGTCACTCCGACTCCGGCACCGGCTCCGGACAACAAGGTCCGGGCTCAGACGCGTGCGGGCGCGTGGATCGCGATGGTTATCGGCGCGCTGTACTTCCTGCTGCCACTGGCAGCAACCGTGGAGTTCAGCCTGAAGATGCGTCGCGATCAATACAGCTTCGATGCCTACCGCGTTGTCCTCTCGGATCCGCATTTCCAGGCATCGTTCGGCTACTCCATCATGATGGGCGTATTCGCTATCGTGCTTGGGGTGCTGCTGGTTGTCCCGACTGCCTACTGGGTGCAATTGCGCTTGCCGAAGCTGCGTCCGCTGATCGAGTTCATCACGCTGCTTCCGCTGGTGATCCCGGCTATCGTGATCGTGTTCGGCTATCTGCATATCTACAACAGCAGTTCATTCCTGCCGCTCACCGGGAATGAACGCGCGACCGATTTCCTGCTGATCTGCGGGTACGTCACGTTGTGTTTGCCCTATATGTATCGCTCAGTCGATGCGGGTCTGCGCGCCGTCGATGTCCGCGCGCTCACCGAAGCCGCTGAATGCCTCGGGGCGAACTGGCCGACCATCCTCTTCAAGATCATCTTTCCGAATGTGCGCTCCGGGATACTGTCCGGCGCGTTCCTGACGTTCGCGGTGGTGATCGGCGAATTCACGCTGGCGAGCTTGCTCAACCGTCCGGCGTTCGGGCCGTATCTGCAACTGATTGGCGCGAACCGGGCGTATGAACCATCGGCGCTCGCGATCATCGCATTTGCTATTACGTGGGCCTCGATGGGGCTTATTCAGGTCTTCGGCTCGGCGCGCGCTCTCGCCGGACAAAAAATTTAAAGGGCAGGCTTGTCATGGCACTTCTCGAGATCGAAAACCTTTCCAAGACGTTCGGTACGAACACCGTGCTGCATCAGTTCGATATGCAAATCGAACGCGGCGAATTCATCACCTTCCTTGGGCCGTCGGGTTGCGGCAAGACGACGGTGCTGCGAATGATTGCCGGCTTTGAAACGCCCACGCGCGGCACGATCAAGCTTGCCGGACGCGACGTCACCCACGTGCGCACGCGGCAACGCAAGGTCGGCATGGTATTCCAGTCGTACGCGCTGTTTCCCAACATGACGGTGGCGGACAACATCGGCTTCGGGCTGAAGGTGCTGGGGCGGCCGCAGGCAGAGATCAAAGGGCGCGTGAAGGAAATGCTCGAGCTGATCAAGTTGCCTCATCTTGCCGACCGGTATCCGTGGCAGATGTCCGGTGGCCAGCAGCAACGGGTGGCGCTTGCACGCGCGCTTGCCAACAAACCGCAGGTACTGCTGCTCGACGAGCCGCTGTCGGCGCTGGATGCCAAGATCCGCGTCTCGTTGCGTGAGGACATTCGCAGCTTGCAGCGCGAACTGGGCATTACATCGATTTTCGTGACACACGATCAGGAAGAGGCGTTGTCGATTTCCGACCGTATCGTGGTGATGAACGAAGGACGCGTGGAGCAGATCGGCACGCCGTCGGAGATTTATAACTTTCCGCGTACGCGTTTCGTGGCGTCGTTTGTCGGAACCTTGAACTTGCTGTCGGGGCAGGTAGTGGATCCGGCGAGCGGGAAGATCGTGGTTGGCGGCCAGGAATTGCGGACGTCGCACGCACTCAATTCCAGCGATGCCGGCAAGCAGCGGATGCTCGCGGTCCGTCCCGAGGCCATTGTGCTGGAAGCACCGGCGAACGGGCGCAACACGCTTGCGGCTACCGTGGAGGAGGTCAATTTCCTCGGGGCCGTGGTGCGGATCAGGACGCGCATGGACCAGTCCGTGATTTCCCTCGATGTCTTCAACGATCCTAATCGGCGCCTGCCGGAACGCGGACAACCCGTGGCGCTCGGGTTCTCGCATGAGAACCTGCTGGTGCTGGAGGAGGGTGCTTGACCGGTTGGTATTGATTGATAGGTGTTGCAAGGAAGGCCGCTTCGCCTCACGCAAGCGGCTTTTTCTTTGAATGAAGCCAGGGCCTGGCGTTTCCCAGCGTTGTCAGAGCGTTCGTTTTCCCCAAGTTCCGTCATCGTCCGATCACCTTTCCGAAAATCGGCACAATCTACGCCTTCATCTCAAAATGTTAAGGTAGTGCTCGGTTTATTTTGAGACGGACAGCAAAAGCGTGATTTTCACCACCCATCTGAAGGCTCTAGGCGGCGTTGGCCTCGCCGCATCGATTCTCGTTCTTGGCGCCTGTGCGCCCTTGCCTCCCAACGACAGCGCCAGCAGCGCGCTACCCGCGTCAAGCGCCGCGCCAGTGGCCGCCGCCAAACCGCAACCCGCTCCGAGACGTTCAGCGCAGGTGGATGCCTCCGGCGCGCCCGCCGCGCAGCGCATTGCAGTCGGCGGTCCTACTGGCTACCGGACCGAAGTCTCCATTACGCCACCCAAGCAGGTCTGCGATCTCGACGCCTTCGCCGACGGTGTCCAATACGGCTATGCCTACACGTGGAATCGCCTCGTGATGGAACAGGCACGCGAAGGCGGCAAGACCGCCGGTGCGCCGCAGCCCCAGTTCGATCCATCAGCCATCCGTTTGCAGGACGAGCAGTACAAGATCGTGTGGAACGGCGACAAGCGGGTGAATGGGTGCGCGTCGGATGGTTATCTGATCGGGCGCATCGTGGGCACGCACAAGGCTTACACCGACCTCAAGAGCGCAGCGAGCTGATCCTGCCCTGCGTCGATTAGTCGCATTTGTGGGCGTCGGCCACGTAGGCTGACGCGCCCACGATATCGCCGTAAATCGTGTATCCGGTCCCGTTCCCCGACGGTTCCGCGTCAATCAGCAACATCGTCTGGCCATTCGCGCCGTGGACGGTGATCACGTCGCCGTCCGCGTTCGGCGAGTATTCGCCGATCTTCAGGGGCCGCGTGGCCCATTTCGCCTTCACGCAGGCGACGAACGGCAACGTCCTGAGCTTCGATGTTCCGGAGCCGACCGGCACCGTCTTGATCAGCGAATCGTATTGGGTCACACAGGCGCTCAGGGCGAGGACGGCGACAGAAAGGGCGAAGGTCACAGCAGTGGCGGCGAGGCGTTGCGTTTTCATTCCGTAGAACCTTTATCGATGATAAATGCCGCGCCTGAGAGTGTGCCCGAGGGCGTGCATCGGAGCCAAGATGCTAACCGCTCGCCCGATCAGGTGTGAAGAAAACGGCCGGAACCGATACAAAACCGCTGCTGGACTCGTCCGAACAGCATAGACTCGCACACTTTTCTTAAGTCCCGTCAACCTACGCCGTTATACAGCCGTTGCTAACCGTAACGTTCTATTCAGGATTTTGAAATCTGAGTGAGCGCCGGATAGTCGCGAAACGGTCCCGGCATGTGCCGATCAGAACCAAGAACCAACAAAACGCCTATGGGCCGCAAGGACAGAAGGCGTTGGAGCAAGTCCGGTAATCCGCATGTCTCGCAGAAATAGTGTCAGTTCCAATCTTTCGCTGGAAGCGCTGCTTCGTTTGCCGAAAACGTGGCGATTGCAGCGCCACGGTCTCGGCCGATTTACCGCGCCCGTTCTCGCGCTGGTTGTGTGCGCGTTGCTGCTGGTGGTGTTCCAGCATCTGTCGCACGCCGTCGACTATAAAACGGTCGTTCACGAATTGCGCGCGCTTCGCTTCGAGGCATGGGCCGGGGCGCTTGCCGCCACCGTGCTGAGTTACGTGGCGTTGGCTGGCCGCGACGCTGTCGGCCTGCGCTACCTCGACGTCAAAGTGCCCCGTTCCGTATTGTGGGTCGGGGCGACGGTCGCCTCCGCACTCGGCAACGCGACCGGTTTCGGCGCCCTGACCGGCGGCGCGGTGCGCTGTCGCGTGTATGGCGTTGCAGGCGTCACGCCCGCGCAGGTCGGTCGCCTGACGGTATTCACGAGCGTCACGCTGGCGCTCGCGCTGGCATTGATGACAGCGATCGGCATGGTGTGCGCCGCCAATACCCTGGCCGCCATGCTGCGTGTATCCCCGGATATCCTGCGAGTCAGCGGCGGCGCGGTCCTGAGCGGGTTCGCGGCCATGATCGTGCTGTGCCGTGCCGCCCCCCGAACCCTGCAAACGCACTGGCGCTGGCTTGCCGTCACCATTCCGGCGCGCCGCGACCTGGTTGCGCAACTCCTGCTCGCCGCCCTGGACGTATGCGCCGCCGCGCTCGCGTTGTGGGCCGTGTTGCCGCACGCCCAGGTGGGCTTCGGCGAATTCCTGACCGTGTTTTCCGCAGCCATGCTGCTCGGCATGATCGGCCACACGCCTGGTGGTGTCGGCGTGTTCGAGGCTGCGATGGTGTTCGCGCTCGGCGGCAGCGTGAACACACCCGAGATGCTGGCTGCGCTCCTCGCCTATCGCGCGATCTATTTCGGCCTGCCGCTGATCGCCGCTACCTTCATGCTGGCTGCTTTCGAAGGTCGGGCGCTCAAGGGGCGCTTCGCGTTCCTGAATCCATCGAATGTGTCGCAACTCGCACCTGTGTTCCTGAGCGTGGTGACCTTCGTGGTCGGCGGCATGCTCGTGATTTCTGGTGCAACGCCCGCGTTCGGCAAACGGATCGCGGTGTTGCAAGCCGTCTTGCCGTTGTGGGTGCTCGAAAGCTCGCAACTGCTGGGAAGCGTGCTGGGCGTGGTTCTGCTGTTCGTTGCACGCGGTTTGCTGCGTCGTCTCGATGCCGCCTGGTGGCTCGCCATCGCGCTCGCGGTGGCCAACCTGGCGTTGTCGATGGCAAAGGGGTTGGCGTTTGTCGAAACCGGCGTGCTCGCGGTGCTGATCACGTTATTGCTCGCCACCCGCGACCGCTTCAACCGGCGTTCGTCGCTGTTGACGGAGCGGTTCACGGCGAGCTGGCTGGTGTCGGTGGGGATGGTGATCGGGCTGGCGGTGTGGATCATGTTGTTCGCTTTTCGCGATGTCAATTACAGCCGCGACCTCTGGTGGCAATTCGCCTTCGACGAACGCGCTCCGCGGGCGTTGCGCGCGACGCTCGCAGCGGGCTTGTCCGCCGCGCTGTTCGCCGTGTGGCAGTTGTTGCGTCCGGCGGCTGGCCGCTTCGAGAAACCTGCGCCGCAGGACCTGCTCGATGCCGCGCGCATCTTCCGCGCGCAGGAGCGCAGCGACGCCGGCCTCGCGATGATGGGCGACAAGAGTTTCCTGTTCTCGACCTCGCGCGAGGCGTTCCTGATGTATGCGAAACACGGCCGGACCTGGGCGGCGTTGCACGATCCGGTCGGGCCGCGCCGCGAATGGGCGGAGCTGATCCGCCGGTTCGTGGAAATGGCGCATGCGCACAATGGCCGCGCGGCGTTCTATCAGGTTCGCGCCGACGCGCTGCCGCTTTACCTCGACGCCGGTCTCACGCTGATGAAACTCGGCGAGGAGGCGCATGTGGTGCTGGAGGATTTTGACCTGAAGGGATCGCATCGTGCCCATTTGCGATATGCGCTGAAGCGTGGCGAACGTGACGGTTTCGACGTGGAAGTCATCGATACGCGCCACGTGCCTGATGCCATGCCGATCCTGCGCGAGATTTCCAATGCGTGGCTCGGGAGCCGCGAGGCGCGGGAAAAAAGCTTCTCGGTTGCGGCCTTCACCGACGATTACCTCGCCGCGCAGTCGGTGTTGCTGGTGCGCCAGGAAGGCAAGCCGGTGGCGTTCGTCACGTTCATGACGACTGACCTGAATACCGAAGCCACGGTCGGCGTGATGCGGCACCAGCCTGACGCGTCGCCGTACGCGATGGAATACCTGTTCACGAAGCTCGCGCTGCATTTGAAGCAGGCCGGGTTCCAGACCTTGAGCCTGGGCATTGCGCCTTTGTCCGGCATGCAGCCGACGCCGCTTGCTTCTCCGTGGCATCGGCTGGCGGGGCTGGTCTGGCGGTTTGGCGGACGTTTCTATAATTTCCGGGGCTTGCGCGGTTTCAAGAGCAAGTTCCAGCCGCGTTGGGAACCGCGTTATCTCGCGGCATCCGGCTCGGTCGGCGTGTTTTTCACGCTCGCAGATCTCTCGTTGCTGGCGGGGGGCTGGCGTTCATGACATTTTTCAAGAAGTTGGCGGTTGTTTCGCTGTTTTCGCTGTTATCGGTCTCAATGGCGCGTGAAATGGCCCATGCCGGTACCTTGCCGGGCGGCCGCTATGGCGATGTTACGTTCACGAAACCCGCCGGCCCCATGCGCGGTTTTGTCGTGCTTTTCTCCGATAAAAACTGGACGCCTGCCGACACGCAAACCGCCGGCGCATTGGCCAAAAACGGTGCGATGGTCGTTGGGGTGGACACGGCGCGCTACGCGGCGAAGTTGCCGGCGGAGAAGGAGACTTGCCACAACCTGGTCGGCGATGCCGAGTCGGTGAGCCATCAGCTTGAACGCGAAGTGCAATCAAGCCGTTATTTCGCGCCGATCCTGATGGGCACGGGCCAAGGCGGTGTGCTGGCTGCCAAGATCCTGGCGCAGGCGCCGGACAATACGGTCGCGGGCGCACTTGCACTGAATCCCGATCCGCGACTGGACGCGCGTTTCAACCTGTGCCCGCCCGATCCGACCATCACGCATGCGAAGGGCCTGCCCGGTTTCTTCGATAAAACCACGCAGCCCGCCAGCAGCTCCCGGGCCGATGCGCTGCTCGCGCTCGCCACGCCGCATCTGAAGGTGGAGCAACCCCGCGACGAAGACGTGTCGGATTTGCCGCTCATAGAGCTGCCCGCCGCGCGCCCGGCGAACCTGCTTGCCATCGTGATTTCCGGCGACGGCGGCTGGCGCGATCTCGACAAGACCGTCGCGGAGTCGTTGCAGAACGACGGGGTATCGGTGATCGGCATCGACAGCTTGCGTTATTTCTGGAGCGCGAAGACGCCCGAGCAGACGAGTCACGACCTCGCACGCGTGATCCAGGCTTACAGCGCGCGCTGGCACTCGGAGCACGTCGCACTGATCGGCTATTCGTTTGGCGCCGACGTGATGCCCTTCGCCTATAACCGGCTGCCGGATTCGGTGCGCGCGAAGGTGTCGTTTGTATCGTTGATGGGTTTTTCGCCCGACGCCGATTTCCAGATTCGCGTCACCGGCTGGCTTGGCATGCCGGCGAGCAAGAATGCACTGAAGGTGCGGCCCGAACTGGCGAAACTGCCGCCGTCGATCGTGCAGTGCATCTACGGCGCGGCCGAGGAAGATACGCTCTGTCCCGCACTGACGCAGACAGGGATAGAAGTGGTGAAGACCACGGGCGATCACCACTTCGGCGGCGATTACAACGTGCTCGCGCGACGCATCCTGACCAGCTGGCAGAAGCAGATCGCCGCGCGGACCTGAGCCGGGCGGCGGTTGTCTTTAGTCTCCGTAACGGATCACGCCGGCTGAAGCGGCCCGAGGAAATCCATCTTTCCTACCGGTACGCCGAGGTGCCGGAGGATGTCGTAAGCCGTGACAATATGGAAATAGAAATTCGCGAGCCCGAACTGGAACACATATTCCGCGCCGCTGAATTTCAGCTCAAGGTCCTTTTGCTTGATGGTCACGACACGCGTGTCAGCCCCGTCAAACGTCGCGGCATCGATACCTTTCAGATACGTCGTCGTCTTCAGAATGCGCTCCCGCAGTTCCGCGAAGGTCGTTTCGGTGTCTTCGAAGCGGGGTGCGGCGACGCCCGACAAACGTTCCGCCGATGCCTTCGATGTATCGCTTGCGCGCTGGACTTGGGCTGCGAACGGCAGCATGTCGTCGGCTAGCCGTGCGCTTGTCAGGTCGGTGTCGCTCAAGCCTTTTTCTTTCGCATGGGCGGCGGCTTTGTCGAGCAGGGAAGCGAGCACATCAAGGCTTCGGATGAAAACGGGAACAGTCGCGCGATACATTGAAACGGACATGAAAAGGCTCCTGATTTTGATCGGGCCACAAGCATACCGGGACGTCGCCCATAGCGCTTTTTCCGCCGTTCGAGCGCCGCGTTCTTACAGCACGCGCGTGCCATTTTCATGTTTGCTTCACGCATGTTTCACGCTTATGAAATGGCTGTCGCGCTCGCTGCCAAAGTCGAAAAGCCGCACGCCCGATACGTCGGAAATGAGACGCTGTGTATTCGAGTTGCCGCTAAACACGGCTATCATTGACATTTAAACGGCCGGGACGCCCGTCATGATCTCAGACGATATTACTCAAGAAATACAACGCATCGACCGTCAGGCACTGCGCGAATTCATCGACCGGAAATGGGACGACGAGATTCTCCCCGCGCTCACCGACTACATTGCGGTGCCGGCCAAAAGCCCGATGTTCGACCTCGATTGGGCTGGCAACGGATTCATCGAACGCGTCATTTCAGACGCTGCGCAATGGGCTGAACGGCAAGCTGTTCGCGGCCTGAAAGTGGAAATCATCCGCTTACCCAATCGAACGCCCGTGATCTTTTTCGAAGCCCCGGCTACGCGTTCGAACAGCAGCGACACCATCGTCCTCTACGGCCATCTCGACAAACAGCCCGAGTTCGACGGCTGGCGTCGCGATCTCGGGCCCTGGTCGCCCAAATACGAAGACGGCAAGCTGTACGGACGCGGCGGCGCTGACGACGGTTACGCCACGTACTCGTCAATAAGCGCGATCGCCGCGCTGGATGCGCAGGGCGTCGAACGGCCGCGCTGTGTTGGCATTATCGAAACGTGTGAAGAGTCGGGCAGCTATGATTTGCTGCCGTACATTGATGCGCTGCGTGAGCGGCTTGGCAACGTCAGCCTGGTGATCTGCCTGGATTCCGGGGCGGGCAACTACGATCAACTCTGGCTGACAACGTCGCTGCGCGGCCTGGTTGCGGGCGACCTGGAAGTGCAAGTGCTCGATGAAGGCATTCACTCGGGCACGAACGGCGGCATTGCGCCATCCACGTTTCGCATCATGCGCCGGCTGCTGGAACGGCTTGAAGATTCGAGCACGGGCAACCTGCTGCCGAAGGGTTTTCATTGCGATATCCCGCCGCGCCGGTTGAGCGAAGCGGAAGCAACGGCGCGCATTCTCGGCGACGACGTATGGAAGAAACTCCCTTGGACCTGCGGGCAGGATGGCGGCACCGTGTTGCCCGTCACAACGGACCCGCGTGAAGCGCTGCTCGATTCCACCTGGCGGCCATCGCTGGCGGTGACCGGGGCCGAAGGGTTGCCGTCGCTGATCAATGCTGGCAACGTGCTGCGCCCGCGTACCGCGTTCAAGTTGTCGTTGCGCCTGCCGCCGCTGGTCGAAGCCACGAAGGCGCTTGCCGAACTCAAGGCCATGCTCGAAGACGATCCGCCCTACAACGCGAAGGTCACGTTCAAGCCCGAGCGCGGCGAAGCAACAGGCTGGAGCGCGCCCGACCTGTCGCCGTGGCTGGGTGAGGCGTTGAATGACGCGTCGCGCCGGCACTTCGGCGCGGATGTCGCGTTCCTCGGTCAGGGCGGTACCATTCCGTTGATGAACACATTGCAAGAAGGCTTTCCGCGTTCGCAGTTCATGGTATGCGGTGTGCTGGGACCGAGGTCGAATGCGCACGGTCCGAACGAGTTCCTGCATGTGCCTTTCGCGAAGAAACTCACGGCAACGGTGGCCGAGGTGATCGCGGCGACGCCTTGATGGCGGGTGGTCAACCCTGACTTCCAGACGGCGCGCAGCTTTTGCGCGCCGTTTTGGTTTGAGCGGTATGGTGACGAACCAGCGTGCTGGTTAGCCTGAAACGCAGTCATTCTTATATTGGAGACGCAGTCGCATGAGCACTGAAACCACGCGCGAATCGCGCATCGCCCCGGACACTCTGCACGCGTTTGTCAGCGCGATCTGGACCCACGCCGGCAGCACGCCGCGTGAAGCGCAACTGGTCGCCGATCATCTGGTGATGGCCAATTTGTCGGGACACGATTCGCACGGCGTCGGCATGATTCCGCGTTATATGGCGTCGCTCGCGGACAACGAATTGCAGCTGAATACTCACGCTGAAATTGTCCGCGATGTCGGCGCGGTGCTGAGTATTGATGGTCGCAAGGGTTTCGGCCAGGTCGTGGCGTTTGAAGCAATGGAGCACGGCATCCAGCGGGCGAAGAAGCTCGGCGTGTGCGCGGTCGGCTTGCGCAATGCGCATCACATCGGACGTATCGGTCATTGGGCGGAACAGTGTGCGGCGGCCGGTCTCGTGTCGTTTCACTTCGTCAACGTGGCGGGTGATCCGCTGGTTGCGCCGTTCGGGGGTATTGACCGGCGCTTTGGCACAAACCCGTTCTGCGCCGCGTTTCCGCGCGAAGGCAACACGCCGCTGGTGCTCGATTTTGCGACAGCGGGGATTGCTTACGGCAAGACACGCGTCGCCTATAACAAGGGCGTGAAGGTTGCGCCGGGTTACCTGATCGATCACGCGGGCGTGCCGACCATCGAACCGAAAGTCATGCACGAAGCACCGTTCGGTTCGCTCACGGCGATGGGCGCGCACAAAGGATATGGCCTCGCCGCGATGTGCGAGATTTTCGGCGGCGCGCTGTCGGGCGGATTCACCACGCACGCGGACACGTTAGAGACGACCAGCGCGATCATCAATTGCATGACATCGGTGATCGTCGATCCGAACGCCTTCGATGCCCCCAACGCGCAGGCCGAAGCCGATGCGTTCGTCGAGTGGGTGAAGGCGTCGCCGCTGGCCGCCGGGTCGGAAAGAATCATGGTGCCGGGCGAGCCGGAACAGGCGCGGCGGGCCGATCTCAACGCGAACGGCATTCCCATTGATCCCACCACGTGGCAGCAGATCCGCGCCGCCGCTGTGCAATCGGGCATGCCGACGGGCAAGATCGAGGAGTATGTGCAAGCGTTGAAGTGAGCATGGTTTTTCACAAGGTGTTGGCACATTCACGCGGGCTGGACGTAGCCGTCCAGGCCCGCGCGGTGTGCAACTGCGGGTCAGCTCGCCTGCAGCATCTCGTTGCTGATCCAGCCGGTCACCGACGTCCGCTTCGGTTCCCACCCCAGCAATTCCCGCGCGTGTTTGCCACGCACCCGGCTGTTCGATCCGAGCCCGTACGACGCCATTTCGTAGCCCCATTCTTTCTTGGCTTCGTCAAGCGGCCAGTCTTGCGGCGCGCCGAGACCAAGCGCTTTAGCCATCGCCGTCGTCATATCGCGGAAAGCCGCTTCGCCGCTCTCGACGAAATAAAACGTCCCGGCCGGCGATTTTTCAAGCGCACGCGCGTAGAGATCGGCGACATCGTCAATATGCACATTCGACCAGATATTGCGTCCCGGTCCAACGTGCCGCACGATGCCGCTCTTTTTCGCCTGAGCCAGCAAGCGCGGC
>DASYLW010000294.1:0-2853 GCA_036009385.1 Caballeronia sp.
CTTGGCCGCTTTCGGGAAGACATCGAGCGCGATATAAAGCTGCCCGGTCAGCAGATTGCCGGTACGCAGCTGTCCGCGCAAACCGTTCGACACCAGTTTTTGGAGCAATTCCTGTCCGGCCACGGTGTTCTGACGTGGCACCGAGTCCCTGAAGCGCTTGCCCAGCCTTTCCGGGTAAATATTCATGGTCACAGGCATCTGGAAGCTGCGCGTTCTCGGCTCGTATTCGATCCCGATGGCGGTCACGCTGCCGAGCAGGATGCCGCGGAAATCGATTGGCGCGCCCACCGACAAACCTCGCAGCGACTGGTTGAAATTCATGACCACGCGGATTGGCTGGCCGTCCGGATCGCGCATGGCGTCCTGCTCGTCCGAACCAAGGCGAAAGGTCATGTTGTCCGGCGCCTGCTGGCCGGGCTCCTGATTCGGCGGTGTCTGGAAGGCAATACCTCCCAGCACGACGGTCGCAAGCGACTGCGTGTTCAGCTTGAAGCCGCTGGCATCCAGGCGCAGGTCAACGCCGCTTGCGTGCCACCAGCGCGAATTCGTGCCAACGTACTGATCGTATGGCGCGTTCACGAACACTTGCATGGTGACGCCCGTACCGTCCTTGTCGAGCGAAAAGCCGACGACTTGGCCCACCTGCACGCGCCGGTAATAGATAGGCGAGCCTATATCGATGGAACCCAGCGACTCGCCGCGCAAGGTGAACTGCCGTCCTTTTTGATCGCCAGTTACCGCAGGCGGGGTTTCGAGCCCGACAAAACGGGTTTCGTCCTCTTTCGATTTCCCCGCATCCACGCCGATATACGCACCCGACAACAACGTGCCGAGCCCGGTCACGCCGCTGGCCGCCACGCGTGGGCGCACTACCCAGAAGCGCGTATCTTTCACCGCGAAGTCCTCGGCGACCTTGGTCAACTGGACATCCACGAGCACGCGCGCGTGGTCTTTCGACAGCGTGATCTCCTTGACCGTGCCGACATCGACGTCCTTATATTTCACCTTGGTCTTGCCCGTCTCCAGACCTTCGGCGCTCACGAAGCTGATGGTAATAGTCGGTCCGCGTCCCGACACCGATTTCACTACCAGCACAATGCCGATCAGTGCGGCGATCAGCGGAATCACCCAGACGAGCGACGGTATCCAGCGGCTACGCGGCTCGATGACCGGCTCAGGGAGATCGGGCGGCAAGCCACCACCGCCGCCCGCGTTTCGCGACGGCTCGTTCGGGCCTTTGACGGTGTTATTCGAAGGACCTTGCGGGCTAGTCATGTTTCTTTCCTGAAGGTTCGATGTGATCCCACATCAGTCGCGGGTCGAATTGCATGGAGGCCAGCATGGTGAGCACCACCACGCAGCCAAACGCCAGTGCGCCCGGCCCCGGCGTGATGACGGCGAGTGAACCGAAGCGCACGAGCGCGACGGTCAGTGTCACGACAAAGACATCGAGCATTGACCATCGGCCGATTTTTTCGACGATCCGATACAACGTCGTGCGCTGGCGAGGACGCCACTTGGAGCCCGATTGGGTGGCCCAGGTGAGGAACGCCAGCGTGCCGAGCTTGAGCATCGGCACGAGAATACTGGCGATAAAAATGATCGCGGAGAGCGGATAGTCGCCATCGTTCCAGAACATCGCCACGCCGCTCATGATGGTGTCGTCTTCAGAACCAACGATCGACGACGTGTGCAGCACCGGATATAAATTCGCCGGGATATACAGGATCGCGGCGGACAATAACAACGCCCAGGTCCGCGCGACGGAGTCCGGATTACGCCGATGCAGCGGCGAACCGCAGCGCACGCAAAGCTGCCGTTCAACCGTGAACACGCGCTTTTGCACACGGTTGCACGCGTGGCAGGCGATCAGCCCGGCCTCCTTGGCCGTCGTGAATATTGGCTCGGGAGATCCGGGGGCGTCGGATGCGTCAGGCGTGTCGGCGATATCGGGCTTGTCGGTCATGGCTTTGTGGGTGGCGCGGCTGCGTCGGGGGGCGTCCCCTGCGGCGTACCTTGTGGCGTACCTTGCGGTGTCCCTTGTGGTGTCCCTTGTGGTGTCCCGTGTGGCGTTCCAGGCGTTGGCACGAACGGATGCAACAAGTCGGACGAAGGGGCGGAATGTTGACTGGCCGCATAAGCGGATACCGAGCCAGACCGCAGGCCGCCGAAAGGCGTGTACCGCAACGGTCCGTGACCTCCAACACGCTCGGCGATTTCCCACAGCGCCCGCGGGTCGAACGTGAGGATGACCGCGAACAACAAGGTCAGTGCGCCGAATGCGAACAGCGCCGCTTCTGGAATCACGCGGGCGATGCTCACCATTTTCACCAGCGTGACGAGTATCCCAAGCATCAGCACTTCGATCATTCCCCACGGCCGCACGAACTGAATCGCGCGCAGCACCTGACTGAAACCGGCCGGAATGAAACCCGCGCGCAACGGCACGAGCAAATACAGCATTGCAACCAGTTCGGTAAGCGGAAAAAGAATGGTCGCGCAGAAAACCATGGTCGCGATCACTTCCATGTTCTCGCCCCACAACGCGACGATTGCACCAATCAGGGTCGTTTGCGACGTGATGCCGTTCGTTTCCAGTTCCACGATAGGAAAGGCCTGCGCGATCAAAAATGTAATCAGCGCGGCGAGCGTGATGGAGCAAAGCTTGTCCAGATTTGACGACACGCTCTGGTAAAGCGTGGCGCCGCAGCGCGTGCATTTCGCGGAACTGCGCGACGGCAGGGCGCGCTTATGAAACAGCGTGTCGCACTCGTGGCATGCGATCAGATCGTCTTCTTCCATAGGCGAAATACTGGGCTCGTACTGGCGTGTTGTTTTAGTGTATTAAATGTC
>DASYLW010000295.1:0-3367 GCA_036009385.1 Caballeronia sp.
CGGACAGCCACCGGCAACGCGACGAACGCGTGCGGATCTCAGCTGCCCAGGCGAACGGCAAAACGACACCCCGCGCTTCCCGGTGGGTTAATCCACCTTGGATCCGAAGATCCTTGTCGCCAGTTACGCAGGGCTGGAGCGCCCTAGTTTAATGGGCCGCCTCAGAATAGGCAACTGCCGGAAAACGCCTTAAACAGGTGCTTTAAAGGCCGTAAAGTACCGCTGGCGGCAGCGTGCAAGCGCACAAGGAGCTAAAATTGCCGACCGGGAGCGGAATTTGCGTTATTAGGGGTCCTGTCGGCCCGGATTGAATTATTCACTGACATAAAAACTGACAACTTGTCGCGTCGCAGCAATGCAAGTACGCTGTCCGGCTTTCCCGCAAGCGCCCGGGCGCCATCGCGCGAAAACTCCCTTTCCGTAACCTGACAAACTAACCTTACAACCGGAATCCGCACATGATCGTATTTGTCACTGGCGCTTCCGCCGGCTTCGGCGCAGCCATCGCCCGCACTTTTGTAAAAGGCGGCCATCGCGTGATTGCAACCGCGCGCCGTAAAGACCGCCTGCTCGCGCTGTCGCAAGAACTCGGCGACGCACTGCTGCCCGTCGAACTCGACGTTCGCGACGAGTCCGCAATCAAGTCGGCTATCGCGGCGCTCCCGGTAGCCTTTTCGCAAATCGACGTGCTCGTCAACAATGCCGGGCTGGCGCTCGGCCTGGAACCGGCACAGCGCGCGAGCCTCGACGACTGGAACAACATGATCGATACCAACTGCAAGGGACTCGTCACGGTCACGCACGCGTTATTGCCCGGCATGGTCGAACGCAATCGCGGGCACGTGTTCAATCTCGGCTCGATCGCAGCGTCCTATCCCTACCCGGGCGGCAACGTTTACGGCGCGACTAAAGCGTTCGTGCGCCAGTTCAGCCTGAACCTGCGGGCGGACTTGACCGGCACGGCATTGCGCGTAACCGACATCGAACCCGGGCTGTGTGGCGGCACGGAATTCTCGAACGTCCGCTTCAAGGGCGACGACACGAAAGCCGCCAGCGTCTACAAGGACGTACAACCGCTGACGGCCGAGGACATTGCCGACTCCATCTACTGGATCGCCACACGTCCGGCACACGTGAATATCAACACGATCGAGTTGATGCCGGTCGCGCAGTCGTTCGGTCCGCTGACCGTGCATCGCGGCTGATCCAGGCCAGTGGATACGCCAGGCGCTCAGTCGATGGTTGCCGGAACGCAGCAACCAACAGCACGATTCGACGGACGTTTTGCGGCTTCCGGTAAAATGCGCGGATGAACATGTCCACCAGCGAGCCTCAGCGGGCGAATGGCCTCTTGACCTTCGATTGGCCGCTTCGGGTCTATTACGAAGATACCGACGCCGGCGGCATCGTCTTCTACGCGAACTATCTGAAGTTCTTCGAACGGGCGCGCACTGAATGGTTGCGCGCGTGCGGCATCGACCAGCGTGCGCTGGCCGAGTCGGACGGCGTATTGTTCGTCGTCAAGCGCACCGCGGTGGAATACTCGGCACCCGCGCGCCTTGACGATGTCATTCATGTGGTAAGCCGGATCGAACGTATCGGCCGGGCATCGGTGGATTTCCGTCAGGAAGCGTGGCGAGACGGCACCTTGCTGGCTTCCGGCAACATCAAGGTGGCGTCGGTCAGTCCCGGCGCCATCCGCCCGGTCGGCATTCCCGTCTTCGTGCTTAACGGGTTACGCCGCGGACCGCAAGAATCTGTCTCAAATAACGCGTCAACCATGCCGATGCCGGCACCGTTTAAAACATCTTGTTCAGAAAAACCCATGTAGACAAAGACCCTTTGACTCCATCAAGACGTGAACTGAACTGAATCGAGCCTGCGTGCCGTGAGGCATGCAAGCACAGAAGTACCGAGCATCTGCTGGCAGGTCCTGCCTGCGCTTTCACTCATTTGTCGAAAGCCTGACAGTTCCCGGCCAGCGCACCTCGGACGCCCCTTTGGGACGTAACAGCGGACTTTTATGAACACTACACAAGACCTGTCGATCATTTCTCTCGTCATCCATGCCAGCCTGTTGGCGCAGGCCGTCATGGCGCTGTTGCTGATACTGTCGTTGTTGTCGTGGACCTACATCATTCGCAAGTGGTTTGCCATTCGGCGCGCGCGGAATCAGACCGAGCGCTTCGAACGGGACTTCTGGTCGGGCGGCGACCTGCAGGCGCTTTATCAAAGTGCTGCTAACAACCGCCACACCATTGGTGCGCTGGAACGGATCTTCGAATCGGGCATGCGAGAGTTCCTCAAGGGCAAAGAGCGCCGCATGAACGATCCGGCGGCCATTCTTGACGGCTCCCGCCGCGCAATGCGTGCCGCGTTCCAGCGTGAAATGGATGTACTCGAAGTGAACCTCGCGTTTCTCGCGTCGGTGGGTTCGGTCAGTCCATATATTGGTTTGTTCGGCACGGTCTGGGGGATCATGAATTCGTTCCGCGGCCTCGCAAACGTCCAGCAGGCAACGCTTGCGAACGTGGCGCCGGGTATTGCCGAGGCGCTTGTGGCTACGGCAATCGGCTTGTTCGCCGCAATTCCGGCGGTGGTGGCGTACAACCGCTACGCACACGATATCGACCGCCTCGCCATCCGCTTCGAAACGTTTATCGAAGAGTTCTCGAACATCTTGCAGCGTCAGGCTCACTAAGGAGTTCAGAATGGCCGGAGGTCCAATGCGTTCCAGCATGCGCGGCAGTTCACGGCGCGCCATGTCCGACATCAATGTCGTGCCGTACATCGACGTGATGCTCGTGCTGCTCGTCATTTTCATGGTGACCGCCCCGCTCGTCTCGCCTTCCATCATCAACCTGCCAACGGTCGGTAATGCAGCGCCGCAGGAGCAAACGCCCCCGGTCGTGGTCAATATCAAGGCCGACGGCAGCATGAACGTGCGCTACAAGGACGACGGCGGTGCGGCACAGCAGCAGAACATGACCGAGGGCGACCTCAAGACTTTCGTGCTGAATCGGCAGGAGTCGCATCCCGATCAGCCCGTCGTGATTGCCGCCGACAAGACGGTGAAATATGAAGTCGTCATGAACGTAATGTCCGATATGAAGGCGCGAGGCGTCAAACGGGTCGGATTGTTAGTTAAATCGCAATGATGAAACGGCAGCCCAGCGGGCACCCTGGCGCGCGGACCAGCGCGCGCCCCATCCGTCCGCCGCGTGAACGCGGGACATGGAAAGCGTTCGCGCTCGCCGCGCTGATGCACGTGTTGCTTGGCATCCTCCTGTATCACGGCGTCAACTGGCAAAACAACACTCCGGCGGGCGCCGAGGCAGAGCTGTGGACCGAGATCCCGGATCTGTCG
>DASYLW010000296.1:0-2780 GCA_036009385.1 Caballeronia sp.
CGGCCCCGCGACCGTGCCGATAATGTAGAACGTGTTCTCCACGTTCGTCACCCAGTCGCGCATGGCTTCGTTGAGCGCGTCTTTCAGCGTCTTGGAGCCGGATTCGACCGGCACGACGGTCGCGCCGAGCAGCTTCATGCGGTAAACGTTCGCCGCCTGGCGCCGCACGTCTTCCGAGCCCATGTAGACCACGCATTCCATGCCGAAACGCGCGGCGATGGTCGCTGTTGCAACACCATGCTGTCCCGCGCCGGTTTCCGCGATCACGCGCGGCTTGCCCATCTTGCGCGCGAGCAGCGCCTGGCCAATCACGTTATTGACTTTGTGCGCGCCGGTGTGATTCAAATCTTCGCGCTTGAGGAAGATTTGCGCACCACCGAGCAACTCGCTCCAGCGCTTGGCGTGATAAATCGGCGACGGACGGCCGACGTAATGCTTCAGCTCGTATTCGTATTCCGCAATAAACGCCGGATCCTTGCTGCATTCAGCGTAGGCATCGCGGAGTTCATCCAGTGCGTGGATCAGCGTTTCAGATACGAATGTGCCGCCATATGGGCCGAAATGGCCCCGATCGTCTGGTAAGTTGTACATGTGTCACTCTCTTGGTACGTGGCAGCGTTGCGCTTGCCCACGTCGTTTCCCATCTTGATCATCCAGCGTCTGCTTCGCGCACTGCGCGTACAAACGCCGCCATTCGGGCGTGATCTTTCACGCCCTTCGCCCCCGCTACTTCGATGCCGCTGGAGACATCGACTGCATAAGGGCGCACGCGCCGGATGGCGTCAAGGACGTTTTGCGCGTTCAACCCACCACTCAAAACGGCCCGATGCCCGAGATCTGTTGGGATAAGTGACCAATCGAATACCTTTCCACCGCCACCGTAGCCGTCGACAAGGGTGTCGAGGAGCAAACCGCTGGCTGCTGAATAATCAAGAGATGATTCTACCAAATCGCGCGCAGTGGCATCAGGCCCTACCCGCACAGCGCGCCACCACGGCAAGCCGGCCACTTCGGCGAGCGCCTCGCACTGGGCCGGGGTTTCATCGCCGTGGAATTGCAGCAGTGACAGGCGCACGTTCGACGTCACCTCGCGAATCCATTCCGGCGCGGCGTTGACGAACAAACCCACCGCCGAGACGAGCGGCGGCACATGCTCCGCCAGCTCGATGGCCTGCCCCACGCCCACCGATCGCGGGCTCGGCGGATAGAACACGAAACCCACGGCGTCCGCGCCAAGCGCGACGGCGGTATCGACGTCTTCCGTCTTCGATAAACCGCACAGCTTGATTCTTGTCCGGCGCAAGTCGTTGTTCATGCCGTCATTCATGCTTGGTCTCGTTCTTGTGGTCCTGCCCAGACTGCGCTCCACGGGTAACTCCCGAGACGCGGCGCGGGCACCGCGAAGTTCTCAGGATAGCCGACATCGGCCAAATACAGGCCGTCGGGCATGAACGTGGGCGCCGCGCGTTTGCGGTCGCGCGCTTCCAGCAATTCCGCCATCCATGACGCGGGATGCTTGCCACGGCCAATCGCGACGAAACAGCCCATCAGGTTGCGCACCATGTGATGCAAAAACGCGTTCGCCCGAAAGCGGAAGTGGATGAAATCGCCCTGCTCGACAATATCGATTTGATGCAGGTATTTCACCGGCGTTTTCGCCTGACATTCCGAGGAGCGGAACGCAGTGAAATCGTGCTTGCCGATCAGGCTGGCGGCGGCTTCGCGCATCGCGTTGGCATCGAGCGGCGCGTAGCACCAGCCGGCGCGGCCGGTGATCATCGGCGAGCGTACAGGGTGGACGTAGAGCGCGTAGTAATAGGTGCGTTCATAGGCGCCGAAGCGGGCGTGGAAGTCGTCGGGCATCGGGCGCGCCCACTGGACCGCGACGCTCTGCGGCAAGAACGCGTTCGTGCCGCGCACCCAGGCGAAGTCCGTGCGCTCGAGTTCGGTATCGAAATGGACGACCTGGCCGAGCGCGTGCACGCCGGTATCCGTGCGCCCCGCGACAACTGTTTGCACGCGGGTCTGCGTGAATTTCCCCAAGGCGCGTTCGAGAACGTCCTGAACGGTCGGCACGTCCGATTGGGTCTGCCAGCCGCTGAACGCCGAACCGTCGTACTGGATGCCTAATGCAATGCGTTTCACAGGCATCTCAGGACAGCGGCGCCAGTGTCGATAACAGCGTGGCGGCGGGTTGGCGCGTGGCCGGATCGTTTGATTCGATCACTTCCTGCAGCAGCGTGCGCGCACCGGATAAATCGCCGAGTTCAATGTATTCGACAGCCAGTTCGAGCTTGTTGCGGGCTATCGTCGAGATTTGCTCGGGCGTGAAGGCCGGCAGCGGTTCGGTCTGGCTCGAGGGCGAGTTGTAGTCGAAGTCGAGGCTCAACGGACCGAAACGCGATGCGCCAAGGCCCGCCACCGATGCCGCGCCGGTCGTGCCGGATTCGATTTCTTCGCTCGCGGAGGGCGCGGGCGTAGCCGGTTCAGGGTGGCTATGCTGCGCGTTCTGGCGATCGAAAACGGCTGGGTCGGCGATCGGCTGGGGCGTAGCGGGCGCGGGGGTCAAGCGGACTTCGTTTTGCGCAGTGGCTTGGGTCGGGACGTCGACCGGAGCGGGCGCCTCCTGACGCGGCGGCAAGCCGAAATCGAGCGCGCTCAGGGCTTCGATAGCCTCTTGCGGGAATTTAGGCTGCGGGAAGCGTGAAGCCGGCGACGGCTCGTCGTCGTAGGCAGACTCGCCTTCGGCGTCGTTTCGATGGCTCGTTGCCGGTTCAGGT
>DASYLW010000297.1:0-33186 GCA_036009385.1 Caballeronia sp.
TGGCGCGCACGGCCGGACCGGCCGCCACATTGCCCGGCAACTACGCGCTGCATCTCTCCCCTTCAAAGTCTTGCTGCGCAAATCCGCGCAACGCGGTGAGTTCGCCGCGCTCGGCGCCGAGATCGTGCTCGGCGATCTGACGCAGGATTTCTCCCACACCTTCGACGACGTCACGCACGTGATCTATGCCGCAGGATCGGCGGAAAGCGAAGGCGTGAATGAGGAACGCGCAATCGATCGCGATGCTGTCCAACGTACCGCCGACTACGCCAAACGCCGCCGGACCAAACAACTCGTGGTCATCAGCGCGATCTCCGCCTACTGGCCGAAATCGAGCCCGCTTGCGCTCAGGCACTACTCGAAAATGAAGCGCGAAGCCGACGACTATGTTCAGGCAAGCGGCGTCCCGTACGTGATCTTGCGGCCAGGACCGCTCTCCGACGATATCGGCCGTGGCACGATCGCGCTCTCCACCCAACGCAGCGCTGATGCAGCGCCCGTTTCACGCGAGGACGTTGCACGCGTCACGGTGGCATGTATCAAACGCGATGTGCGCAACGAGGTGATCGGGTTTATTGGCGGTGACGTGCCAATCGACGATGTGCTCGACGCCGTTCAGACAGCCCCGACCAGCCGATAACCCACGCCGGTTTCAGTGACAATATGCTCCGGCTGCGCGGCGTCGCGTTCAAGTTTCTGCCGCAGGTGCGCCATGTAAATGCGCAGGTAGTGGTGGCTTTCCACATGCGACGGCCCCCACACTTCGCGCAGTAACTGGCGATGCGTCAACACACGGCCGGCGTGCCGAACCAGCGTGGAGAGCAGCCGGTATTCGATCGGCGTCAGGTGCACGAGCACGCCCGCACGCGTGACCTGACGCAGGCCGAGATCGATGGCAACGTCGCCGAATTTCACCAAGGGCGATTCACTCGACGCCGCCTGATTGCGACGCCGCAAATGCGCGCGAATCCGCGCCATCAGTTCCGATACGCCAAACGGCTTGGTCAAGTAATCGTCAGCGCCCGCATCGAGAGCGGCGACCTTCTCCTCCTCCTGCGTACGCGCCGACAACACGATCACCGGCAACTCGGTCCAGCTTCGCAGCTCGCGGATCACATCGAGACCGTCGGTGTCCGGCAGACCGAGATCGACAATGACCAGATCCGGCTTGCGCGTGGCCGCCTCCACCAGCCCCTGCTTACCCGTTTCCGCCTCGTGCACGGTAATGCCCTCGGCCTCGAGCGACGCGCGCACAAAGCGGCGGATCTGCTTTTCGTCCTCGATCAACACAACAGTGAGATTAGGTTCGCTCATGGGGTTTTATTAACGCTTGGGGCCGGCGGGGAAAGATCGACGAAGTCCTGTTCGGCTTCGTCGGATAAACTGGGCACAGGGGGTGCCGCATCCACCGGCAAGGTGAACCAGAAGCGCGCGCCCTGGACCTGCGGGTCCGGGAGACTATCGTCCAGCCGGTTATTCGCGCCGATTGTACCGCCGTGCGCCTGCACGATCGCGCGGCAAATCGAGAGCCCAAGCCCAATCCCCGGCTTCGCCGATTCCTTCTCGCCGCGTGTGAATTTCTCGAACACGCGGTCTCCCATGTTCGCGGGCAGACCCGGGCCGTTGTCATCGATATAAACGCGCACGAACGGCTTGCCATCCACATCCAGACTGTCCGCGCCAATGACGAGCTTCGAGCCCGGCGGCGTATATTTCGCGGCGTTCTCGAGCAGGTTCGAGAAGAGCCGTTCCATCAGAACTGCATCGAGTTGCAGGAACGGCAGGTCGGCGGGCAAACGCACCTCGACCGGACGGCCGCTCAAAACGCGCCGGCACGCCCGCAACGCCGCGCCGACCGTCTCTTCAAGCAGCGACCACTGCCGATTCAGCCGCAGACCGCCTGCCTGCAGGCGCGCCATGTCCAGCAGGTTCGTGACAATGCTGGTCATGCGCAGCGATTCATCATGGATCGCCGCGATCAATTCGGCATTGGCCGGCGAGCGGGCGTCACCGCGCGCTTGCGCCAGCATGGACGCAAAACCAACGATGGTCGTAAGCGGCGTGCGCAAATCGTGCGAGATGGCGGACAGCAGCGAATTGCGCAAGCGTTCGGACTCCATACTCACTAGCGCGTCTCGTGCGATTTCCACGTAATGCACCCGTTCGAGCGCCAGCGCGATCTGCGCGGCGAAAGCATCGAGCATGCGCTTTTGCTCCGGAACGTCGAGCTCGCCGGCGTTGCGCGTGACGACCGCGAGCACGCCGCGCGTGCGCATCGGCGCCTTGAGCGGCAGATAAAGCGCGGCCGCGGCAGGCAGCGTGTCCGTGCCCTGACCGGCCGGCTTCTGATGGTCATAGACCCATTGGCCGACATCGAGATCCAGCGCGCCTGCATCAAGCAGCAGCGCAGCAGCCGATGTATCCGATGGATCGAGTTTCTGGCGGACTTTGTCGCTGGAATCGGGCAGGAGCATTGCAACTCTGGCGCGGAACACTTCGCTCACGTGCCGCATTCCGATACCCACGATCTGCTCGACGCCAAGCGCCGCACCGAGTTCGCCAGCCATTGCATACATCGCGCCCGTACGCCGCTCGCGCTTCGACGCAACGCGCGCCTCCCGCCGCAAGCTCGATGTGAGGTGGCTGATCACCAGCGACGTCAGCAGCATGCCGGCGAAGGTCAGCAGGTATTGGGTATCGGAGACGGACAGCGACATGCGCGGCGGCACGAAGAAGAAGTCGAAGGCCGCGACGCTCAGGAACGACAGCAGTATGCCCGGACCACGGCCAATACGCGCCGCGGCGTAAATCACGCCGATCAGGTAAAACATCACGAGGTTCGCGAGATCGAAATGATGGCGGATCTGGCTCGCGAGCAGCGTGATGGCCGCGCAGATCGCGATGGCGTACGCGTAGCCGCGCGGCGCCGAGCGCTGCTCGCGCGCGGCGCTCAACGCGTCGTGCCAGTCGGGAGCGATCCCCTCTGCTTCCGGCGACGATCCGCTTTGGACGCCCGAGTCGCTTGCTTCGCTCAGGTCGCTCTCGCGTGCCCGAATCAGCGTGAGATCAAGATCGCCCGCGTGTTCCGCCAGCCGCTCGCCAAACGATCGTTTTAGCCAGCGTGCGAAACCGCGATGTTTCGATGCACCCGCCACCAACTTCGACGCATTGCGCGCCTGCGCATACCCGATCAACGTCGCAACTGCATTGTCACCGGCCAGCGTTACCGTCTCGGCTCCCAGTTCCGCGGCGAGCTTGAGCGCGGCGAGCGTGCGTTCACGACGGGCATCGGGGAGTTTTTGCAGTCGTGGCGTTTCAACATACACCGCGATCCAGTCCGAGCGCAGGCTTGCCGCGAGCCTTCCCGCCGCGCGCGCGAGCGCAGGGGCTTCCGGTCCCGGCCCGATGCACACCACCAGCCGGTCGCGCGCCTGCCAGATCCTGTCGATAGAACGATCCGCGCGGTATTCGCGCATCTGGGCATCGACGCGATCCGCCGTGCGCCGCAGCGCCAGTTCGCGCAGCGCGATCAGGTTGCCCTTGCGAAAGAAATTGCGGACCGCGTGTTCCGCCTGCTGCGGCATATAAACCTTGCCGTGCCGCAGCCGTTCAAGCAGTTCCTCGGGTGGCAGATCGATCAGCGTGACTTCATCGGCCTGATCCAGCACGCGGTCCGGAACCGTCTCGAACACGCGGACCTGCGTGATCTGGCCCACGATGTCGTTCAGGCTCTCCAGATGCTGGACATTGACCGTGGTGTAGACGTCAATACCCGCGTCCAGCAGCTCATGCACGTCTTGCCAGCGTTTTAGATGACGTGCGCCGGGGACGTTGGCGTGAGCGAGTTCATCGACGAGGACAAGCTGCGGGTGGCGCTGAAGCGCGGAGTCGAGATCGAACTCCTGGAACGCATGGCCGCGATACAGCATGTTCGCGAGCGGCAGTTGTTCAAGGTCTTCCAGTAACGCGGCCGTTTCACTTCTGCCATGCGTTTCCACTATGCCGATGACCACGTCGTCGCCCTGTTGCTTCCTGCTCCGCGCCGCCAGCAGCATGGCGTGAGTCTTGCCCACTCCCGCGGATGCGCCAAAAAATATCTTCAGCCGTCCGCGATGACGCTTCTCTTCCTCTCTTTGCAGTTTGCCGAGCAGCTCGTCTGGGTTTGGGCGGTTCATTTTTTAGCTTTGCGGAGCAATCGCGTCCGAGGCGAGGTTCGGTTTCTGTGTTTCAACATCAACATACTGACAGGCGGCCTTCCCAGTATGACGACTAGGCATTTTCCCTAAGTATTGAACGATGGCCCGAACATTAAGCGCGCCGACATAAAAGGCGGATCAAAGATCGGGATACGAACGTAAAGAATAGATAAATGAAGCGACGGAAGACCTTCGCAGCGAGGCCTTGTTGCGGCGGTCTTGCATCGCGCATTCCAGGAGACTTGAGCGAATTTGAGCGGGTTTCAGTGTTTCAGCGAGTTTCAGTAACGCGAAGCAAGGCGATCCCGTCTGACGCGTCGCGCGCTACATACGGCTATTCGCCTTCGTTCGCCTTCGTTCGCCCTCATTCGCCTCATTCGCCCTGCCTGCAATGGACGGCGCGGCGCGGAAGAACACCGCGTCCGCCCCTGTTCGTCCGCTTGTCAAGGCAGGAAGATTGTCGATCCCGTGGTTCGGCGCGCCTCCAGATCCTCGTGCGCCTTTGCCGCTTCGGCCAGCGGATACCGCTGCCGCACACTTGTCTTAACCTGGCCTGTACTCAACACATTGAACAGCTCACCCGTCATCTCCTCAAGATCGCTGCGTTTGGCGATATAGCTGAACAATGTGGGCCGCGTGAAATACAGCGAACCGCGTCCGGCGAACTCGGACGAATCGATGGGCGGCAACGGCCCCGATGTATTGCCGAAACTCACGAACAGCCCCAACGGCGCAAGGCAGTCGAGCGATGCCGTGTATGTCTCCTTACCGATCGAATCGTAGACCACCGGCACGCCCGCGCCGTTCGTGATCTCGCGCACCCGCTTCGTGAAATCCTCACGGGTATAGACAATCGGATGATCGCAACCGTGCGCCTTCGCGAGTTCCGCCTTCTCGTCCGAGCCGACCGTACCGATCACCGTTGCACCGAGCGCCTTCGCCCACTGGCACGCGAGCATGCCCACGCCACCCGCCGCCGCGTGGATCAGGATCGTATCGCCGGCTTTCACGCGATACGTCCGTCGCAACAGATATTGCGCGGTCAGCCCCTGCAACATCACCGACGCCGCGTCTTCATACGCTATTGCATCGGGAAGGCGCACAACATACTGCGCCGACATGACCCGTTCCTGCGAATAAGCGCCCGGCGGCCGCGACGCGTAAGCCACCCGGTCGCCCACCTTGAAACCTGTCACGCCCTCACCAACCGCGGTCACTTCGCCCGCCGCTTCCATGCCCATGCCGCCGGGCAGGGGCATCGGATATAGCCCGGTACGAAAGTACACGTCGATGAAGTTCAAGCCGACCGCATGATGTTTCACGCGAATCTCGCCCTTGCCCGGCTCGCCCACTTCGACGTCGACCCATTTCATCACTTCCGGGCCACCGGTTTTATCGAATCGAATTGCCTTTGTCACCCTTGTCTCCTTTTGCCGGCGTCAGCCGGCCGCTATGTAGCCGGGCCTAAACCCGGTCCAGGCGTAGCTTCAGATCATCGAGAATCATGCGTGCTGTCGCGAGATTCGTCGCGCACGCCACGTTGTGTACGTCGCACGCGCGCACCAGCGCGTTGATATCCGGCTCGTGCGGTTGCGGCGTCATGGGGTCGCGCAGGAAAACCACGACATCAACCCGTCCCTCAGCCAGTTCAGCGCCAATCTGCAGATCACCGCCGAACGGTCCGGAGAGCTTGCGCTCGACTTCCAAACCATGGGCCGCCGCAATCCGCGCACCGGTCGTGCCCGTTGCCACCAACCGGCACTGCGCCAGCGTGGCTGCGAATTCGCCAGCCAGCGCCACGATGTCATCTTTCTTCATGTCGTGCGCGATCAGCGCGACGCGTGGGGTCATCGAATGCCTCCCGGCTGTGATGGATCGTGATGTTTTGGGCGATTCGATAATCAATATGTGCCCGGATAAGCACCGCCGTCGATCAACAGGTTTTGCCCCGTGATATAGCCGGCGTGGACGCTGCACAAATACGCGCATGCCTTCCCGAACTCCTCCGACGTACCGAAGCGGCCCGCCGGCAGCCGGCTCATGCGGCGTTTCTTGGCCTCTTCCACCGAAATGTTGTTCGCCTTCGCGTCCGCCTCGAACGTGGTGACGAGCCGGTCCGTATCGAAAGAGCCCGGCAGCAGGTTGTTGATGGTGACACCGGTCGCCGCGACCTTGCGCGACAAACCCGCGACAAAACCCGTCAACCCGGAACGCGCACCGTTTGACAGACCCAGCACGTCGATCGGTGCCTTCACCGACGAGCTCGTGATATTCACGACACGTCCAAAGCCACGCTCGATCATGCCGTCGAGCGTCTTCTTGATAAGTTCGATCGGTGTCAGCATGTTCGAATCAAGCGCCTTGATCCAGTCATCGCGCGAGAATTGCCGGAAATCCCCTGGCGGCGGCCCGCCGGCGTTGTTCACGAGAATGTCCGGCGCGGGACACGCGGCCAGCGCCGCTGCGTGGCCTGCTTCCGTGGTGATGTCGCACGCTACCGCCGTTACAGTCACGCCAAAGCTTGCACGCAGATGCACGGCCGTGGCTTCGAGCGGTCCCGGCGTACGCGCCACGATCACCAAGTTGACACCCTCGGCGGCCAGCGCCTCGGCGCAACCGCGCCCCAAGCCCTTGCTGGCCGCGCACACGAGCGCCGTGCGCCCCTTGATTCCCATGTCCATTTGCCGTCCCTTTCTGGTTGCCCGCGTTGAAACCGCTGGAAACGGTCGCAACCCGGGGGAGTGAAGTCTGATGTCGAATCCTGGTTCGCCGCCCGTTCATGCAGACCGCGTGATGCAATTCTAGAAGAATGAGGGATCGGACGCCGGGCGCGCAATAGACCAGACGACCTATCGCCCGCAATCTCCGCTTTAGGCGCGCCTAATTTGGGTAAACTGGCGTCATTGCTTGAGCACAGCCATGCAAAACCTACGCGGCTTCAGAACCGAACGAATTACCCGATTCACCCGAATCCACACTTAATGCCGCGGCAACCGCGCGAATTCCATGAAACAGGACAGCCGCTTTCCCAATCTCTTCATCCTCAGTCACCCGCTGATTCAGCACAAGCTGACGCACATGCGGGACAAGGACACGTCCACGCGAACATTTCGCGAGTTGCTGCGCGAGATCACACTGCTGATGGGCTATGAAATCACGCGTAATCTGCCGTTGACCACGAAGCGTGTCGAAACCCCGCTGGTCACCATCGACTCGCCCGTGATTGCCGGCAAGAAGCTCGCGATCGTGCCGGTGCTGCGGGCCGGTATCGGCATGTCGGACGGGTTGCTCGACCTGATTCCGTCGGCGCGGGTCGGCCATATCGGCGTGTATCGCGCGGAGGATCACCGGCCGGTCGAGTATCTCGTGCGCCTGCCGCCCGATCTGGAAGAGCGCGTGTTCATCCTGTGCGATCCAATGCTCGCAACCGGCTATTCGGCGGTTCATGCCGTCGATGTAATGAAACGGCGCAAGGTGCTGGGTGAAAACATCATCTTTGTAGCGCTGGTTGCGGCGCCGGAAGGCGTGAAGGTTTTCTCGGATGCCCACCCGGACGTGAAGCTGTATGTGGCCTCGCTCGACTCGCATTTGAACGAGCACGCGTATATCGTGCCGGGCCTGGGCGACGCCGGTGACCGGCTATTTGGTACGAAGAACTAGAGCAGAACCGAGCTCCAACACGGGAACAAACAAGGATGTGCGCGCCGTCAGAGTAAGGCCAACGCCTGCCGAAGCGGCGCGCCATGATAAAATTCGGGTCCGCCAAATACGGGGTCGCGCTTGGCTGGCTGACGGGATCAGATGACGGGATGCGCTGACGTCATTCGGCGGCCGCAGGTTGCCGGCGGTTGTTAGTTCGCGAAAATCGTCGATTTGCAGATTTTCAGCAGCCGGACTGGCCCCCGCAGAGCCGTAAAAACAGGGTGTGCGCATGGCCACTTGAGTCCTGCATCATGCAGCGCGAACGAAAATGCCGGCCGGCTAGAAGCGCCTTTTCGGGATAGGGCGGCATCATTGACACACAGGCGTGCGAGAGAAGCTCGCGCGCGATGGAGAAAGGTATGGCGGGTCATTCAAAATGGGCCAACATCAAGCATAAGAAAGCGGCGACCGATGCCAAGCGTGGCAAGGTCTGGACGCGTCTTATCAAGGAAATTCAGGTCGCAGCACGCATGGGCGGCGGAGAAATGGACACCAACCCGCGACTGCGGCTCTCCGTCGAAAAGGCCTACGACGCCAACATGCCCAAGGACAACATCAACCGCGCGATCCAGCGCGGCGTGGGGGGTGTCGACGGCGCGACATATGAAGAAATTCGCTACGAAGGCTACGGTATCGGCGGCGCGGCGATCATCGTGGACACCATGACCGACAACCGTATCAGAACCGTTGCGGAAGTCCGCCACGCGTTCTCGAAGTTCGGCGGCAACATGGGCACGGACGGCTCGGTGGCGTTCATGTTCGATCACGTCGGCCAGTTTCTGTTCGCTCCCGGCACGTCCGAAGACAAGCTGATGGAAGCGGCGCTCGAGGCGGGCGCGGACGACGTGGTAACGAATGACGACGGCAGCATGGAAGTGGTTTGCCCGGCCAACGACTTCCAGAAAGTGAAAGACGCGCTGGAAGCCGCGGGCTTCAAGGCCGAAGTGGCGGAAGTCATCATGAAGCCGCAGACTGAAGTCGAGTTCACCGGCGAGGAAGCGGCGAAAATGCAGAAATTGCTCGACGCGCTGGAGAATCTCGACGACGTGCAAGAGGTGTACACGAACGCGGCCATCGACCAGGAATGATTGCTGGGTAAAAGGGCCTGTGAGTCAGAGCCCGTGAGTCAGAGCCTGTGAGTCAGAGCCCGTGAGTCACCGTCCGTGAGTCGGCCAGCCCCCAAGCCACGCCGCCGCGGCTTGCGTGAACGCCCGTGCGGCAAAGGTGTGCTGGCGGGAGCGGGACGCCGGATGCGCCTTTGCCTGTTTCTGGCTCGATTGGTGCATGGGTAACCGGTGTGTTTCAGTCGTTTGTTTGAACAGCGGAGCCCCAGCGCGTGCGCAGACGAAAACCGTTCAGACAAAAACCGTGCAGATGAAAGATGAAAACCGTGGTCATAAATGAATAAACCCACCGACTGGCGCGTTATGTGAAAGGCAAGTTGGCGGACCACGCCGGGCATGTTCCCCGAAATACAGGCCCGAAATGCCGGCTAGATAGTGTTGTTGAGTGGGTCGAACCTGGCCGGAAGCCGCGTTTGACAGCCGGGAAGTAGAGTGACGCAGCCGCGTGATCGCGCGAACCACTCCCCCGCGTCAATGCGCCCGCCGGGGATTACGGCAGACGACCGGCCAAGATCCGGCGCATGGCAAAAGCAGATATCCGCGGATCAGGCGTGGTGGCCCGGTTTCAATCGGCTCGAATTGGTACCAATCGATCCAAACCGGTTCGCCCTCCTGCCGCCATGAATTTCTTAAGATCTTCGAGGATTTAAATGAAGTTACTCGTCGTCGGTTCCGGCGGTCGCGAACATGCGCTCGCTTGGAAACTCGCGCAGTCGCCGCGCGTGCAGATGGTTTATGTCGCGCCGGGTAACGGTGGCACGGCTCAGGACGAACGTCTGCTCAATGTCGACATTACCGATCCTGCCGCACTCGCCGATTTCGCCGAGAAAGAGCAGATTGCGCTGACCGTGGTCGGCCCCGAAGGTCCGCTCGCGGCGGGTATCGTCAACCTGTTCCGCTCCCGTGGCCTGAAGATCTTTGGCCCGACCAAGGAAGCCGCGCAGCTCGAAAGCTCGAAGGACTTCGCGAAGGCGTTCATGAAGCGCCACACCATTCCGACGGCGGAATACGAAACGTTCACGGAGATCGCCGCTGCCCACGCGTATCTCGACACGAAAGGCGCGCCCATCGTGATCAAGGCTGACGGACTGGCGGCCGGTAAGGGCGTGGTCGTGGCAACGACGCTTGAAGAAGCACATGCGGCTGTCGATTCCATGCTCGCCGACAACAAACTGGGCGACGCCGGCGCGCGCGTGGTGATCGAAGAATTCCTGGACGGCGAGGAAGCCAGCTTTATCGTGATGGTGGACGGCAAGCACGTGCTGGCGCTGGCCTCGAGCCAGGACCACAAGCGTCTGCTCGACGGCGACAAAGGCCCAAACACCGGCGGCATGGGCGCTTATTCGCCCGCGCCTATCGTCACGCCGCAATTGCACGCCCGCGTCATGCGCGAAATCATCCTGCCGACGGTGCGTGGCATGGAACAGGAAGGCATCCGATACACCGGTTTCCTGTATGCCGGCCTGATGATCGACGCGCACGGCAATCCGAAAACGCTCGAATTCAATTGCCGGATGGGCGACCCGGAAACGCAACCGATCATGGCGCGCTTGAAGGGCGATTTCTCGAAGGTAGTGGAACTGGCGATTGCCGGAACGTTGGCGACGGCGGAGATTGAATGGGACCGGCGCACGGCGCTTGGCGTCGTGCTGGCCGCACACAATTATCCGGACACGCCGCGCAAGGGTGACCGGATCAATGGCATTCCTCCCGAGACGCCGGAAGCCGTGACTTTCCATGCAGGCACCACGCTGGAAAATGGCAAGCTCAGCACATCGGGCGGACGCGTACTGTGCGTCGTGGGTTTGTCGGACTCGGTACGTGGCGCGCAGTCCGTCGTCTACGATACGATCAATCAGATCGCGTTCGACGGCATGCAGTATCGGCGGGACATTGGTTATCGCGCACTGAATCGCAAAGCAGCAGACCGGCAGGGCTGAAGCGCAGCCGCCGGCAACGTGGCCAGCTAACGTGACGCAGCTGACGCACCCGATGCACCTGATGCTATACCGTCGCCAGAAGTCGCCACAAACGCAACAATGCAGCAAATCGAGCAACGCACTCCCGGACCTTCGCGTCCGGCAGCGCGTTTTAGAAGGAACGCGCACGAGACCAGGCAACTTTGGGCCAAACCAGGGTTTCCCCGCTCCGTGCTCTTTTCCGGCAAGCCGTAAAACTGTCCACGATGACCGCTCCAACCTACGACGTACAAGCTGTCCACACTTATCTGACCGGTTTGCAAAAGCAGATCGCGCAGACGCTTGGCGCGTTCGACGGCGCTGAATTTTCCATCGATTCCTGGCAGCGTGGCCCGGAAGAACGATTGCGTGGAGGGGGCAGCACACGCATTCTTGAAGGTGGTCAGTTTTTTGAACGCGGCGGCATTGGTTTCTCCGATGTAGCCGGTGACGCTTTGCCAGCCTCGGCGAGCGCCGCGCGTCCGCAACTGGCCGGGCGTGGTTTCGAGGCCATGGGCGTGTCGCTTGTGATGCATCCGCGCAATCCGCACTGCCCTACCGTGCACATGAACGTGCGCCTGCTGATCGCGACAAAAGCGGGTGAGCCTCCGCTGTTCTGGTTCGGCGGCGGCATGGACCTCACGCCTTACTACGGCTACGAGGAAGACGCGCGGCATTTTCACGGCGTCTGCCGGGACGCGCTGGCGCCCTTCGGCGAGGATCTGTACCCGCGTTTCAAGAAATGGTGCGACGAGTATTTTTATCTCAAGCATCGCAATGAATCGCGTGGGATCGGCGGGATTTTCTTCGACGACGTCTCGGAACCCGGTTTCGATGAATCGTTTGCCATGGTCCGCAGCGTCGGCGACAGCTTCCTGGCCGCGTATCTGCCAATCATCGAACGGCGGCGCGACACGCCTTACAGCGAAGCGCAGCGTGAATTCCAGACTTACCGGCGCGGCCGTTACGTGGAGTTCAACCTCGTCTTCGACCGAGGCACGCTGTTTGGGCTGCAAAGCGGCGGTCGTACTGAATCCATCCTGATGTCGATGCCGCCGGCCGTTACGTGGCGCTACAACTGGAAACCGGAGCCGGGTACGCCCGAAGCACGGCTTTACTCCGATTTCCTGGTGGCGCGAGAGTGGCTGTAAAGAACGGCGAACGAAGAACTAGAAAGAAGAACTAGAAAGAAGAACTACGAAAGAAGCCGCGGACTAGCTGCAAACTATGAGACTTGATCGCTGCACCTGTTGCAATCTGTCCCCGAAGAGGATCGTCCACTGAAATCGAACCTCCCTTGTGCTCGACGCGTCGGTTTGCTGGGCGGCACGTTCGACCCGATTCACGACGCTCATCTGGCTCTTGCGCGCCGTTTCGCCGAGTTGCTCGACCTGACCGAACTCGTGCTGTTGCCGGCGGGCCAGCCGTGGCAAAAAAAGGATGTAACCGCGGCGCATCATCGGCTTGCCATGACCCGCGCGGCGGCGGATTCGCTGCATGCGGAAGGTTTGCAAGTTATCGTCGCCACCGATGAAATCGACCATGACGGCCCGACCTATACCGTGGAGACGCTGGCTCGCTGGCGCGCGCGAGAAGGTGCGGACGCGTCGCTGTCACTTTTGATCGGCGCCGACCAGCTCGTACACCTGGATTCATGGCGCGACTGGAAACGCCTGTTTGAATTCGCGCACGTATGCGTGGAAACACGCGCAGGATTTGACGTCTCAACGGTTTCTCCTGCCGTCGCGACGGAAATAGCCGCGCGCAGCTCGCCGGCCGAGGTGCTGCAAGCCACGCCGCACGGCCATCTGTTGATTGACTCCGCGCTGGAGCTGGAAGTGTCGGCGACCGGGATCCGCGAGCAGTTGGGAGAACGCCTGCGGGCGCACGCGGCGGGTGAGATCGACGCCGAGAGTCATGTACCGTCCGCCGTATGGGACTATATTGTTCAACACCACTTGTATCATCGGTAAAAACCATCGGTAAAAATATGGAAATTCAAAAGCTTCAACGCGCGATCATCGACGGTCTCGAAGACGTCAAGGCGCAGGACATCAAGGTGTTCAACACCACTCACCTGACCGCCCTCTTCGACCGTGTCATCGTCGCGAGCGGCACGTCGAATCGTCAGACCAAGGCGCTCGCCAACAGCGTGCGCGACAAGGTCAAGGAGCTGGGCGGCGACGTCCTGAGCACCGAAGGCGAGGAAATCGGCGAATGGGTACTGGTCGATTGCGGCGACGCGGTCGTTCACATCCTGCAACCCGCGCTGCGCCAGTACTACAACCTCGAAGAGGTCTGGGGCGACAAACCCGTGCGCGTCAAGCTGCAAAGCTCAGGTGGCTTCAGCGGCGCCCAGGTAAGCGTGTCGGACGACGACGAAGACGACGAGCCAGCCGCCAAGCCGGCTCGCAAGACTACGCGGCGCTAACACGCTGGCCGAACGCGAACGTCGCGCCGTCCGCCGTCATGAAGGCGCGGAGGTAGCGCGGGCGTAGCGCTTTGCAATGTCGCCATGAAACTTCACATCCTTGCGGTCGGCCACAAGATGCCCGACTGGATCGCGACCGGCTTCGACGAGTATGCGAAACGCATGCCGCCCGAACTGCGTATCGAGTTGCGCGAGATCAAACCTGAACAGCGTTCATCCGGACGTAACGCCGAGAGCGTGATGGCCGCCGAACGCGTGCGAATCGAAGCGGCGCTGCCCAAGAATGCGCGGCTTGTCGCGCTCGACGAGCGCGGCCGTGACTGGACCACCATGCAACTCGCCGGCGCATTGCCGGACTGGCAGCAGGAAGGCCGCGACGTGGCGTTCGTGATCGGTGGCGCCGACGGTCTGGACCCGCAAGTCAAGGCGCGCGCCGAAGTCCTGCTGCGCGTTTCAAGTCTCACGCTGCCGCACGGCATGGTCCGCGTGCTGCTGGCCGAACAGCTTTATCGCGCGTGGAGCATCACGCAGAATCATCCCTATCATCGCGCGTAGGCGTGGCATCGAGGCGTTAAACGATTACGCCCGGGCCCATGGCGCCTGGCCTTCAATATCCGCGCTTCAATATCTGCGAACATGCCATCGTCCACCTTCCCTTTTGTCTATCTCGCGTCACAAAGTCCCCGGCGGCAAGAACTGTTGCAGCAACTCGACGTGCGCTTCGAGTTGCTGCTGCCGCGTCCCGATGAAGACGCCGAAGCGCTTGAAGCCGAGTTGCCCGGCGAGGCGGCTGACACCTATGTGCTGCGCGTTTGCGCGGCCAAGGCGCAGGCGGCCTATGCACGGCGCCTGCACGGCGCTCATCGCGTAGCACCCATCCTGGTTGCCGATACGACCGTCACGCTGGATGGCGCGATCATGGGCAAGCCCCACAACGCGGACCATGCCGTCGACATGCTCGAACGGCTGTCCGGACGCGATCACGAGGTGCTGACAGCGCTTGCCGTGGTCGGCGCCGACGGCGTTCTGCTCACGCCTGTTCTATCGCGTTCGCTCGTGCGCTTCGCCGCTGTGGGGCGTGCTGCACTGCAGCGTTACGCGGCCACTGGCGAACCGCTCGGAAAGGCCGGTGCATATGGCGTTCAGGGACGTGCTGCGGCGTTTATCGAACGAATCGAGGGGTCCTATTCGGGTATCATGGGCCTGCCTCTTTTCGAAACAGCAGCACTCCTGCGCGTGGCGCGCGTCGACTTCTAAACCGTCCATGAACGAAGAAATCCTGATCAACGTCACACCGCAGGAAACCCGCGTTGCCCTCGTTCAGCAAGGCGCGGTGCAAGAGCTTCACGTCGAGCGCACGTTGTCGCGCGGACGGGTAGGCAATGTGTATCTCGGCAAGGTGGTCCGCGTGCTGCCGGGCATGCAGTCGGCTTTTATCGATATCGGGCTCGAGCGCGCGGCGTTCCTGCACGTGGCAGACATCTGGCACCCCCGTATTGCCGGCGAAACGCATTCGAACACGCCGCATACGCCGATCGAGAAGATCGTGTTCGAAGGCCAGGCGCTGATGGTGCAGGTGGTCAAGGATCCTATCGGCACCAAGGGCGCGCGGCTTTCCACGCAGGTGAGTATCGCGGGACGAACGCTGGTCTATCTGCCGCAGGAGCCACATATCGGGATCTCGCAGAAGATTGCGAGCGAGGCCGAACGCGAGGCCATCCGCGCACGGCTCACGGCCGTTCTTCCCGTCGATGAAAAAGGCGGGTACATCGTCCGGACGATCGCGGAAGATGCGTCGAGTGAGGAGCTCGCGGCTGATGTCGCCTATTTGCGCAAGACATGGACAACGATTGTCGCGCAGGCGCAGCGGGTCGCGCCAACGTCGCTCTTGCATCAGGACCTCAATCTCGCACAGCGCGTGTTACGCGATTTCGTCAACGACGAGACTTCGCGTATTCAAGTCGATTCGCGCGAGACGTACCAAATGCTCGCTGACTTCGCGATCGAGTTCACGCCGGCTGTGGCTTCGCGCGTGCATCACTATGCCGGCGAGCGCCCGCTCTACGACCTGTACAACATTGAAGCCGAGATTCAGAAGGCATTGTCGCGTCGGGTGGATCTGAAGTCGGGTGGTTATCTGATGATCGACCAGACTGAAGCAATGACCACTATCGACGTGAATACGGGCGGTTATGTAGGTGCCCGTAATTTCGACGATACGATCTTTAAAACCAATCTCGAAGCAGCGCACACCATTGCGCGGCAACTGCGGTTGCGCAATCTTGGCGGCATCATCATTATCGATTTCATCGATATGGAGAACGTCGAGCATCGCGACCAGGTGCTTGGCGAGTTGAAGAAAGCATTGTCGCGAGACAGGACGCGAGTGACGGTGAACGGGTTTTCGCAGTTGGGGCTGGTTGAGATGACACGCAAGCGCACGCGTGAATCGCTTGCGCATGTGTTGTGCGAACCGTGTCCGACCTGCGATGGCAAAGGCCAGGTGAAAACGCCACGCACGGTGTGTTATGACGTGCTGCGCGAAATCATGCGTGAGTCGCGCCAGTTCAATCCGCGTGAGTTTCGCGTGGTCGCGTCGCAGCAAGTGATCGATTTGTTTCTTGAAGAAGAGTCCCAGCATCTGGCCATGCTGATGGACTTTATCGGCAAGCCGGTTTCGCTGCAGGTTGAGTCGAATCTGAGTCAGGAGCAATACGATATTGTCTTGATGTAGGAACTTGGCGGGACAACGCTACTGCTGTGCCAGGATATCCACGGGCACAGAGAGCGCTTTGGCTATGGTGGAAAGCTTTTTGAAGGTGCCGTTTCGCTTCCCACTTTCGATCTGGCTCAAATACGGCTTGCTAATGCCAGGTGCTTCGCTCAACGCGTCCTGAGTGAGATTGCGATATTCGCGCCACGCGCGTATTGGGTGCCACCGGCCAATTCAGCATCAAGCACAACGGCTGGCACGTGGAACCATTGTCGGATGCTTTCGCCTGATCAAAGAGCGCTTCGTCATCGGGATCTCTCTTCACCGCCGCAAACTTCGATCAATCGCAGCGACCAGTCCCTTAAGCGACACCGGCTTGCTCAGATGCCCGTTAAAGCCGGCAGCGAGCGCCCGGGCAATATCCTGTTCACGACCAAAGCCGGTAAGTGCCAGTGCGGGCAGGCGCGCGGTGCGCGGCGTCTTTCGCATCTGCTGGATCATCTCGTAGCCGTTCATGGTCGGCATGCCGATATCCGACAACACGACATCGAACTCCTGCTGCGCGACCGCTTCAAGCGCCTGCTCGGCGCTCGGCTCCGCACGCACCTGCGCCCCCTCCATTTCAAGCAGCGTACGAAACGCCTCTAATGCTTCGATGGAGTCATCGACGAGCAACACGCGCAAGCCCCTCAAGATGCCCGGATCGACGGTTTCACGCGACGTTTCCACCGGCGGCGACGATGCGTTCTCCGGCAGCCACAGCCGGAATCTCGCCCCTTGCCCCTGCCCCGCCGACTCCGCTTCAATATGCCCGCCGTGCAACTCCGCGAGTTGCTTCACGAGCGACAGGCCAATCCCAAGCCCGCCTCGATCACGACGGCCGCCGCCATCGGCCTGACTGAACATCTCGAAGATACGTGGCAGGAAGCCGGGATCAATACCCTGCCCCGTATCCGCCACCTCGACACAAACCAATCCGTCTTGCCGCGATAAGGCGATCCGCACCCGCCCGCCATGCGGCGTGAATTTCAGCGCGTTGCGCACGAGATTCCAGACCATCTGCTCAACGCGCTCGGCATCGGCATGAATCATCACGGCGGCATCGGCGCCGACTACCGACAACTCGATATCACCCGCCTGCGCATCCGCCGCGCTCGCGGTCACGACCGCCTGCAGCACGGACGCCACCTCCACCGGCGCGAACCGGAGCGCGAGCTTGCCGGTACGCACACGCGACAGGTCGAGCAAGTCGTCGATGATCCTGGCCTGCCCGGCGACGGCGCGCTGGATGGCATCGGCGGCGTCCTGCACACTTGAGATGTCCCGCACATCAGGTATGCGCGTGAGCAATTCGGCCTTCACGTGAATCAGGTTGAGCGGATTCTTGAGCTCATGTGACAACACCGAAAAGAACTCGTCCTTCAACCGGTTCGCCGCTTCGGACTGCGCACGAATTGCGCGTTCGAGTGTGAGCGCAAGCTGCCTCTGGCTCTCGATACCAGTATTGTTGGTGACATCGCGGGCAATCTTCGCGTAACCGCGGAATTGATCGGACTCGATCGGCGTAGTGACACCACTGCAATAGATTTCGGTGCCGTCGGCACGCACATGCCAGCGTTCATCTTCAACACGGCCCGCCTGAGTGGCGCTTTGCCGCTCGCGCAAAGGCGCACGCGCTTCACGATCGTCGGGGAGAAAGATGAGATCCAGCGGTTGGCCTCGCACTTCGCTTTCCGCATAGCCGAAGATGCGTTGCGCACCGCCGTTCCACGTGACGATCAACCCGTCCATGTCCAGCACGATGATCGCGTAGTCGTTCGTCGTAACGGCGGCCAGCCGCAAGCGTTCTTCACTGCTGCGCGCCGCCGCTTCGGCTGCCCGGCGCGCCGTGATGTCGATCAGCGCGATGACCGCGCCGTCAATCTGATCGTCCGCCGTGCGATACGGCAACACCCGCGCAAGAAACCACTCGCCGCGATCCGTGCGGACCTCGCGCTCGGTGAACGTGAGCGTGCCGAAGGCTGCCCGTGCATCGGCGGCCATTTCCGGATAGTCGAGCCGGTGCGTGAGATCCAGCAGCGGCCGCCCGATGTCCGACGCAATCAGCTTGAAGAGCGCGACCGCCGGCGGCGTGTATCGCTTGATACGCATTTCCCGATCGACAAACACCGTCGCAATGCCGGTGGACGAGATCAGGTTGCGCAGGTCATCGTTCGCTTTGGCCGTCTCCGTGACGGTGTCCGAAAGTTCCAGATTTACCGTCACCAGTTCTTCATTGACCGACTGCAGCTCTTCCTTGCCCGCTTCGAGCTCCTCGCTGGTCGAGCGCAGTTCTTCGTTGATCGCCTGTAACTCTTCGTTAGACGCCATCAACGCCTCAGAGGACACGCTGGCATCTTCCGTCAACGAGTCCATCTGCCTCTGCGTGCGATACCGGTCCTGTTCCAGATCGACAAGTCTGGTGGCATCGGCGGAGACGTCATGCACGGGCACATTCTTTTGAACCGCGGTATCAGCCTCGTTCTCAATTTCGTCGAAGAACACGACAATCACGTCTTCGCCACTCTCATCGTCCCTGAACAGCCGTGCCGACAGATTGACGAACGAGAGCGCCTCGCCGCGCGAAAAGCGAACACGCTGCGACACGACGCTGTCCCCGTCGCGCAAAACGCGATGCAGCGTGTTGCGCAACTCCGCGCGCAGCTCCGGGTTGACGAGCGTGAGCAGATTGCGCGAGGGCTCACCGCCAACGTACTGAAGGAAGCGTCCAGCGTGATCGGACATATGCAGGATCGCGCCACCGCGATCCACGGTGACGTTAGGCGGCGCATAACGCTCGAATACGCGCTGACGCAACGCCGCCAGCGACGCTGGCGTCTCGTGCGCCAAACCCGGCCGCCTGGGGATATCGAAGATCGCGGGGCGGGTGAGCGGCAGCGACGGAACAACGCGGATACCAACGGTTTTCGACCGGTAAATGCGGTTGCGCTTGTCCATTTGCTCGAACAGGTCGCTCGCAATCTCGATGGACTCCGCGCCGCCGAGAAACAAAAACCCGCCCGGCCGCAGCGCAAAGTGAAACGTCTCCAGCACCTGGCGCTGCACCGTCCTGTCGAGATAGATGAGCAGGTTGCGGCACGAAATCAGGTCCATCCCCGAGAATGGCGGGTCGCTCAGGATGTTGTGGACAGCAAACACCACCTTCTGGCGCAGTTCGTGGCTCACCTGAAAACAGCCGTCCGGCTTCACGAAGAATCGCCGCAGCCGCTCAGGCGATACGTCCGCCACGATCGATCCTGCATACACGCCTGCGCGTGCCGTATCGATTGCACTCGCGTCGACATCGGTCGCAAAAACCTGGATCAGGGGAAATTTGCCCTGGGCCGGCCCGTGCTCGATCAGCAGCATCGCCAGCGAGTACGATTCCTCTCCCGTCGAGCACCCGGCCGACCACGCGCGCACCGGCTCGTCGGGCGAGCGTCTTGTGAACAGGTCCACCACGACCTGCTGCTCGAAGGCATCGAACGATTTGCGGTCGCGGAAAAAATTCGTCGCCCCGATCAGCAGGTCCTTCAGAAGCGCAGCCGTCTCCTCAAGATGCGTTTCGACAAACCGCTTGTACCCGGCCAGATCGGTTACGCCATTCACCTGCAGCCGCCGTTCGATGCGCCGCATGACCGTGCCGCGTTTGTAGTGGCGGAAGTCATGGCCGGTGCGGATACGCAGGATGGTCAACAATGCGTGGAGCACGTCAGCATCGGCGTCGAGGTTCGAAACGGCTGGCTCGATACCGGGATCGATTCCGGGATCGTTTGACGGAAGGTCGTCCACGGCATAAAGCATTTTCATTGCGCGGGCGTTGTCGCGCAGTTCGATCAGGCGGGCGGGCATCTGTTCGACAGACAACACGATATCGACGAACCCGGTTGCCAGCGCATTACGGGGCATCTCGTCGAATTCCGCGTCAGCCGGATCCTGCACAATGTTTATGCCGTTCTGCTCCTTGATCCGCGCAATCCCCATCGAGCCGTCGCTGCCCATCCCCGAGAGGATGATGCTGATCGAGCGTGCCCGATGCGCATCCGCCAGGCTCCGGAAGAACAGGTCGATCGCCACCGGCCGTCGTCGCGACGGATCGCTCGGGACGACATGAAGACAGCCATCCGCGAGCGATAAATCGTTCGAAGGTGAAATCAGGTAGACCGTGTTCTTTTCGATTGGCGTGGTGCCGAGGACCTGCACGACAGGCATGGTGATTGAGCGTTGCAGCACTTCGTCGACATGGCACGCGTGATTCGGCGATATATGCAGCACGGCGACGAACGCCATGCCGCCATCTGCCGGCATGCCCTGGAGCAAACGCATCAGCGCCTGGATTCCACCCGCGGACGCACCGATACCGACAATCGGAAAGTCGACTAATTGGGGATTGGGCAAGGATGAGGATTCGGTGGACGAAATGATCCTGGCACCGGGCGGCTTTCTAATGGTCATTGGAGGCTCCTTTCGAGCACTTGCAAACCGGCCGGGCAAAAGCGATTTGCAAGCCTGCTTCCCGGGCCGTCCGCGCCGGGTGTCCTTCCGCCTCGCGAGATAGAAACAGGTAACAACAACGTTATCATCGTCTGGTTTATTAAAACGATAATAATCCTTATCGGGCATTGTGGAGAGAATATTAGTGGTTAATGAGCCTGCTTAATTTCTGTAGCGGTATTTGTTGAACCTTGCAAAACGTGTCGGGGCCTCGATTCGGTACAAATGATTATTTATGGCAATGATGTTTGGGAAATTATCGGTAGGTTTTATCGAAACAATATCGGAATGGTTTAGAGCTGCAACGATTACACGTCCGCATTAACGTTAAATTAGCACGTTCGGTCTATTAGTTGTTTGCGTCAATTCATCTCTCGTTCATCCCAGCAACAAACGTAACGTAGCGCGGCGTGATGTCGTAACGGCGGTCGTAACGGCGGTCGTTAGAGCGGGCTGGATATGACCCCGCTCATTGCTTCCGGTCGCATCCCGTCGTCCGTCAAACGTTGCCAGTGAAGGGGCCGCCGGTGTTTCCCCGGAGCGCGGACGAAGGTGGCACGGCTCATGCTGAAAGCCGTATAAGCCGGGCATTGACCAGCGCAACGGCGAAGCGGCTCTTCAATTTGTCAGGGCCGGATTTTAATGAAAACACGACGCCACACCAGCTTTTGCAGCACATATAAAAGCATTGAACTGGATGGCAATAACCAGCGACCTCGAAAAATGACGGCGCTACCGGGGAACACAATGAATCACCTGCTCATAGAAACTGATCTTGCGCATCTGGAACAGATAATCAACCGTGTTGCATCGAGCCACGGGCTGTCTTTATCATATTGGCGTAATCGTGTTGATGCCTTTTTGTCGATGCGCCTCATGCCGGCGCAACGCAAGCGCATAGCTCATATAGAAGCCGTCATCTCGATGCTCGAACAAGCCGCGTCGAGCGCATGCCGCCGATGACTGAGCAAGGTTCGACAGGCCGCCGAACGGCCTGTCGACGATCATTTATTCAGGTTGATGCGTTTTTCAATCCAATCGCACCACGGGCGTTGGCGAATATCATATCCAATAATAGTCCATGCTATAAAAGCATAATCTCGTCGCCTTACAATATCGAACTAGTGATGAAAATTGCTGTAATCAGCGACATTCTGCGTGAAAAATCAAATCTAAAAAGGCCACCGCTTAACTCCAAGTTTAATAATGCTGGACACAATTATTTTATGTTTTTAATATCAGGCCACTGACGCCTGGACGAAAGCCAGCAAGAAATCCCACCGTCGCCAGGTTTCAAGGCTCGCGTGTCGCAAACAACGATCCTGACGCAACGTTCGCCACGCAAGATTGGCGTAATGCCGGCCAAATTGTCACTGACGGTCACCGCGGGAATGTCGCGGATTGCGGACGCGGCGACTTCCGATGAAGATCGGCAAATCCCGGTAGCCTTCAATCAACCTCATTTGAATTGTCAGGACCCGCGTGCCGTCTTTTTTCATCGATCGTCCGGTTTTTGCGTGGATTGTTGCCCTGGCCATTTTCGTGGCGGGCGCCCTGGTCACGCCCTTCCTGCCCGTCGCGCAATATCCGCGGCTGACGCCGCCGCGCATTGTGATCGGCGCGATGTATCCGGGCGCCGCGCCGGAAAGCGTGGACAACACGGTGGCGAGCGTGATCGAAGAAAGCCTGGACGGCGCCGAGGGCTTGCAATATTACGAAACCACCAGCGACAGCCTGGGCGAACTCGAGATCGCGGCCACGTTTTCGGCGGGTACCAACCCGGACATCGCCATGGTCGACGTCCAGAACCGGATGAAGCAGATCGAGTCGCGCCTGCCGCAGCAAGTCGTGCAGCAAGGAATAAGCGTCTTCAAGTCGACCGGCACGTTCCTGATGCTGGTCGCACTCACGTCCACCGACGGCCACCGCGATTCCGTGGAACTGAGCGACTACGTCAACCGCTACATGCTGCGCGACCTGAAGCGCGCGCCGGGAGTTGGCTCAGCCGAATTGTGGGACGCCGGCGAGGCCTTACGGGTCTGGATTGATCCGATGAAACTGCGCGAATACAACCTGGCCGCTGCCGATGTCACCCAGGCCATCGCGGCGCAAAACGCGACAGTCACGGCCGGCACGCTCGGCGGCGTGCCCTTCGTCACCGGTCAGCAATTGACGGCGTCGGTCACGGTCAGGGGACAGCTGATCTCGCCGGGCGAATTTGGCGAGATCGTGCTGAAAGCGCGTACCGATGGATCGGCCGTCCGGCTGAAGGATGTCGCGCGGGTGGAACTGGGCCGCGACAGCTACGCGTCGTTTTCGCGTCTGAACGGCAAGTCGGCGACAACGATCGGTATCCGGCTCTCGCCCCAAGGCAACGCGATGGAAACCTCCGCCGCGATCCGCGCGAAGCTGGCGGAATTATCGCGTAGCCTGCCACCGGGCACGGCCGTGGAAATTCCGTTCGACAACGCCAAGTTCGTCCACGTCGCACTGCGCGAAGTGGCGCTGACGCTGTTCGAAGCCGTGCTGCTGGTGTTCCTGGTCATGTGGCTATTCCTGCGCGACCTGCGTTATGCACTGGTGCCCACGGTGGTGATTCCGGTTGCGTTGACCGGCTCGCTGCTTGCGCTTTATGTGCTCGGCATGTCGATCAACGTGTTCACCATGTTCGCGATGGTGCTGGCGATCGGGATCCTGGTCGACGATGCCATTGTCGTGGTCGAGAACGTCGATCGGGTGATGCGCGAAGAGGGATTGGCGCCTCGCGCGGCCACGCGCCGGGCGATGCAGCAGATGGGCAGCGCGATCGTCGGCATTACCGCCGTGCTGACCGCCGTGTTCGTACCGATGGCGTTCTTCCCCGGCAGCGTCGGCGGTATTTACCGGCAGTTCACGGTCGCGATGATCGCGTCCATTCTTGTCTCCGCGTTCACTGCCCTTTCACTGACGCCGGCGTTGTGCGCAACCCTGCTGAAAACACCGCCACGGAGTGCGTTGCGGCATGGTACTCACGGGTTGCATGGATCGCATGATTCACACGGTTCGCACGAGGCCGGCGGCCGTTCGTTCGGCTTCACGGCAGCCTTCGACTGGACCTCGCGGAAATATCGCGGGCTCGTTGCACGCGTGCTGCGCCGCGCGGGTCCGATGTTCGCGGTGTATCTCGTGCTGGCCGGCGCGTGCGCGTTGCTTTATCTGCATATGCCGGGCGGCTTCTTGCCTCAGGAAGACCAGTCGCAGCTTCAGGTGATGGTGCAGTTGCCGGCGGGCGCCACGCAGGCGCGTACGCTCGCGGCCGTCGAGCAGGCGGAAACGATCCTGAAACGCGAGCCGGCGGTGGCCAACGTAACAAGCGTGGTCGGCTGGAGTTTCCAGGGCAGCGGCCAGAACGTGGCCATGTGTTTTGTCGATTTGAAGGACTGGTCGGCGCGCGATACCGACGCGGCCACGCTGCGCGACACGCTGAATCGCTCGCTCTCGACGATCATGGACGGCACGGTGGCTGCCCAGATGCCGCCGTCGGTTCCGGGCATCGGCCATTCGGAAGGATTTGTGATGCGGCTGGAAGATCGCGGCGGCATTGGCATTGCCGCGCTGAGCGCCGCGCGCGAACAACTCTTCGAGCAGGCCCGCCACAATCCCGCTTTCGCCGATGTGCATTCGGAAGCGTTGCCGGACGCGCCCCGCATCGTGCTGGACGTCGACCGCGCGAAGGCTTATGCACTGGGGGTTTCGTTCGACAAGATCGGCGACGCGCTGGGGAACACCTTCGGCTCGTCGTATATCGACGACTTCCCTTCGGGCGGCCGCATGCGCCGCGTGATGGTCGCCGCCGACGCCGCTTCGCGCATGACCGAAGACAGTCTGATGAGCCTCTCGGTGCGTAACGCAGCGGGACAGATGGTGCCGTTGTCCTCCGTGGCGTCGCTGCACTGGACGACCGGGCCGTCAGTTCTCACGCGCTACAACGGTTCGCCTTCACTCGATGTCAGCGGCCGTCCCGCCAACGGCGTAAGTTCCGGCGCGGCAATGGCCGACATGGAGCGGCTCGCGCAAGCGCTGCCGGTGGGCGTGGGTTACGACTGGACCGATACGGCGCTTGAAGAGACGCGTGCCGCCCGCCTGACGCCAATCTTGATTGGCTTGTCGCTACTCGCCGTGTTCATGGCGCTCGCGGCGCTTTACGAAAGCTGGACCATTCCGCTCGCGGTGCTGACGATCGTGCCGCTGGGCGTGATTGGCGCCGTGATCGCGATGCTTCTGCGCGGCATGCCGAACGATGTCTATTTCAAGGTCGGGATGATCACGGTGATTGGGTTATCGGCGAAAAACGCGATCCTGATCGTGCAGTTCGCGCGCACGCTGTACGCCGACGGCGCGCCGTTGACGGACGCCATTGTCGCCGCGGCGAGTGCGCGCTTCCGGCCGATCGTGATGACATCGGCGGCATTTTTGCTGGGCGTCGTGCCGTTGCTGGTGTCCACTGGCGCCGGGGCAGAAAGCCGGCGATCGATCGGGACCGGCGTATTCGGCGGTGCCATCACGGCGACCGTACTAGGGCTGGTGTTCACGCCGCTGGCGTTTTATATCGTTGTATCGGGGCAGCGGTTTATTCAAAGCCGGATGAAGTCCATGAGACGGGATAAGGTCACGGCAAAGGTCGAGTCCGAAGCGCCGCGGCGCGACGTTCGAGGCTCGCAAGAAGGATAGCGCCCAGGCGCAGCGCTCGACTTTCGGTCTCCCCGTTCCAACGATGCGATTCCCCTATGATGACGACATCTCGCGTACTTTCGCGTGTCAGGAGGCATGTAATGCAGTTTCCAGCAGGATCCGTTCAGGCGCTCAGTTCAGCCTCATCGACGGTGTTTTCCATCGGCATTGTGTTCCTCGGTTACTGGGGTATTCACGAGGGCTCGCACTGGCGCTCCGGCGATATCTCCGTCGCCCTCCTGGCGCTCGCCGGTTTCGCGTGCCTGGGCCTGGTTCCCTGGCTGGCCACGTCGCCAACAAAACGCCCCGACGATGAATCCCGCCTGCGTCTCTCCCGTCACGCGTTTCTGGGTGGCGTGGGTGCGTTGTGGCTGGCGATCGTCGTGTCCGTCTTCACGCAATGACGGTCGTTCGCGCGATGGTTCTAGTCGTCGGCGCCCTTTCCTTCCTCAGCACAAGTTCCGCATGAAAATACGACCCGGTCTTGTCGTTGAGCTCGGGGTCAATCTCTTGCTGCCGTGGCTTGCGTATCGGCTCGCGTTGCCGTATTGGGGAGAACTCGGCGCGCTGTACGCGTCGGCGGTGCCGCCTGTCATATGGAGTCTCGTTGAGTTCGCAAGAACCCGTCGCGTCGATGCCCTCAGCATCCTGGTCTTGCTCGGGATCGCGCTGTCCGTCGTGCTGATGGCGCTCGGCGGCAGTCCGCGGTTATTGTTGATGCGCGAGTCGATAGCCTCTGGTGCTATCGGCGTTGTGTTTCTGCTATCGCTCGCGCTGCGGCGACCGCTCACCTTTTATCTCGCTCGGGCAACCGTCGCACGTGAAGGGGAAGGTGGCGCGGAACGCTTCGAAGCGCTCTGGAACGAACGGCCCGCGCTGCGTCGATCGGTGCGTCTAATGACGGCCGTGTGGGGACTCGGCCTGACTGGCGAGAATGCGCTTCGAAGCTGGCTGGCATGGCATTGGCCGATCGAGCGTTTCCTGGTCGTCTCGCCGTTCATCGGTTATGGCATTTATGGCGCGCTGACGGTATGGACGCTGATGTATCGCAAGAAGCTGCAGCGGCGTGCTACGGACGCGCCAACAGGCGTTGTTGGTCCATAGCGCTATGGGGCACCTCGGCCGCAGGGCAGCATCGATGTGGCGATGAGTTCACAAGCCCGAAGCCCGCGTTTTGTCGCGTTGCCTTCCATGCGAGGCGCCACTGAGCACCATCTGCCATGCAGGACACAGCCGGCCTTTCCACGCGCCCCAACGCAAAACGCGCCGCCAGCCGTTCCGGCCAGGGGCGCGCATCGATTAAAACGAAAAAGCTTCAGGCTGCCTGCTGCTGATACTGGATCCGATGAAGGTTCGCATACAGCCCGTTGTGGCGCAGCAACTCGGCGTGGCTGCCCTGCTCGGCGATTTTCCCCGCGTCCATCACCAGAATCCGGTCGGCACGTTCAATGGTCGACAAGCGGTGAGCAATCACCAGTGTCGTGCGCCCCTTCATCAGCGTTTCCAGGGCTTCCTGCACATGCCGTTCGGACTCGGAATCGAGCGCGGACGTCGCTTCGTCGAGAATCAGAATAGGCGCGTCCTTGTAGATCGCCCGAGCAATAGCCAGCCGCTGCCGCTGCCCGCCCGACAAGCGCATGCCGTTGCCGCCCACCCGCGTGTCCACACCTTCGGGCATGGCCGCGACGACATCGGCGAGATTCGCTGCAGCAAGCGCCGCCATCACCCGATCGCGATCCGGCGTCTGGCCGTACGCGACGTTGGCGGCGATCGTGTCGTTGAAGAGCACCACGTCCTGGCTCACCATCGCCATTTGTCCGCGCAGATCGTGCAGGCTGTACTCCTGAAGCGGCACGCCGTCGACCAGCACCGCACCGCTGGCAGGATCGAAGAAACGCGGCAACAGGTTCACGAGCGTGGTCTTGCCGCTTCCCGACGCTCCGGCCAGCGCCACCATTTCTCCCGGGGCGATCTTGAACGAAATCGCGTCGAGCGTCGGCGTGCCGGTCGATCCGTAACTGAACGACACTTCGCGGAACTCCACCTCGCCGCTGGCGCGCACGAGCGGCCGGCCGCCACCTTCAGGCTCGGCCGGTTCATCGATAAGACCGAAGATCAGTTCCGCCGCCGTCATGCCCCGCTGCAGCGGCTGGTTGATATCGATCAGGTGCTTGAGCGGCGAGATCACCAGCAGCATGGACGTGACGAATGCCACAAAACCGCCGACGGTGGTCTGGTCATTCGCCGACTGCACCACGGCGATGGTGATTACGATGGCGAGTGCAATCGATGCCAAAAACTGCGTGAGCGGCTGCGCCAGACCGCCGGACACCGTCATGCGCATCTGGTAGCCGCGCAGGCGATTGCTCATGCTCGTGAACCGGTCGTTTTCGTAGCGCTGGCCGTTATGGACCTTGACGACCTTATAACCGCCCACCGTCTCTTCCACGATGTACGACAGTTCATTCGTCAGCAACTGCGATTCGCGATTGAGGCGCCGCAACCGTCGATTGATCTTGCTCACCAGCCAGCCGATAGCCGGCAGGATCACCGCGATCACCAGCGTCAGCCGCCAGTTGAGAATGAACAGGTATCCCAGCAGAAATACTACTGTGAGCGAATCACGCACAAGCGTGACGACCACGCTCTGGAGCACGTTGAGGATCTGGTTCACCTCGAACACGATGGCGTTGATGATCGTGCTGGCCGTTTCCCGCTGGAAGAAACCGGCGCTGGTGTGGATCATCCGGTCGAACATCTTCAGGCGCAGTTCGAGCAGGATCTTGTTGGTGACATAGGCGAGCAAGTAGCCAGACGCGTATTGCGCGCCACCTCGCACGACCGCAAGGCCGACGACGGCGGCTGGCACGATCCACTTGGCGCTGGCGCTGCCCTTCGCGCCGAAGCCGTGATCAAGCAGCGGCTTGAGCAGCATGGGAATGCCTGCCTCGCTTGCGGCGACGAAACCCATGGCAATAAGGCCGAGCGCAACGATCCAGATCAGGGGGCGGATGTACGGCCAGAGCCGGCTCATCACGGCGGCCGGCGACGTGGTCTCCCCGCTGCCGATCGTTTTGCTCAGGGTTGGCTTTTGACTCAAAAGATGTCCTTAATCGTGGATCCGTGAATCCGTGGGTCGGAGGCGGGCGGAGCAGGACTGAACCTGCGCCCGGGCGACTCTGGACGCGCTGAACCGCGCCGACACGGCAAAGCGGTATTGTAATGCGCCGGGACCCTTTGTCTCATTAAGAGACTTGTCCGGGAGAATGCCGCAGCAAGCTCGGGTGGCGGCTCTGCTGCGGCCTCTACTGCTGCTGCGGCAAAGCCGCTCGCGCCGGCGCAACCCGCCCCGCCAGACGCTCGCCACGACCGAGCAGGAACCCTGAAAAACACCAGAAAGCGAGCGCGGTGGTCTGCCACATGAAGTCGTCGGTGAAATTCTTTGCAATCATTCCGATGACCAGCGCCATGCCCGCCGAACTCAGCCAGGGCACCACATGCCGCAGCCGCCAGAAACGCCAGATCAACGCAATCAGCAGCGCCGCTTCCAGCGCCACCCCCACGATTCCCGTCTCCAGCCACGTATTCAAAAACAGATTGTGCGCATGCGTCAGCGCCTGCGGTTCCGTCTCCAGCAATGCAGGCGGTATTTCGTTTTGAAATACCCGCCCCGGCAACGGTTTGCCGAAACCAATGCCCGTCCACGTATGCGCTTCACCTTCCCGGCCGTAGAACGCCCACAGCTTGGGACGCGTATCGGAAGACATGACGTCTCCAATGCCCGCCAGTGCCTCGGGGACAACCACCTGATCCCCGCCCACCGTCAGTTCGCGTGCAGCGGCTTTCGGCATGGCATGGCCGTAGCGCATGCGGGCGCTCAGCTCGAGCGTCCCCACCGCGGCCACGCAGATCACCGCCACGCACACGCCCGCGATCACCAGGTGCTTGCGGTACAGCGGATAACACGCGACCACGAGCGTCACGGCCGCGGCGGGCCAGAAGAACCGGTTGAGCGTCGCCAGCCCGATAACAAGGCCCAGCACCAGTCCGCTCAGGGCGATCGGCCACCAGCGGCGATTCAGCAACAGGCCGGTGAAGAGCGTCATCGAAAAGATGGCGAGTGTGCTCGTGTGGCCGACGCGGTTGTAATAGTGGAGAAGGATGTCGGAGGGATTCGTGGGCGGCTGCAAACGGCCCCAGTAATACAGGCTGCCGGCGGCCAGCAGCACGCAGGCCACCCAGTTGATCAATACCATCCGCTCGGGCTTCGTCGTGCGCGTGCCGATCAGCCAGAACGCGAAGAACGACACCAGCGGATACAACACTTCGTCGAGCCAGGCGTGCATGCTGTCACGCGGATACGGCGACCACGCGATCGACGCCAGCGCCCACGCACTCCAGATAACGATAGGCCACAGCAACGGCCAGTGCAGCGGCGACGGCCGCTCCGAAGAACAAGCCGCGGCGAGTGTGCCAATACCTACCAGTCCCAGCGCCATGTTCTCGAGCGCGGTCATATGGGCGAACATCGCGACAAACATAATCACTGGACACGCCACCCACAGAACGCGTTCCACCTTCCCGCACGTCTTCGTCATTGCACTCCCGGAAGAACCGCCTGCAAGCTGTTGCAGACGACCTCAAGCGAAATAAATCCCATGCAGTCCGCATGGTCGCCACGCCACGCGACGCATGTCTTCGTGTTGCGGTCACAGCGGCGAGCCCAGGCCACATGCCGTCTGAAGATATCCTGTTGATTGCGGCACGGCATGTCCGCGATAGTAACCGGCATGAACGGTGCATCGCGCCAGTAATTTCCCGCTCCATGTATCAACGCGTTACCAGGACCGAATAATGTAACCGTCGGCACGCCGGTCAGACGCCCGAGGTGCGCCACGCCCGTATCAGGACAGACAATCGCCCGTGCGCCCGAGAACAGATGCCACACCTGTCCCAGATCGATCCGGCCCGCGAAATTCGGATAACGGCCATCGGGATCAATGACATGGATCAGCGCCGTCTCGCTCGGTCCGCCACTCCACACAGGCGTGAATCCACGTGCTTCGACAAACGCCGCCAGCGCTCGCCAGCGATCATCGGGCCAGCGCTTGACCTCGGTGCTCGCTCCCGGATGTAACACCACGTAAGGACTTCGCAACACCCGCGCATCAGGTTCTGAAAACCCGGCGGGCGCGGGCGCCGGCCAGTCGCTCAGCCGATACGGCCGCGGCGGCGGCCCGGCCACCAGTTCGGCCGCAAGATCCGCCCATGCCGCGGGCGCATCGGGATACGGCACGGCTTCGTCAAGCGGCAGGTTTTTCCAGGCCGGCTTGTCCGCGGCATGTCCGACGATCCAGCGGCACCCGGCCGCCAACGCAAGCCACGCGTGTCGATTATCCCCGGCCACGATGCCAAGATCGTAAGGCCCCGAACGCAGCACCGCATTGACCGAGCGGAAGTCGCGCGGGTCGAAGGGGATGATCTCAATGCCAAACGGCCGGCCCGCATAGAGCGGCACGATCGGCTTGGGACAGGTCAGCACGATCTGCGCGTCAGGATATTGCGCGCGAAGCTTCGCGACGAGCGGCGTGAGCAGTAGCGTGTCGCCGAGCAGCAAATGATGCGCAATCAGGATGCGCTTCAAGACTTGAGGCTTGCGGCGCAGCGGCTTCGACGCCAGCCGGGGCAACGCGCGGGCGAAGATGCGCACGCGTCCGGAAAGTCGGCTCATCGGGTGGCGTTCCTACGTGAAATCCAGATTATGCCGGTTGGTTGCGGTGAGCCCAGGTTTTCCGGCTTTTCATAGTCGCCATACTACGAGACCTGCCGCGCCAATGGCATCAAGCGGCAGGCTCGACTTCACATCGGCGAATACGGCACCGGGTTTCGCCAGCGCCAGCAACGCGTCGGTCTTCGCCAGAAACTCGCGATGCGGAACCGCCAGCACGATCAGGTCGGCGGCTTCGAGCGCGTCGAAACCCGTCAGCGTCACGCCGTATTCATCGAAGGCTTCCACCGCATCGGCGAGCGGATCGTGAAGCTGAACCTCGAGCCCGTAGTCTTGCAGGTGATGCACGATATCGATGACTTTTGAATTGCGCAAATCCGGACAGTTTTCCTTGAACGTCAGCCCAAGGACCACCGCCTTTGCACGCAGCGGCGCGCGCCCGGTCCGGATCAGGGTCTTCACGGCGCGATCGGCCACGAAACGGCCCATGCCGTCGTTCACGCGCCGGCCGGCGAGGATCAGTTGGGGCGTATAACCGGAGACCTGCGCTTTATGCGTCAGATAATACGGATCCACGCCAATGCAATGTCCGCCCACCAGTCCCGGCGTGAAATCCAGGAAGTTCCACTTGGTGCCGGCGGCGTCCAGGACTTCGCGTGTGTCGATGTCGAGATAATCGAAGATGATGGCCGCCTCGTTCATCAGCGCAATATTCAGGTCGCGCTGCGTGTTCTCGATGACCTTCGCGGCCTCGGCCACCTTGATTGAACCGGCGCGGTACACGCCGGCCGTCACCACCGAGCCATAGACCTGCCCCACCAGGTCAAGCGTTGCCGCATCCGAGCCGGACACGATCTTCACGATATTGCGAAACGTGTGCTGCTTGTCGCCGGGATTGATGCGCTCAGGACTATAGCCAACCGTGAAATCCATCCCAAGCTTGAGGCCCGATTTACGCTCGAGGATCGGGATGCAAATTTCCTCGGTGACACCGGGGTAGACCGTCGATTCGTAGACGACCACGTCGCCGCGTTTGAGCGCCCGGCCGACCGTCTCGGACGCCTGCTTCACCGGCATCAGGTCCGGCTGGGCGCCCGAACTGATCGGCGTAGGCACCGCGACAATATGAAAATTGGCTTGCCGGAGCACGTCGATGCTATCGGTTAGCTCGATGCGGGCCGCGGCCAGTTCCTCTTGGCGCACTTCGCCATTGCGATCGATGCCCGCACACAGTTCGGCTAGCCGGGCCGGGCTCGTATCGAAACCGATCGTGCGGCGTTGCAGGCCGAACGCAATGGCGACGGGCAAACCCACATAGCCCAGGCCAATGACGGAGACGTGACGATCATGCATGGTAATAAGTACTCGCAATGGTCAGGACGTGCATGCGTAAAGGCCGCTCCGGGCAGAGCGGCAAGGGACGGGCCAACCGCTGGCAAGCCGTCATTTGATTTTCAGGTAAAGGCGGCTGAGAAGCGGCCGGCTATGCACCCACAGACGGCTTTTCAGCCACGCGGCCGGCTTGTCGCGCACGTTCAGCCGCAAGATGCGCGCCGGATTGCCGTGACGCGGGTTGGTGCCGGGTTCAACGGTGTAAAGATGGCGAAATCCCGCCGCGTGCGCTTCTTCTACGTAGTCGGTATCGAAATAGCCTTGCGGCCAGCACAGGTGATCCGACACTTCCCCAAGATGATGGGCGAGTGCCGCCCGTGCCTGCAGCAGGTCGCCGCGCAGGCTCGCGCGTTTGGTGGATGCATTGGCGCTCACGCGGTCCCAGCGCGTATGGGTGTGCGTGTGGCTGTGAAACTCGAAAGTCCCGGCTTGGCGCATTGCATCGATTTCCGACCAGCGCATGACGACCCGGTCGCTCTCGCCGGCCTCGATGGCTGCTTTCGCCGCGGAGTGGCCCAGCAGGTCCGGTAAGGATTTGGCGGATGTCGATGTCACCTCGGCCGCCGCGTTGGGACGCGCAGGCCCGCTGCTCACCCAACCCGACACCAGGAATCCGAGCGCGGTAAAACCATGTCTGGCGAGCACTGGATGCGCGTGAACCCAGTTGTCGAGATAACCGTCGTCGAAGGTGAGCACGAC
>DASYLW010000298.1:0-5952 GCA_036009385.1 Caballeronia sp.
TGCAGACCCTTGATAGCGGCCGACAGACGGCTCTTATGGCGAGCAGCCTTGTTCTTGTGAACGATGCGCTTGTCCGCAATGATGTCGATGGTCTTGACCGACGTCTTGTAGATTTCTGCAGCCTTGGCTTGGTCGCCGGCATCGATCGCCTTGCGAACGGCCTTGATAGCGGTGCGGAATTTCGAGCGCAGCGCCGAGTTGTGCGAGTTTGCCTTGGCGCCTTGACGGGCGCGCTTGCGGGCTTGTGCGGTATTTGCCATGACGGTTCCTTATCCTGTTCCAGCTATGTGTTTCAGCGCTTCCCGTTTTGCTTCTGGATCAGATCCAACTCAATGCTGGTCCGATTCCACACAAGATAAAACGAGGTCAATCCGATGCGCTGTTTATGATCAAACCCTCGGGATCGATTGCCCGAAAGCGCAAAAAACGTCGAAAGAAGACGCGAAGCCGCCGTGCTTTGTACTTCGTCAGCAAGGTACTAAAAGTGCCGAAGGCAGATTCAGGAGCTTCGAAACCGGCGATTATAGCAACGAAATCATGGGACTGGCAAGCGCGGCTGGTTTTTGCCGGCTCTCGCAGGGAATCAACCGCGACGAGCCGGACGCAACCCAGAGCCGTGCAGCTTAACAGCTGCACGCACGCGGCCTTGTGCTGCTTAAGTTGCAAATTCTAACGATTCCGCAGATGTTGCAACGCGTCGCGTTCATAATGCGGCCCGTATAATCAACGCCCCATGAATCTATTCCGAGCCCTACTGACGGTCAGCGGTTTCACGCTGCTTTCCCGCGTGACCGGCCTGGTCCGCGAAACGCTGATCGCGCGCGCCTTTGGCGCCAGTCAATTCACCGACGCGTTCTACGTCGCCTTCCGCATACCGAACCTGTTGCGGCGCTTGTCCGCTGAAGGAGCGTTTTCGCAGGCGTTCGTGCCTATCCTCGCCGAGTTCAAGAACACGGAGGGTCACGACGCCACCAAGGCTCTTGTCGACGCCATGTCGACGGTGCTCGCGTGGGCGCTGGCAGTCGTATCGCTGGCAGGCGTAGCGGGCGCATCCTGGGTCGTGTTCGCCGTCGCCTCCGGCCTGGAGCATGACGGCCACGCGTTTGGCCTTGCGGTGACCATGACCCAGATCATGTTCCCGTACATCATCTTCATCTCATTGACGTCGCTGGCGTCCGGGGTGCTCAACACCTACCGGCAGTTCTCGCTGCCCGCGTTCGCACCCGTACTGCTCAACGTGTCGTTCATCGCGGCCGCCATCTTTCTCGCGCCGCATCTGAAAGTGCCGGTCTACGCGCTCGCGTATGCGGTGATTGTCGGCGGCGTGCTGCAGTTTCTCGTGCAGTTGCCCGGCCTCAAGAAGATCGACATGATCCCGCGCATCGGCTTGAATTTTTTCCGCGCGTTGCGGCATCCGGGCGTCAAGCGCGTGCTGGTCAAGATGGTCCCCATGACGTTCGGCGTGTCGGTCGCCCAACTGAGCCTGATCATCAATACAAACATTGCGTCGCGGCTCGGCCCGGGCGCCGTGTCGTGGATCAATTACTCGGATCGCCTGATGGAGTTTCCCACCGCGCTGCTCGGCGCGGCACTGGGCACCATCCTGCTGCCCAGCCTTTCCAAGGCGCACGTGGACGCCGATCCGGTCGAATATTCGGCGCTGCTCGACTGGGGGCTGCGCATCACGTTCCTGATGGCGGCGCCAAGCGGATGTGCGCTGTTTTTCTTCGCGGAACCACTGACAGCCACGCTGTTCCACTACGGCAAATTCGATGCACATTCCGTCGTCATGGTCGGCCGGGCATTGTCGGCGTACGGCGTCGGCCTGGTCGGACTGATCCTGATCAAGATCCTCACCCCCGGTTTTTACGCGAAGCAGGACATCAAGACGCCGGTGATTATCGGCATCATCGTGTTGATCGCCATTCAGCTCAGCAACCTGATTTTCGTCCCTATCTTCGCGCATGCCGGATTGACCCTGTCTATCGGCTTGGGCGCCTGCGTGAATGCCACGCTGTTGTTCATCGGCTTGAGGAAACGCGGAATTTACCAACCCTCGCCAGGATGGATGCGCTTCTTCGCGCAACTTGTCGGCGCGTGCCTCGTGCTCGCGGGCGTGATGCATTGGGTAGCCGGCAATTTCGACTGGATCGGCATGCGTGCCGCACCTGTGGAGCGAATCATGCTTCTCGGTACAAGCCTGGTTGTATTCGGTGCGCTATATTTCGGTATGCTCTCCGCGATGGGTTTTAAATACGCGTATTTCAGAAGGCGAACGCTGCAATGACGACGACGCGCATCCTCGACTATTTCACCTCGCTAGTGGCGGAGGACGACAGTCTGCCGCTCACCGAGGCGGCGTTGTCGCTGGCCCAGGACGCGTATCCCGATCTCGATTTGCAGGGCGTGCTGGCTGAGGTCGACGAGCTGGTTTTGCGCGTGCGCCGCCGTATGCCCGAGGACGCCGACATCAAGCAAAAAGTCGGCGTGCTGAATCGTTTTTTCTTCCGCGAGCTGGGTTTCACCAGCAATCTCAACGATTACTACGACCCCGATAACAGCCATCTGAACATGGTGCTGAAGCGGCGTCGCGGCATTCCTATTTCGTTGGCCGTCGTGTATCTGGAGATGAGCGAACAACTCGGTATTCCGGTGCGTGGCGTGTCGTTTCCCGCGCACTTCCTGCTGCGCGTGACCACGCCCGACGGCGATGTGATGCTCGATCCAACCACCGGTCATTCCTTGTCCGAATCGGCCATGGTCGAGATGCTCGAGCCCTACGTGCAGCGGGCCGGCGAGTCCATTGGCAGCGCGCTGCGGGTCTTGTTGCAGCCGGCCACGCGCCGGGAAATCGTCGGACGAATGCTGCGTAATCTGAAGAGCATTTATCTTCAGACGGAGCGCTGGCAACGGCTGCTCGCGGTGCAGCAACGGCTGGTAATCCTGATGCCGGGGAGTATTGAAGAAGTGCGTGATCGGGGTTTCGCATACGCGCGCCTGGATTACTTGCGCCCGGCGATGGAAGATCTGCGTCGGTACCTCGATGATCGGCCTGACGCCGAGGACGCCACCGTCGTGGAGACGGAGTTGCATGAGCTGCGACAGCGGCAGCACAACGGAGAATAGTTTTTCCGGCTCGCCAAGCAAGTAAGGCCCATTAAAAACGGCGTCCCATCATTTCGATGGCCGCCGTTTTTAATAAGCGCTTAAGCTCGGCAGCCAGCTGCTGCCAGCCGCAACCAAACTGAACAAATTACTTCGGCTGCATCCGGATCGCGCCATCCAGGCGAATCACTTCGCCGTTAAGCATGGGATTGTCGAAGATCTGCTTGACCAGCATGGCGTACTCGTTCGGTTTGCCGAGACGCGAGGGGAACGGAACCATTGCGCCGAGCGCGTCCTGCACTTCCTTCGGCATGCCGAGCAGCATCGGCGTTTCGAAGATGCCAGGCGCAATCGTCATCACGCGAATGCCGTTGCGCGATAAATCGCGGGCGATCGGCAACGTCATGCCGACCACGCCGCCCTTCGATGCCGCATAAGCCGCCTGGCCGATCTGGCCATCGTAAGCCGCCACAGACGCCGTGCTCACGATCACGCCTCGTTCGCCCGCCGCATTCGGCTCGTTCTTCGACATGGCCGCGGCCGCTAGCCGGATCATGTTGAACGTGCCGATCAGATTCACGCCGATAGTCTTGGCGAACAGGTCGAGCGCATGCGGGCCATCCTTGCCCACCGTCTTCGCGGCCGGCGCGATGCCCGCGCAGTTGACCAGTCCGCGCAGGCTGCCGAGTTGCGTCGCGGCTTCCACGGCGCGCTGGCCGTCTTCCTCGCGGCTCACGTCGCATTTAACGAACACGCCGCCGAGTTCCTTCGCCAGCTTCTCGCCGCCGGCTTCGTTCATGTCGGCGAGCACGACCTTGCCGCCATGGTCCCGGATAAGCTGTGCCGTGGCAGCTCCCAGGCCCGATGCGCCGCCGGTGACGAGAAAGACGTTGTCCTGGATGTCCATGCTGTGTGCTCCTTAATGAGAGTTATACGTAAAACGTGTTTCGTCCCGAGGATCGCTCAGAACGAAAACGAAAAAACCCGCTCGGCCGATGGAGCGCGAGCGGGTTTCACAAGGCGTGCCCCGAGCGCCCAGGTATGAGCGCCCGGTGACGATCAGGTTAATGCATCGAATACGCGCTTGCGGATTTCATCGACGGTGCCCAGTCCCGAGATCCGCCGATACTGCGGCGCTTTCAGGCCGTTGTTGTCGCCATGTTTGGACCACGTGTTGTAGTACTCGATCAGCGGCTTGGTCTGCGCAACATAGACGTCGAGCCGCTTTTTTACGGTCTCTTCCTTGTCGTCGTCGCGCTGGATCAGCGGCTCGCCGGTGATGTCGTCAAGGCCTTCCACTTTTGGCGGATTGAACTTGATGTGATACGTGCGCCCCGACGCTGCATGTGAGCGCCGTCCGCTCATGCGCTCGATGATGTCCGCGAACGGCACGTCGATCTCAAGCACATAGTCGATAGCAACACCGGCTTGCTTCATGGCGTCGGCTTGGGGAAGCGTGCGCGGGAAACCATCGAATAGATAGCCGTTCGCGCAGTCCGCTTCCTGCAGGCGTTCTTTCACGAGGTTAATGATGAGCGCGTCCGGCACGAGTTCGCCGGCGTCCATGAAGCGCTTGGCTTCCACGCCAAGCGGCGATCCTGCTTTCACGGCAGCACGCAGCATGTCGCCCGTCGAGATCTGCGGGATGCCGAACTTTTCCTTGATGAAGGTGGCCTGGGTGCCCTTGCCGGCGCCGGGGGCGCCCAACAGGATCAAACGCATGGTGATATCTCCGAATCGAATAGAAACCGCTGCGCTGCGAGGCTTATCTGGCATCCGGTCGCTGTGGCACATCGCCCGGTTGAAGCCGCAAACGAGGTGCGACGAGCCGAATTCGAGAGACGGCGCGGCACCAGTCGACACGGGCGCTCAGGAGCGTTGGCGCTGACCGGAAGGCTCGCGCTACCGGCCGATTATGCCACGCATCGTCACAATGGCGACCCAAATCCTAGGCTGGAAAGCCCGGAAAGTCGCATGCAGCGGGGGTTAACGCGAGTTGATCGAGAGAGGCATGCCGCGCTAGGAACCGTTGAAAACGCGCCGATTTCGCGGTTTGCCTTCGCGATGGAAAGCAATGGAAAGCGATGGACATGCTGGTGATCGGCGCGCGCCCGGAGTGGCATGACAACGGAACTGCCGAAGGCACGCTGCTGCGGCAGAAACGCGGCTTATGCGTGGTTCATGCCCGGTGATCGGGCACCGGTAGCAGTCCTGGATTGCAGTCCTGGATTGCAGCCGGAGCGCGTCTGTCGGCCGCTGCCCGCGCCTTATGCCTACGCCCCAAACAGCGCGCGGACACGAGCCAGATCATTGGGGGTATCGACACCCGGCGGCGGCGCGTCGTTCGTCGTCAGCACTGCGATGCGCTCGCCGTGCCAGAGCGCGCGGAGTTGCTCGAGCGCCTCGGCTTCTTCGATCGGCGCGACGGACAGCGTGGGATAAACCCGCAAGAACTTCGCGCGATACGCGTACAAGCCGATGTGCCGCAACACGTTGGCAGGAACGGACGGACGTGCGCCGAGCGCGGCGACATCGGGCCAGTCCTTTTGCCACGCGTCACGCGACCACGGAATCGGCGCGCGCGAAAAATACAGGGCGACGCTCTTCGAGTCCAGCACGACTTTCACCACGTTGGGATTGAAGACATCGGCCGGATCATGGATGGCATGTGCCGCGGTTGCGATCGCGCACGACGGATGCGCCGCAAGATGCGCCGCCACATTGCGCACGAGCGCCGGGTCGATCAAGGGCTCGTCGCCCTGCACATTGACCACGATGGTGTCGTCGCTCCAGCCGAAATGCGTCGCCACTTCGGCGAGCCGGTCCGTCCCGTTCGGATGATCGGCG
>DASYLW010000299.1:0-7107 GCA_036009385.1 Caballeronia sp.
TGGCCGGCGCCGAGTGTCCAGTATTCGGGAGGGTCATCGCATTGGTCACGCTTGTGTGCTCCTTATCAACAAAAAACCCGATGAAAAACCGGGTCTAGCAGGATATTAGCACTCTGCTATTTCGAGTGCTAAGGATTAGAGAGGCGATATGTGGCCAAGTTCCCATACGCTATTAGAATCCATCCTCCAATAGCCAATAAGTGCTTTCCCTGACCGTTGCGCGTTGCAAAACGTTCTCCCTGTCAAACTTACCGAAAGAAACGTGCAAGTTTTCGAACGATTTACCCGTCATTCTGGATTCGACGAAACTTAATTCCGTGTTTGCCCCATTAAGCAGAACTCTTCCGAGCACATTTTTGAGACCGTCTCTAAAATGGCCCTGGCTGCGTCAGCGGCACGCCCGTCTTGTGAGAATCCAGCTCCGGAGTATTCATGCAGAAGAACAAGAGTGTCTGGCAAAAGCGCTTTTCCCACGGTGCATTGTTCGGTGCACTGGCCTTGGCTTCGGCCACTGCCTGCGCCGATCAGTTTGGCTTGCAGATCGCCGGCGGCGTGGCGGACCACGACGTCCGGAAGGCCGATGTAGGCGCAGTCTGGGACCCCAACTGGACGTGGTGGGAAATCGGCGGTTTCCATTTCACTGTTGTGGGCGAAGCGCACGTGGCCTATTGGGATATTCACGAAAGCCAGGCATCGCATCCGGGCATCTGGGAATTTGGCTTCACGCCGGTGTTCCGGTTCATCAAGAGTTCGGGATGGATTCGGCCTTACGTGGAAGCAGGCGTTGGTGTACGACTGCTGTCGCATGTCCGCGAGACCGAGACGCGGACCTTTTCGTCGTCCTTTCAGTTTGCAGACATGGTGGGCGTGGGTGCTCAATTCGGGGCGCACCAGAACTATCTGGCAGGCTTCCGGTTTCAGCATTTGTCCAACGCCGGTTTCGAACACCCGAATCCTGGTATAAATTTCAGCCAGATATATTTGCAATACAACTTCTGACGAGGACCGCGTCCATCGGTTCCTCAAGCGCGCGAGGAATCGACGATGCCGGCACAACCCATCGACACGCCTATCGAGGCAATCCGTGAACTCGAGCGCGACCGTTTCCGCGCGATGGTCGACGGTGACGGCGAATTGCTGGACGCGCTGCTGGCGGAGAATGCCAGCTACGTTCATACGAATGGCAAGCGCGAGACGAAGCGTCAATTTATTGACGCGATCACCGCGGGGCGCCGGCGTTATCGGCAGATCGAGATCCAGTCGCAGGAACTCATGACGGGCGGCCGGGACACGTGGATCGTGTATGGGCGGGCGTTGCTCGAGATGGAGTCGAAGAACGGCGCCTTGTTGTTCCCGATCGCTTACACCGCCATCCACATTCAGGTCGATGGGCAATGGCAGTTGCTCGCGATGCAGGCAACACGCGTGGCGCTGGATTAGCACCGGTTCGACGCCGTCCGGTCGCGCGTCGCGGTTCGGCCGGCGGGTCGGCGCCTTGTGAGCGTCGGCCGCCATGTCGATACCGGTTGTCGTGTTTTATCGCCTGCTTCGCAAGCTTCCGCCGCGCTGACCGGGGAAGCAGTGTCGGCAGAACACTTCCTTGTTTTCCCGGCCCTCGCCTGGACCCACTCCATTGCCTGTTGCTCAGTGGCCACTACTGGCTGCTGGAATGCCACGCCTTCACGCCGCGACCGCTTCGCTTTCCGTTTCCTTGAGCCCGGCCCATCGCACGCGATTTACCGCGCTGACGATGGCATCCGCGACCACCTGAGCCGCGCTTGCGTGCACGGCGACGCCGAACCGCATCGCTTGATCGCCAATTCGACATCCAACGAACACCGCTGTCTCACCTCTCGCGGTTGCGGCGGTTTCAAACGATGCCACCTCGATCGCGACACCCGCGACACTGGCTACAGCCGCAGCGACTGCCTGCGCATGCGCTTCGTCGGCGACCGCGGATACAGGCAGCTTTACGTGGCGTCCATCGAAGTGCAGGGTCGAGGCATCTGCCCGGGACGCCGGTCCTTGTGCGTCGAAGTATTCGCGCTTGAACAACGCGCAAATGGCCTCGCCGGAAACTTCCGCGCCCGATGCGTCGGCGACTTTCTGAACGGCATGGCTGAATTCGATCTGAACGCGGCGCGACGGCGTGAAGCCCAGTCCACGTTCAAGCAGAAACGTCGCGCCGCCTTTGCCCGACTGGCTGTTCACGCGGATCACGGCGTCATAGCTGCGACCAAGATCGGCAGGGTCGATGGGGAGATACGGCACGTCCCACACCGTGTCCGCTTCGCGCTGGGCAAAACCCTTGCGGATGGCGTCCTGATGCGATCCGGAGAACGCCGTGAACACGAGATCGCCGGCATACGGATGACGCGGATGCACGGGAATCTGGTTGCAGCGCTCGACCACGCGGCGCACGCCGTCGATATCCGAAAAATCAAGGCCGGGGTCAATACCCTGCGTGTACAAATTCATCGCGAGCGTGACGAGGTCCACGTTGCCGGTGCGCTCGCCGTTGCCAAAAAGACAGCCTTCGACGCGATCGGCGCCCGCGAGAATTGCGAGTTCTGCGGCGGCCACTGCCGTGCCGCGATCGTTATGCGGATGCACGGAGAGCACGATGCTATCGCGGTAACTCATGTTGCGGTCCATCCACTCGATTTGATCGGCGAACACGTTCGGCATGGCCGCTTCCACGGTGGCCGGCAAATTCACGATCATCTTGTGGCCGGGCGTGGGACGCCACATTTGCGCGACGGCGTCGCAGACTTCGCGGGAAAACGAAAGCTCGGTCATGCTGAACGTTTCCGGCGAATACTGATAGATCCAATGTGTATTGGGGCGCGCGGCGGCGCACTCCTTGATGATGCGGGTGCCTTCCACGGCCAGCGCCTTGGTCTCTTCCTTCGACTGATTGAAGACGATCTTGCGAAACGACGGCGCAATCGCGTTGTACAGGTGAACGATCACCCGGGGCGCGCCTTCCACGGCTTCAAACGTCCGCTCGATGAGTTCGCGGCGCGACTGCACGAGCACTTCAATGGTCACGTCGGCGGGAATGCGGTTTTCAACGATCAGCTTGCGTACGAAGTCGAAATCCGTCTGCGATGCCGACGGAAAGCCCACTTCGATTTCCTTGAAACCTACCGATATCAGCATCTCGAAGAATTCGAGTTTTGCGTCAATGCTCATCGGGTCAATCAGCGCTTGATTGCCGTCGCGCAGATCGGTGCTCATCCAGATAGGCGCGCGCTCGATCGTGCGAGTGGGCCATCGGCGGCCGTTGAGGTTGACCTGGGGGAACGGGCGGTATTTCTCGGGAGGATTGCGCATCATCATCGTGGGCCTCGGCTGAACGCGTCGTACGCGTGAAAGCGCAGTCGTTGCGAGGCGGTCGAGCGGCCGGCGGCTTGCCGGCATCGTTCCAATGCGTGCTGGACAGGTTCGCGCTGTTCCATGGCGTGGGTGACGCCGGTGACGAACGTGAACGATGCAAAAGCAGCGTGCATGTGATCCTCGCGTTTTCGTGCCGTGGATGAACGGACGAAAGCAGACGACTACGGGTGGTGAAAAGGGAACTGCGAAGGGGAACTACGAAACTGCCGGAGGGACCGCGCGAGGAACGCGCGGCGCCACGTTTAGCGACTTACGCTAGACGTAGCGATAGGGGCCGCGCTAGGCGACCCTGAGTAATTCGAAGGGAAGGGAATTGGGCAAAGCTCATTTCTGCACATTAGCGCAGCGGGGGCGAGTTTGTCAACAAAAACGGCTTCTCGACTGAAGAATGCCTTGGCGAATGCCTTAGCGCCTGACGATGTCCGCAATCAACTCCGCCTGGCGCGCGAGTGCGGGCGGAACAGGCGCTTCACCGCGCAGTACCGTTTCGATCCAGCGGGCGGTGGTCGCTGCATCGAGCGCCTCGGGCAACACCACCACGGGCGCATCCGGCGAGGAGCGTTCCGGCGATATCAACGTTTCCGCGTGGCCGTCGTGGAACCAATCCACCTGCACTTGCCGGCGCGTGTCCGCGACCGCTTCGCCCTCCGTTCCGCGTGCGAGCAGGGCGCCACCGGCGGCAGCGTCGGGATGCTCGGTGAACAGTCCCGTCAAGCTCTCGCGGTACTCCGGATGGGTGTAGTTCACCAGCCGCAAACCCGGCTGCGCGAACGGCTGCAGGATCTTGACCAGCGTATGCGTGGAATTTCTCACGCCCATGATTCGCCGGATCGCGAGCAGGCGCGCGAGCTTGGGTGCAAGCACAGCGATCGGCGCGAACGCGAGCCGCCGCGAGGCGAGGCTGTCCTCGATTTCATCGTGGGAAGTGGCTTCGGGAATGCCCAGTTCGGCGAAAATCGCGGCGCTCGTGACGCGGCCAGGATCAGTCGTGACGCCATGCACGAGCACCGGCACACCGTCCCGCGCGAGCAGCAACGCCAGCAGCGGCGTCAGGTTGGGTTGCTTGCGCGCGCCGTTATAAGTGGGGATGGAGACGGGCCGCGCGTGGTCGCGCCCGTTCTGGATATGCAACGGTTCGAACGAGCGATGCGCGGCCGCCAGCATTGCGGCCAGCTCCGCGGCGGTCTCCCCTTTCACGCGATATGCCAGCAATACAGCACCGAGTTCGAGATCGGAGACGCGGTTGTCGAGCATCGCTTCGTAGAGGGCGTATGTGTCCTCGCGGGTCAGCGCTCGCGCGCCGTTCGGCCCGCGGCCAATTTCCTTGATGAAACGGGCGCACGGGAAAGGAGCTGTGTCGGTCATTGATCGTCTGAGTAGCCGGTTTGCAAACGGGGGTGAATCGCCTTGTACACCCGTGTGCACCCGTTTGCACGATGGGCCGCTGCAATTCTGGAAATACAGGAATCACATTCAGTACCGCATTTGAGCCGGGCTTGCAAGTCGCCGGACGGTTCGACAGATGGTTTCGTGGCGCTTGCCTGCACATTTTTTCAATGATCGCAGTGATCGAGGCTCGCGATATCGCAGATCTTGCCGCGTGCCGCTGCGTGCTGTATCACGCGATGTCCTGGGGCTCATAGGCCGTTCGGCCGAATCGCGATGCGCAACCGCGCACGTTAAACTAGACGTTCAGGTCGATGCTTCAATACTTCATCAATCAGGAGAGAACGCAATGAGTCACGTATTTGCTCCGGCACCCGCGGTCGCGGTGCCTGTTGTCGGTTCCAGCGACCAGTTTCCTGTTCGCCGGATTTATTGCGTCGGCCGGAACTACGAGGCGCACGCACGCGAGATGGGGCATGACCCGGATCGCGAACCGCCGTTTTTCTTCGGCAAGCCTGCCGACGCCGTGCTGTACGTCGCGCCCGGTGCGACTGGCGAATTCCCGTATCCGCCGCAGTCCAGGAACGTCCACTTCGAGATGGAACTCGTCGCGGCGATCGGCAAGCAAGGCAAAGACATTCCCGCCGGGAACGCACTAGATTACGTGTATGGCTACGCGCTCGGTCTAGATATGACGCGCCGCGACCTGCAAGCCGACGCGAAGAAACTCGGTCGTCCGTGGGACACGGCCAAGGGCTTCGATCACTCGGCTCCGCTGGGTCCGATCCATCCCGTCGCGAAGGTCGGGCATCTGGAAAAAAGCGCGATCTGGCTTACCGTCAACGGCGAAGAGAAACAGCGATCGGACATCTCGCAACTGATCTGGTCGGTGGGCGACACCATCGCGTATCTCTCCACGCTATTTGAGTTGTTCCCCGGCGACCTGGTTTTCACCGGCACGCCAGAGGGCGTCGGCGCCGTTCAAAAGGGCGACCTGATGAAGGGCGGTGTCGATGGAATCGGAGAGTTCTCCGTGCGCGTGGTCTGAGTATAAAAACGGAGGGGACTCATGAAGCTATACAGCTATTTTCGTAGCTCGGCGGCATATCGCGTGCGCATCGCGCTGAATCTCAAAGGGCTCGCGTTTGAGTACGCCCCGATCCATCTTCTGCGCGATGGCGGGCAACAGCTGAAGCCGGATTATCGCGAACTGAATCCGGACGGCATCGTGCCGACGTTTATCGACGGTGACAACGTACTCACCCAGTCGCTCGCGATCATCGAATATCTGGACGAGACGCATCCCGAGCCAGCGTTGCTGCCGGGCACGCCATTGGATCGCGCGTTTATTCGTTCGGTCGCGCTTCAGATTGCGTGCGAGATCCATCCCGTCGACAACCTGCGCATTCTGAAGTATCTGAAGCACACGCTGAAGGTTGCGGACGAAGCGAAAGACACGTGGTATGGGCATTGGCTGGAGTCGGGTTTCGAGTCACTTGAAAAGCGGCTCGCGAAGGACTCGCGCGTGGGCAAGCTGTGTTTCGGCAATGCCCCCACGCTCGCGGATCTGTGCCTCGTGCCGCAGGTGTACAACGCACGGCGTTTTAATCTCGATATGAGCCGTTATCCGACGATCGAGCGTATTGCCGATCACGCTGCGCAAATCGATGCGTTCGCGCGCGCCGCGCCTGGGCAACAACCGGACGCCGAATGACGACAGCAGTTTTTCTATCCGGCGCCGGGCTTGGCGCAAGTCTGATTATCGCGATTGGGGCTCAAAACGCTTTTGTATTGCGGCAAGGCTTGAAACGGCGGCACGTAGGCTGGGTCGTTTTTATCTGCGCGCTGATCGACGTATTGCTGATCGGATTTGGTATTGGCGGGATGGGCGCGCTGATTGCGCGAGCACCGGTGATGCTTGGGGTGATTCGCTGGGCGGGAGCGGTATTTTTGTTCCTGTACGGCGCGCGGGCGTTTCACGCTGCGTGGAAGGGACCAGGGCATTTGCACGCAGAGAACGGCGAATCACAGACGGTGACAAAGGCGGTCACAACGGTACTCGCTTTATCGCTGCTGAATCCGCACGTTTATCTCGATACCGTCGTTCTGCTCGGCGGCATTGGTGCGCGGTATGGCTGGCCGGGAAACGCCTGGTTTGCCGCAGGGGCAATGTGCTCATCGATCCTCTGGTTCACCACGCTCGGGTTCGGTGCGCGCTTGCTCCAGCCTCTGTTCGAGAAAGACATCTCGTGGAGAGTGCTCGATGTGATCGTGGGGATTGTGATGTGGTGGATTGCAGCAGCGCTAATTCTGTCCCGGTAG
>DASYLW010000300.1:0-31776 GCA_036009385.1 Caballeronia sp.
GAGCGACGTCGGATCGACGGCGAAGACGAAACCGGCGTGTTCCGCCGCTTCCGTTACGCGGCGCGTGACCACGCCCGCGCCCGAAAAAATGGTCGCGACTTTATGGTCGACGCCCGGCAGGTCCGTCATTTCGACGGGTCCGAGCTGTTCGAGCTTTTCGGTATTGATGACGGCCGCGAACGGCGTCAAAGGAATCGCGCCGCCGGTGTAACCCGTGCCGCCCCCGCGCGGAATCACGGTGAGTCCCAGTTCGAAGCACGCCTTGATCAAGCCGGCGATTTCTGCCTCGGTGTCCGGCGTCAGCACGACGAATGGGTATTCGACACGCCAGTCGGTTGCGTCCGTCACGTGAGAAACGCGCGACAGGCCGTCGAACTTGATGTTGTCTTTCTCGGTGACTTTGCTGAACACCTTCGATGCTTTCTTGCGCAGATCGTAGGTTTGCTCGAACTCTTTCTTGAAATCTTCAACCGCCCGGCACGCGGCGCTGATCAGTATTTCGACACGCGCCGCGCGGTCGCGGCCGGCGTCGTCCTGGTGTTGCGACAAATCCGCCTTGCGACGCTTTTCGATATCGCCCAGGCGGTGATTCAACGCTTCGATCAGCAATGCGCGGCGTTTCGGGTTATCGAGCAGATCGTCTTGCAGATACGGGTTACGGCGCACGACCCAGATGTCACCAAGCACTTCGTAGAGCATGCGTGCCGAGCGGCCCGTGCGGCGTTCGCTGCGCAGAATGGCCAGCGCTGCCCAAGCTTCCTCGCCGAGCAGGCGAATGACGATTTCGCGATCGGAAAACGATGTGTAGTTATAGGGAATTTCGCGCAGGCGCGGCTCGGTATCCAGGGCCACGGCATGCGCGGCGCCGTTCGGATCGAAGGCTTGGGGTGCGTTCATATTCGACAGTTCGGTGAGCCGGCGCTTACGCTGACAATGAGGTCACGAGCAGCGCTAAAGCCGGCAAAGCGCGGGGAGGCGCAGATTTTCGAGTGATACTTTTTTGTGAAGGTGCTCGCCGGCAGGGGTTGGCGAGCGATGCAAAACCTTCGGAGGTCCGGAATCAGCGCCAGGATCGCTGATGACGCGCATGTCGTTCCGAGGCCGCGTGGATAGCGCGGCGGAGCGCGCAGCACTCGCGTAGAGCGTCGCGGGGAACATGCGTCAAAAAGCCGGTTCGGGACTGCCGTTGCATCTTCCGATCCTGTATCGAAAAGAGAATTCTAACTCATCAGGATGTTTGTCGTTCGCAGCTGCTAGCGCGTTGAAGGGCTTTGTGCGTGCCAATTTTCGACGGATTTTTGACGGTTTTCTCGCTTGCGGCGGCGATTTTCGCAGGCATTGGGGCCGGAGCCTGGCGGTCGGGGTTGATGCCTTGTTATCAGCGGTTTCCGGCCGACCGGTTGGAATTGGCGTCAGTTTGACGCTTCGAGAGTCTGTGGTCGGAGTTCTGTGATCGGAGTCGACGCCGCTACGCCCCGAAACCCGTGCCAGCGAGCCCCTGCGCTATTATTGACGTTTTCGCTCACAAAAAATGGCGCGCACAGCCGCGCGCGAACGGCTCCGGAATGACACACCCCGATTACCTCAAGAAAGTCCTGACTGCGCGCGTCTACGATGTCGCCCGCGAAAGCGAGCTCGAACCCGCCCGCAATTTGTCCGCGCGGCTGCACAACTCGGTCTACCTGAAGCGCGAAGACAACCAGCCGGTGTTCTCGTTCAAGATTCGTGGCGCGTACAACAAGATGGTGCAGCTTTCCGCCGACGTGCTCGCACGCGGCGTGATTACGGCGTCGGCGGGAAATCATGCTCAAGGCGTCGCTTATTCAGCCACGCGGCTGGGCTGCAAAGCCGTCATCGTCGTGCCGGTCACTACGCCCCAGGTCAAGATCGACGCCATGCGCGCGTTCGGCGGCCCGACCGTGGAGATAGTCCAGCACGGCGAATCCTATAGCGATGCGTACGGCCACGCCGTGAAGTTGCAGCAAGAGCGCGGCCTGACCTTCGTTCATCCGTTCGATGACCCGGACGTCATCGCTGGCCAAGGCACCGTCGCGATGGAAATCCTGCGCCAGCACCAAGGCCCGATTCACGCCATTTTTGTCCCTATCGGCGGCGGCGGGCTCGCGGCGGGCGTCGCGGCGTACGTCAAAGCGGTGCGCCCGGAGATCCGCGTCATCGGCGTGCAGGCCATCGACTCGTGCGCGATGAAGCAATCCATCGAAGCAGGCGAGCGCGTCACGCTGGCCGAGGTCGGGCTGTTCGCCGATGGCACGGCGGTAAAACTCGTCGGCGAGGAAACGTTCCGACTGTGCCGCGATCTGCTCGACGAAGTCATTACAGTGGACACCGACGCCCTCTGCGCCGCGATCAAGGACGTTTTCCAGGACACGCGCAGCGTGCTGGAACCGTCGGGCGCGCTGGCGGTTGCGGGTGCCAAGCTGTATGCCGAGCGCGATGGGTTGGAAGCGCAAACGCTGGTCGCCGTCACGTCCGGCGCGAACATGAACTTCGACCGGATGCGTTTTGTCGCCGAACGGGCCGAAGTCGGCGAAGCGCGCGAAGCCGTGTTCGCGGTGACCATTCCGGAAGAACGCGGCAGTTTCAAGCGCTTTTGCGAACTGGTCGGCACGCGCAGCGTGACGGAGTTCAACTACCGGATCGCGGATGCCCACGCCGCCCATATCTTCGTCGGCGTGCAGATCAAGACGCGCGGCGAAGCAGTGCAGATGGCGAACGCGTTTATCGAGCATGGGTTTGCTACGGTCGATCTCAGCCACGACGAGCTGTCGAAGCAACACATCCGCTACATGGTCGGCGGCCATTCGCCGCTTGCTCAAGACGAACGGCTGCTGCGTTTTGAATTCCCCGAGCGTCCGGGCGCGCTGATGAAATTCCTTTCGTCGATGGCGCCGAACTGGAATATCAGCCTGTTTCATTATCGGAACCAAGGCGCGGATACCAGCTCGATTCTCGTTGGCGTTCAAGTGCCGGCGACGGACAACGCGGCGTTCGGGCAATTCCTTGCGACCTTGGGTTATCAGTGGTGGGACGAAGGCGCGAACCCCGTCTACAAGCTGTTCCTGGCCTGACGCGCATGGCCTTCACGCTGGACGACAAGCTGGTGGTCGCGATTTCATCGCGGGCGCTGTTTGACTTCGAAGAAGAGAACGAAGTCTACGAAGCTGGCGACTTGCGTGAATACGAGGCGCTACAGCGTTCACGGCTTCATGTTCCGGCTAAACCGGGCATCGCGTTTTCGCTGATCGAGAAATTGCTCGCATTAAATGTAGATGGCGAGCGGCGTGTGGAAGTCGTGATCTTGTCGCGCAGCGATCCCATCAGCGGTTTGCGCGCATTCAGTTCGTGCAAGGAACATGGCTTGGCGATCGAGCGCGGCGTGTTCACGCGCGGCAGGTCGCCGTTCGGTTATCTGGAGCCATTTCGAGCGTCGCTGTTTCTATCGGCGAATTCCGCCGATGTCCGCGATGCCCTCGCCGCCGGCTTTCCCGCCGCGACGGTCGTGCCGCGAGCGCCACTCGCCGCGAGCCGGTATCCTGACGAAATTCGAATCGCTTTCGACGGCGATGCCGTGCTTTTCTCCGACGAAGCCGAGCAAGTGTTCCAGGCGCGGGGCTTGCCGGCGTTTGTGGAGCATGAAGTCGGCAAGAAAGACCTGGCTTTGGCGAACGGGCCGTTGAAACCGTTGCTGGAAGCGCTTCACAAGCTGCAAAAACTTAGCCACGACACCACGCGGATGCGGATTCGCACGGCGCTTGTCACGGCGCGATCGGCACCGGCTCATGAGCGGGCGATCCGGACGTTGATGGACTGGAATATCGAAATCGACGAAGCGATGTTCCTCGGTGGATTGGACAAAGGCCCGTTCCTGGGCAAGTTCGAACCCGACTTTTTCTTCGACGACCAAATTGGCCATATTGAATCGGCTCGCGTTGTGACTGCGACGGGGCACGTTCCGAGTGGCATATCGAACGCATCATCATGAATACGCCCGAACACTCTCCTCTTGGCAAACCGGTCGAGTACTCAGAACGGTACGATCCGGCGCTGCTGTTCCCCATCGATAGAAAGTCGGGGCGCGATGCGCTCGGGCTCACGGGGGCGTTGCCGTTCTTCGGCACCGATATCTGGAACGCCTACGAGCTTTCATGGCTGAACAAGAAGGGCAAGCCGCAGATCGCGGTGGCAACGTTTATCGTGCCGGCGGATTCGCCCAATATTGTCGAATCGAAGTCATTCAAGCTGTATCTGGGATCGTTCGCGCAGACGGCGTTTGATTCTATCGATGAGGTTCGCGCGGCGATTCGCAAGGACGTTTCCGCGGTGTGCGGCGCGAACGTTTCTGTGCAGCTTGTGGCGCCTTATGAGTTCGCGTTGAAACTCAAGATGGAAGAGTTCGAGGGTTTGTCGCTGGATCGGCTTGATCTTGATGCGGATGTTTATGCTCCGGATCCCTCGTTACTGCGGGCGTCTTTTGGTGAATCGCCGGTTGATGAAACGCTGTTTTCCAATCTGCTGAAATCGAATTGTCCGGTGACCGGGCAACCGGACTGGGGCAGCGTTCAAATTCGTTATGTCGGGGCACCTATCGATCATGCCGGGTTGCTTCGGTACATTATTTCTTATCGCGAGCACACTGGGTTTCACGAGCAATGCGTTGAGCGGATATTTCTGGATGTGATGCGTGAATGCAAGCCGGAAAGATTAGCCGTTTATGCGCGATACACACGACGCGGCGGATTGGATATCAATCCGTTTCGAACTAACTTTAATCTGCCGCTGCCGGATAACGCGCGGCTGGCGCGGCAGTAAGAGCATTCGCGCCGGGACCGGGACCGGCGCGAAAGAGCATCCGTCAGGCGTCAGCCTTCTTATAAGCTACGCAATCCACCTCGACCTTGCAGTCGATCACCATTGATGAAACCACGCAAGCGCGTGCCGGTGGATGCTCTCCAAAGTATTCTTTGAATACCTTGTTAAACGACGCAAAATCCCGGGGATCGTCGAGCCAGACGCCGCATCGCACGACGTGCTCGGCGCCATATCCGGCTTCTTTCAAAATCGCGAAAACATTCTGAATAGCCTTGTGCGATTGGGCGACAATCCCGCCTTCAATCACCTCACCGTTTTCCATCGGTGTCTGGCCTGAAACAAACAGCCATCCGTCCGCTTCAACCGCACGCGAAAACGGCATCACCGCGCCGCCTTGTCCTTTACCGCCTTCCACGCCATATCGTTTCATTGGATATCCTCAACGTTAATCAAAAGTGTCCAAGCGCATCGAGTCTGGAACCCTCGCCACGCGCCACAAAATGTCCCGCTCTCAACCCCGTCACCGCGCCATCGAGATATGAAAGCACCCCATTCACCCAAACCGCATCGATACCGTCAGCCGTCTGCCGAGGCTCGGCGAACGTCGCGGTATCGCGGACCTTGTCGGCATTGAAGAGAACGAGATCCGCGTGATATCCCACTTGCACCAGACCGCGCTCCGACAACCCAAATCGCCGAGCCGATAACCCCGTCATTTTGCGCACTGCTTCCTCGAGCACGATCAGCGACGTGTCCCGCGCGTAGTGCCCTAACACTCGCGGAAACGCGCCCCATAAACGCGGATGCGGCAGTGGATCATTCGGCAAGCCATCGGAACCGACCATCGTTGCGGGATGCGACAAAATCCGCCGCACATCGTCTTCCGACATGTTGTGATAAACCGCGCCCGCCGGCTGCAAGCGCTTGCCGGCCTCCTGCTGCGTCATATTCCACTCCGCTGCAACTTCGGAAATCAACTTCCCCGCCATCTCCGGATGCGGCTCCGACCATGTGATCGTGATGTCGATATCGCCGGTGATCTGCTTCACATCGAGCGTCGATGAACTTCGGTTGTACGGGTAACAATCGCATCCCACTGGCTGACCGTCGCGCGTATTTTCGAGCGACTTCAAAACCTCCGTACTACGCCCCCAGTTCGAAGGCCCCGCGCATTTCAAATGCGAGATCACAACGGGAACGCGTGCATGCTTGCCGACTCGATACGCCTCGTCCATGGCGTCGAGAATCGCATCGAATTCGGTGCGCATGTGCGTGGTGTACAACGCGCCGGCATTGGCCAAAGGCTCAGCCAGCGCCATCACTTCTTCCGGCGGAGCACTGAACGCGGAGCCATAAGCAAGACCGCTGCTCAACCCGAGCGCACCGTGCGCGAGCGCTTCTTCCAACTGCGCTCGCATGCCATCGATTTCCTGCGCCGAAGCGCCGCGATCCAGCCGGTCCATATGGTTGTTGCGCAACGCCGTGTGTCCGATCAAGGCGCCCACATTCACGGCCGGCCGCGCCTCGTTCACCGCATCGATATAAGCCGCAAACGTCGGATACTGAAAATCATCGAACGCGCCTAACAAATTCATCGGATCCGGGGGATCGCCCTTCAGCGTCACCGGCGACGCGCTGATGCCGCAATTACCGACAATCACCGTTGTCACACCCTGCGATATCTTCGGCAGCATCTGCGGCGATCGAATGACGTGGGTGTCATCGTGCGTATGGACATCGATAAAACCCGGCGCCAGCACGCGCCCTTCTGCTTCCACGACGTTCTCAGCCGTCCAGCCATCGAGCGCGCCGATCGCCACAATCCGGCCGTCCTTCACCGCCACATCGCGCTGAACCGCCGGTGCGCCCGTTCCGTCGATCGCCCGCGCGCCTTTGATCAGCGTATCGACGTGTTCTCCATCCGATGCCATGCGTAATCCCCTCAAAATTTGCGCGTTTGTTCGAGCGCAGATCAATCGCCCAACGGCTGACGTTCGTCGACACCACCACCCCGATAAGCATCCAGCGCGTGTTTCATGCGCCGCAAAAGCTCGCGGCTCGTATCGCCTTGCTTCACGGCAAGTTCAGTGACGAGCAGGTCGAGCGCCATCAACATGGCGTAACGCGACGTCGATGGCTTGTAAATAAAATCGGTTTCGTTCGCGATGATCGGAATCAGCCAATCGGCCAGTTGCGCGAGCGGCGAAGCGGGCGCAGTCAGCGCAATCACGCGCGCGCCATACTCCCGCGCGACCCGGCAGCTTTCGACCATCTCCGGCGTTTGCCCCGTCACCGATAACGCCACCACCACATGCTCGCGGGAGAGCGTCGCGGCAACCATCCGCTGCAGCAAGCCATCCTGATACGACGCCACCGGCCGCCCCAGCCGAACCAGCCGAAAGCGCATTTCATCGGCTAAAGCGGTCGACCCTCCGCCCATGCCGAACACGTAGATCATTTGTGCATCGGCGAGCGCATCGGCGGCAGCAGCAATCGGCGCCGCCCGCAGCGCGCCGCGATTGTGGGCGAGCGTGGTCTGGATATCGTCGAAAATACGGGCGGCGAGTGAATCGGCGGGATCGTCGGCATCGGTTTCATCATACGAAGCGCCGCGCAAGAACCGCTGGCCGACCGCCGCCGCCTGAGCGAGCCGCAATTTAAGCTCACGCACGTCATGGCACCCAACCGCCTTCGCAAAACGCGTCACGGTCGCAATGCTGACCTCGGCTTTTTTTGCGAGCGCACCGATGCTGGCGCGCGATGCACCGGTCAAATCGTCGAGAATGAGCGCCGCGACCTTCCGTTCCGCCGAACGCAATTCGGGCGCACGCTCGGCAATCCGGGCGACGATATCGAAGGCTGGCGGTTCGGATGACACGTTCATGAAAACCCTTTCGGCGTGCTTGGTACTAAATAACAATGTCTCGGCATCGTACTTTCTGTACCATTGTCGCGTCAATCTCGATGCTACATCGGATGCAGTGAAACAAGCCCCCGACTCTATACAAACGAACGATGGAGTAGCAGCACATGAAAGTTACAAACTATCAAAGCGCGACAATCGACCCATTCGGCAAGGGTCTGGGCATGGTGCCGGGCGTCAGCGTGCATCTCGTGGACGCCGCGCGCCTTGACTGGAATCTGCTCGACGAGGACGTGAGCCTGCCGGCCGCGGTCCTCTATGCGGACCGGATCGAGCACAATTTGAAGTGGATGCAGGCGTTCGTGGCGGAATACGGCGTCAAGCTCGCACCGCACGGCAAGACGACCATGGCGCCGCAATTGTTTCGACGCCAACTGGAAGCCGGCGCGTGGGGCATCACGCTAGCCACTGCGCATCAGGTGCGTGCGGCGTATCGCGGCGGTGTACATCGCGTGCTGATGGCGAACCAGCTGGTCGGCAAACGCAACATGGGCATGATCGCGGAGTTGCTCACCGATCCGGATTTCGAGTTTCATTGCCTCGTCGATTCGGCGGACAACGTCGACCAGCTCGGCGCGTTTTTCAGCGATGTGAACAAGCACGTGAACGTGCTTCTGGAACTGGGCGTGGCGGGCGGCCGCACGGGCATTCGCGACGGCGCGCAGCGTGACGCGGTGCTGGCAGCCATTGCACGCTGGCCCAATGCCGTGAAGCTCACCGGCGTCGAGATATATGAGGGCGTGCTGCAGGACGAATCGAAGGTACGGGCGTTTCTACAAAATGCGGTGGACGTGACGCGCGCGCTGGTCGCCGACGGCAAGATCGAACGCAAACCGGCCATTTTGTCGGGGGCGGGATCGGCGTGGTACGACGTTGTCGCCGATGAATTCGCGAAAGCGAATAGCGATGCAATCGAAGTGATCCTGCGTCCGGGCTGTTATCTGACGCACGACGTGGGTGTGTACAAGAAAGCGCAGAACGAGATTTTCGCGCGCAATCCGATTGCGAAGAAGATGGGCGAAGGGTTGAAACCGGCGCTGCAATTGTGGGCCTACGTGCAGTCGATTCCAGAGCCGGATCGCGTAATCATTGGGTTGGGAAAACGCGATGCCGCCTTCGACGCCGGCATGCCCGAACCCGCGCGCCACTTCCGTCCCGGCACGCAATGGCCGCGTGACATCACGACCGATGAAGGCTGGGAGGTTTTCGGCATGATGGACCAGCACGCCTACCTGCGGATCAAGCCGGGCGACGACATCAAGGTCGGCGACATGATTGCGTTCGACATCTCGCACCCCTGCCTCACCTTCGACAAATGGCGCCAGATTCTGGTCGTCGATACAAAATATCGCGTGAAGGAAGTGATCGAAACGTCGTTTTAAGCGTAGTTCCAAGCTCAAGCGTCGTCGGAGACGGCGCTGCCGCCGTTCACTTCGGCGGTTCCGGCGGCAACTTCCTGGATGCGCTGCTCGAGCGCGCGCAACGCGCCGGAGAGCGCCGTCACGGCGTCGTCGGGAAGCGTCGACAGTGTCTCGTGAAGGAAGGCATTGCGGCGCGGCATGCCGGCTTCGGTAACGGCGCGGCCAGCATCGGTGAGGACCACGTTCGATACCCGGTTGTCACGCTGGTCGACACTGCGCGCAATCCAGCCCAGCGCCTCCAGCGTCTTCAACTGCCGCGTGAGCGCGCCCGGATCCACGCGCAGCCTCTCAACCAGCCGCTTCTGCGACAACTCGCCTGCGTGATCGTGCAGCGCGAGCAGGATGCGCCAGCGCGGCATTGGATGGCCGACCTGCGACTCGAACGCCTGCATGAACGTTCGATAAGTGCGCCCAAACTGCTGTATGAAGGCGATACGTTCCGTCTCGTCCATGCTGATTGTTTCCCGGCTGACTGCTTTGATGCTGATTGCTTCGCTGTTACGCGTCTGCGTGTCGTTCGTGGCCGTGGTGCTGTTCGCGTGCTTGAGCTTCCGTTATCGCGCTCATTCGGCCACTATCGTCGGTTCAATCTTCGCGCCCTTCAAACGCACCGGCGGCACGCGACGCGACTGCCACACAGCCAGCACTGCTACAGCGGCCGCAACCGCGAGACCGATGTGGATTGCCGCAACCAGCGACTCGCGTGCCGATTCAAGCAGCATTGCGCCGTTATGACCTGCGCTCGCAAGCTGCGACAGCAGCGTGGTTTGCGCGTCGTGATTAATCAGGATCTGCGGATCGCTCAGGTTGCCGAACCAGTGGCTGGCGTTGTCTTTATCGAGTGAAAGCTGCACGCCGCTTGCATACAGATGGCTGATCAACGTACCTGTCAGCGCCGTGCCGATCATCCCGCCAATCATGCGCAGCGATTGCAGCAGCGCCGTCGCAATTCCCAGATGTTCCCTTCCCGCGGTCAATTGCGCGAACACAGTCAGGTTCGGCATGACAAAACCCAGTCCCATCCCGCCCAGCACCATGAACACCATCAACAGCGGACGCGGCATTGAGCGCGTGGCGATCACCACGCCGAGACAGGCCAGCGCGAGCAACGCGAAACCGACAAACAACATGGCATTGGGATTCTTCACGCGCGTGACAATCCGTCCATTCACGATACTGCCGATCGTAATGAACACCACCAGCGGCGTGATCATCAGGCCGGCGTCTTTCGGCGACATCCCAAAACCACCCTGAAACAGCAAGGGCGCGTAAAACAGCAGCGAAAACATGGTGAAACCGCCCAGAATCGCCAGCGTAAACAGCGCGGACAGGCTCTTGTTGCGGAACATATCGACGGGAAGAATGGCGTAATCGCAGCGCCGTTCCCACTTCCAGAGCGCATAACTGGACGCAACGCTCGCGACCAGCAGCATCGTCGATTCCACCGACAGCCCGTGCTTCGGCAACATTTCGACGAACAATTGCAGCGAACCCAGCGCAATCGCGATCAGGCCCGCGCCTTGCCAGTCCAGACGCATCTTGCCTTCATGCTTGACGTGCCGAAGGTGCGGAAGGAAGCGCCAGACGAAAAACACCGAGAGCAGGCCGACCGGCAGATTCACGTAGAACACGGAGCGCCAACCGTAGTATTGCGTCAGAATCCCGCCAAGCGAGGGACCGACCGCGTTGGCAATACCGAACGCCGAACTCATCATCACTTGCCAGCGAAGGCGCACGACGGAGTCCGGAAACAGATCGGCGATGCAGGCGAACGCAGTACCAACCAGCATGCCGCCGCCAATACCCTGGAGGCCGCGCGCGAGCACGAGGAACAGCATGTTGTTGGCGAGACCGCAGAGCGCGGACGCGACGGTGAACACGACAATGGACGCGATCACGAACGGTTTGCGGCCGTAGTAGTCGCCGAGCCGGCCGAAAACAGGCACGGTGATGACGGACGTAAGCAAGTACGAAGTGGCGACCCAGGCGTAAAGGTCAAACCCCCTGAGTTCAGCGACGATGGTGGGCAACGCCGTGCCGACCACGGTTTGATCGAGTGCGACCAGCATGGTCACGAAGCAGATGCCCAACATCGCCATCAGCGATTCGCGAAATGGGAGCACTTGTCCCGCGGAGTGATGCTCGGCAGTATGAACAGCCATTTTTTTTGATACCGCAATGATTGACTTGTCAACGGAATGGGAATCATAGCACGGTGAAAGGCTCTAATTTAAGGCCGGACGCCTTCTCAACCTTTTTCTAAAATTGCCATGGAACCGACGCCAATCGCCGCTTCGCCCCTCTCGCGGGAAGATCTCGCGACCTTGCGCCGAGCCAAGGAAGCACTGGAAAGCCCATCGCTTACGATGAAACTGGCGAGCGTGGTTGGCTCGCCCATCGAAAAGCTGATGGCGAAAATGCCGAACGTCGCGCAGGAAAAAATCGACGATGCCACTCAGGCTGCGCTCAAAAAATGTCTGCAACTCGCGCTGCGCACGCTCAGTAAAACGACGGTTGACGGCATCGTGCTGCCACCCGAAAAGCCGCATAACCTGATGCACAAACTGGCCGTCGCGACCACTGGCGCGGCGGGCGGCGCGTTTGGACTGTTCGCGCTGCCGGTGGAGTTGCCCGTTACGACCACGCTGATGTTCCGCTCGATCTGCGACATTGCGCGCAGCGAGGGCGAAGACGTGCATCTGATCGATACCCAGTTGCAATGCATGATGGTGCTCGGCATGGGCGGCCCCAGTTCGAGCGACGACGCCGCCGATATCGGCTATTTCATTGTGCGTGGGACGTTGGCGCAGTCGGTATCGAAGGCGACGAGCGAGTTGGCGGCGAAGGGTTTGAGCGGACACGGTTCGACCGCATTGCTCAAGTTCTTGCAGACCGTGGCGTCGCGGTTCTCGGTGCAGGTCAGCGAACAGGTCGCCGCCAAGTCGATCCCGGCGATCGGCGCGGTGCTCGGGGCCATGGTCAACACGGTTTTCATCGATCATTTCCAGCAGATGGCGCACGGACATTTCACCGTGCGGCGGCTGGAGCGGCAATACGGGCAACTGGCCGTCGAGCGCGCTTTTCAAACTATCGATATCGGGAACGGGAAGTGAACCGCTAGCGTGCCTACGATGTTTCCACTGTTTGGGAAGCCGTAACCCGGCGCACAAACCCGGCCGCCTGCTCCAGCGCGAGGTTCGCCTCCGGCACGAACGGCGCGAACATCTGGAAGACGTGCGGCATTTTCGGCCAGATTTGAAGTTCCACGCTCACGCCTGCTGCACGCGCTTTCTCCGCAACACGCGTGGAATCGTCGAGGAGCACTTCGGTATCACCGACCTGGATGAAGAGCGGCGGCAGACCGTCGAACCGTCCATAAAGTGGCGATACGTAGGGGTTGCGGACATCAGCGTCGCCTGTATAAAGCTTGCCCGCCGGCGCGAACGCCCGGCCGTAGAACATGGGGTCCAGGCCATCGTTGGTCGTCATTGACGCGCCGGTTGCCGCCAGATCCGTCCAAGGCGCAAACAACGCTGCGCCTGCGGGAAGTGGATCACCCGCATCGCGTAATGCCAGCAAGGTCGCAAGCGCAAGACCGCCGCCGGCCGAATCGCCGGCTATCACCATGGACGCGGGCGACACGCCATCGGCCAACAGCTTTCCATACGCCGCCAGGGCGTCGTCGAGCGCAGCGGGAAACGGGTGCTCCGGCGCAAGCCGGTAATCGAGGGAAAAGGTCCGCGCGCCTGACCTTCTCGCGAGGGGAAACACAAGCCCGCGATGCGTCGCGGGCGAGCAAAAATAATAACCACCACCATGCAGGTACAGGATCGTGATGTCCGACGGCTGACGGGGCCACAGCCACTCGCCACGAAGCGGGGCATCGTCCTGACCGTATCGCTCTTCAAGACGCCAGCCTGACGGCGGTTTCGGCAACCACGCGCGCTTCGACGTTAATGCCCGGGCTCGCTCAACATTGATACCCGGCTTACCCGTTTCGGGGCGCATCCGGCGACGTAAAACCCAGCATGCCAACGCACTTTGCCAACTCATTGCGACTCCTCTTTCGATGAACATCAATAGTACGATCGTTCGTCTAGTCGCGTGTGGAGAAGGCCGCAGTGCGTTCCAGTGTCCTTCAATCAAAACGCCCCGTCAGTTCGCCGGCATTACCTGTCCGCGAATCTCTCCGGTCGGGTTCTTCTCGGTATGGATATTGAAGTAGTACTGGCCGGCCATCAGGTCGGCGGACTGTTGCTCGGAAAGCGTGGCCTGTCCGGCGATCGGACTGGGCAGCGCGTTCTTGTCGATACCAACCTGCACCTTCGCGTTTTGTCCCACGGGCGCGGGGCCGTGGAAATGGGCCATGGTCGCGGGACCTGACAACTCGGCGTACGTCACGGTCCATTGCAGCGTCTTGGTCGTGGTGTCGAAGGTGGCTTTCAGCACCCCATGCCCCTTGCTCACGCGCGGCGGCACTTCACTCGACGGTTGCAGGTTCGCTTGCAAAGCGACGGTATCGGCAAAAGCTGAGATCGACGCGATTGACGCAACCGACGACATCAACACCATGCTCAAACCCAACGCACTGTTACGCAGACTGAATCTCGTGAACATGTTTGCTCTCTCCTGGGTGACTGACCAGCGGACGAGTCGTCTTCTCATCGACGCGCCATAGTAGTGCATTTTGCGTGTCGGGCCTTTGCCCGTGAACCCGAGTAACCGATACCGGGGCCGGAAATGCGAAAAGGCGCCGTGAGGCGCCTTTTCGTTACAACTTTGTTGCTAGATCATACTTTCAGCAATTTAGAAGCGGTGACGAATACCCGTCGATACCACTACCTGGTTGCCGTGAACCGAGTTGGCGTTCGTACCATAGATTTGCGCTTCCGCACCATGCCTGGCGACCTGAACCACGCCTTCCGCGTAGATGTCCGTACGCTTCGACAACGCGTAGTCCGTCTGCACACCGAACTGATGGGCCTTCAAGTGATCGTTGTTGCTCGGACCCGCGTTATAACCCTTCACGTCGGTATAGGTGTACGCGGCACCAAGTGCCAATGCCGGCGTCAGTGCATAACGTGCATTCACTTCATAGTTGTTGAAGCGCGCGGTCGAATCGCCCACCGCGAACTGGAAGCGGCTTTGCGTCCATGCGCCGCCAAGCGTCACCGGACCAATCGCGTAGTTCGCGCCGACGCCGAACGTACGTTGCGTCTGCACTGCCGCGCCCGCAACCTTCGCCACCAGGTTTGTCCCAGCGCCGGTATCGGTCATCGCACCGCCGGTGAGGTTAGAGTCAGGATTTTGCAGTTGCAGGTAAGCCGCTGCAATCTTGAACGGACCGTTTGCGTATTGCGCACCGGCGCTGTAAGCACGGTTGTTGCCGAATCCACCAGCCTGGTTCGAGAAGCCATACAGGGCACCGAACGTGAAGCCCGAGTAGTTTGCGCTTTGGTACTTGACCGAGTTGTTGATGCGGATCGAGTTGTTCGCATTGTCGTTGTCCAGCGGGTGCGCGAAGTACGTACCACCCCAGCTACCGGTAGCCGTCATCGGCGCGAGATAGTCGACCACTGAATCATACTGACGACCCAAGGTTACCGTACCAAGCTGAGCCGACGAGATACCAGCGAATGCCTGACGACCGAACTGACGGCCATCTTGAAGCGACGAGCCATTGCCCATGCTGAAACCGCTTTCCAACGTGAAGATTGCCTTCATGCCGCCACCGAGGTCTTCCGTGCCCCTCAGGCCCCAACGGCTGCCGTTGATGTTGCCGCTCGACAGGCGGAATGCTGCAGCGCTGCCCTTGGCAACATTGCTAGCAGCTTCATTGCTCACATAGGTGAAGCCAGCATCGATAAGGCCATACAGCGTAACGCTGCTCTGCGCATTTGCGGCGGTCGCAAAAGAAGCGGCTACAGCCGCGACGATCAGAGTCTTTTTCATGTGTGATCCCTTTAATGAGTCTGACGACTCGACTGGTTGCATAACGCGACGCCTTCCTGCCCGACACCAAGGCGACTCGCTCCGGCGTTCACCGGACACCGTGAATCGGCTGAGCAAAGTTTAGGGCGCAGGCTTTTAACCAAACCATCGAGGCACACACAAAAGGCTTTTCGAATAAGTCGAAAAATAGGCGTTCATTTCGCTCAAACGCTTGTTCCGTCTGGCGTTCAAGCTATCTTGAATTAACCTCCGGATACCTAATTAGTTTCACGCGTTGCAGAGTTGCGACAGTAGCAACCGCACGACACCTGCGGACTTTGGTTAGCTTTCGTCCTATTCCTATTCCACCGATAGCCCAGGCGCATTAGCATCGCGCACGCGAGTGAGGCTGGAGAAAGGCCGCCCTCACGCGTGTCTTTTTCGGCCCCGAGGCGTGACTACACGGGGCGGCTCCTTGCTCACCGGTTCCTCAATGAATCATCTCCAAGCCATGCGCGTCTTCGTGAAAGTCGCTGAAACCGGATCGTTCGGCCGGGCCGCGGCTGCGCTCGATTTATCGAACGCTGTCATTACGCGTTACGTCGCGCTGCTCGAGGCGCACCTCAATACGCGACTGCTCAATCGCACGACGCGAAGCGTGTCGCTCACCGAAGCCGGCGCGTCGTACGCCGAAGGCTGCCGGGCAGTGATAGAACAGGTCGAGGCGATTGAATCGACGGTATCGCAAACATCGTTTGATCCCTCCGGTACGCTGAAGCTCGTGGCATCGGCGTCATTCTCGTTGTTCGGGCTCACCCCTTTGTTGTGTGAGTATCGTGAAGCGTTTCCCAACGTGAAGTTGCGTCTCACGCTGCTGCATCGGCCAGTGGATCTGGTGGACGAAGGTTTCGATGTAGGAATTGTGGTGCCGCGCATGGTGAACAGCGGCACCTTGATTAATCGGCCGTTGTTCAAGGTGACGCCGGTTATTGTGGCCGCGCCGGGTTACCTCGCGAAACACGGCGTCCCGCTGCGGCCAGCCGATCTTGTCGCTCACGCGTTCCTGTCACCGTCCGCAGACATACACGGGGCCACGTGGTCGTTCACGAACGCGAGCGGCGAGGATGAAGAGATCGTCATTGACCCAGATTACACGGTCAACAATTCGCAAATGCTTCGACAAGCCTCGCTATCCGGAATGGGGGTTACCGCCTTGCCTGAGAGTCAGGTCACGGAGGATCTCGAACAGGGTGCACTCGTGCGTTTGCTCACTGACTACACGGTGAATAACGCGGACAAGGAAGTGTCGCTGGTATATCCAGGGCGCCGTCACGTGTCCGCAAAAACGCGCTCGTTTGTTGATTTTTCGCTCGCGCATTTCAGGAAGGACTCGGCGACGAACGCATTGTTTTAAGAGGCCTTGAAGCATGGACGGCAAGAAGAGACCCTCGCACCGGTCCGCCAACATCAAGTCATCTCCGCGCATTGCGCTTCAATCCGCTCAAGCAGAACCTCGCAGCGCGCGATCAGCACGGCGCCATCTTCGCGTCGAAGTGCGTCGGGTTTGTCGACGAGGTCGCGCCGGAATTCGTCGAGAGCAATCTGCAATGGCCGATACTGCAACACGCTAGCCGCTCCTATCACCCGGTGATGCCACTCACGCAACTGCGCCACGCTGCCGCCGTTGAGCAAAGACCTGAGCGTGTCGAGATCATCGCGGAACGACGACACGAACGCGTCGAGCAACGCCTTGACCGTGGTCTCACTGCCCCAGAGCTGCGTCATGTAGTGCAGATCAAGCTCATCGGTTTCTACTTCGATGGTCTCCACATCCTCTTCCTCGACAACAACGGGTTCCGGCGACGCCGATGCGCCGTCCATGACACGCCATCGATTCAAATGGTCGCGCAATGTGACGAGCCGCGTGGGCTTGACGAAGCAGTCGTCCATGCCGGCGTCCCGGCACATGGACAACTCCTCGGGCGCGGTGCTCGCGGTAATGCCCAGGATCGGCAATCTCTTCGACAACCCCAGTTCGCTCGCGCGCACGCGCCGCGCCAGTTCATACCCGGTCATGTTCGGCATGTGGCAATCGGTAATGAGAAAGCCGTAGTGCGTCTGCTTCAGCGCCGCCAGCGCTTCCACGCCGTCCTGCACCACGTCGCACGCAAAACCCAGCAGCGACAGTTGATGGCGGATCAGTTCCTGATTCACGGGATGATCTTCTGCCACAAGCACGAGCCGCCCCATGCGAATAGCGCGTTCCCGATCGGGCGGCTCGTTGTTCGTATCGATACCGCGAGCCGCACGCGACACAATCTGCGGCAACCCCGTCAACGCGGCCACGCATGCAGCGCCCAGGCCGCGCCAGGAAATTGGATTGACGCTGACGCGGATGTCGTTGTCGAGAATGCGATAACCCGTCGGTTTCGGTTTCTCCGTAACGTGAATCACGCGCGTTTTCAGCGGCAGCGCTTCCGGATGAGTTTCGCTGAGAAACACGAGATCGATGCCATCGAAGGTCTGCGGGTCACGTAGCGCGGCGTCATTGCGAGACCGGATCGCCAGCTTGAGGCCCAGCGCCTGACCATAGTCAACCAGGGCGCGCGCCACACGCTGGTCGTCGATAGCGATAATCCCGCTCTTGCCCCTCAAGCCATCGATCTGATAGTGCGTCGTCTCAACCGGCATATCGAGCCGCACGATCATTCGCGTCCCGACGCCCACCTGACTTTTCAGCTCCAGTGTTCCGCCCATCAGTTCGACCAGCTTGTGACAGATCGTCAAACCAAGGCCCGTGCCGCCGAAGCGGCGCGTAGTGGACGATTCCGCTTGCACGAACGGCTCGAACAGGCGCGCCTGCGCGTCGGCCGCAATCCCGATTCCGGTGTCTTCCACGCTCAGTTCCACCGTCTGCACGCCGTGCGCGCCAGCGATCAGATTCACGGTCAGCGCGACCTCGCCTTTCATCGTGAACTTGATGGCGTTGCTGATCAGATTGAACAGCACCTGCCGCAGCCGCACACTGTCTCCGCGCAAGCTCGCGGCAATATCCGGCGCTACATCCACCCGCACGCGCAATCCTTTTTCGTGCGCGCGTCCCGCGAGCAAGCCGATGGCGCTATCGACCAGTTCACGCAGGTCGATCGGCATGGATTCAATGGTTAGACGCCCCGCCTCGATCTTCGAATAGTCGAGCAGATCGTCGAGAATCTGCAGCAATGCGCTCGCCGAGTCCTGGATCATGCCGAGCATCTGCGATTGATCAGGATTGAGCGGCGTGTTCTCGAATACTTCCACCAGTCCTAGCACGCCGTTCATGGGCGTACGGATTTCGTGGCTCATCATCGCGAGAAAATCATCCTTGGCGCGGGAGGCCGCTTCCGCAGCATCGCGCGCCGCGGCGAGTTCGTCGGCCCGCGCGCGCTCGACGCTCGCGTCGACCCAATAGCCATTCCAGACCACCGCGCCTTCCGCCTCGCGATGCGCCACGAGATCCGCACGAACCCAGCGGCGGCCTTGATCGACGATCGAGCGAAACTCCGTGTGAACCGGCTCGAGCGTGAGCGCCGAGCGTTCGATCGCGTCGCGCACACCGCGCTTGTCGTCGGCGTGAATCAGCGATAGACCCGCCACCTGGTCGTTGCCGAGTGTCGCGAGATCGGTGCCGAATAAATGACGCGTATCGCCGCCGATGTACGGAAAGCTGTACGACCCGTCGTTCGCTCGCCGCAACTGAAACACAACGGCCGGCAGCGAGCGTGTGACGTCATGCAGGCGGCGTTCATTTTCTCGCGCACGCATCTCGGCGTCGCGGATATCCGTGATGTCGACCATCGTGCCGACGACACCCGCCATTGACCCGTTCGCCGCCGTAAATGCGCCGGTCCAGAAGAGCCCGTGACGCGGCGCGCCTTCGCGATTGCGGAAGTCTATTTCGACTTGCTCGCGCCGCCCGTGCGCGATACTCATGCCTACGAGATCATGCAGGCGCTGGCTGTTATCGGCTCCCCACGATTGAACTTCGAGCGTCGTGCGCCCTATGATGTCCTCGCGCTTCAGCCCGAGGGTCTTTTCAAATGCGCGATTCACCGCTATGTATCGATTCTCCCGATCCTTTGCAACTAGCGGATACGGCACGACTTCCATCATGGTCTGCTGGAAGCTAAGTTGCGTAGCGAGGCGCTGCTCCGTTTCCACGCGCTTTGCCATTTCGCGCTGGAGGAGGACGAACGCGCGCAACGTGACCGCCAGCACCACGCCAATCGCAATCAGCGCCGGCAGTAACCGCATGGCGCTGACGCTCCAGCCGCTCGACGGTGGGTCAAGCGCTGCCTGCCGGACGGCGAGGATGCGCTGTTTGTCGGCGTCGGGCATGGCGCTCAACGCACGGTCCATCAGCGGCACGAGCCGGCTGAATTCCGGACGCAGCGCGAAACTCATGTGCTCGAAGTTGCCGGCCGGCCCGATGATCTTCAGTTCGTCCTCGTAACGCGCGGCGAGCGCGATATCGACGGCAACGAGATCGCCAACGAACAGATCCGCCTCGCTCCGTGCCACACGGTCGAGTGCGGCACCCAGGTTGGGCGCGACGATGAGCGTGGCGCTCGACGGCAAGTTGCCGAGCCGCCCGCTGGCCGCCAGACGCGCCGTTACCACAATTCGCCGCGACGACGCCTCGTCGATCGCCTTCAACACCGGTTCACCCGGCCGCCCGACTATCACAAGCGGAAAATCCGCCATCGATCCGGTCGAGATTGAGCCGGCAAGACGCGGCGTCTCACGCTCGGTCGTCGCGAGCATGTCGATCTGCCCGCGAGCAAAGGCATTCAACACATCGGACCAATCCTGATACACACGCCGCTTGAGATCGATATCCAGCGCCTTCGACAAATACGTTGCATAGGCCATTGCGATGCCTTTCGACTCGCCGCTGGCATCCACATAGGTGAACGGCGCCCAACTGGCATCGACGCCTAGCGTAAGAGGCGGCAGCGAGCGTAAATAAGCACGTTCGTCGGCGCTTAAGCTAAGCGTCTGCGACCGTTCAGTACCCGTGCTGCCGGGCAGGGGCTCTGAACGGCGAGCCTGGGGTTCGTCGCGGCTTGGCGTCGAATAGTTTTGCGTAGTTTGCGTCGCGCGGTCAACACGCAAAGGCTCGGCTGAAACGCTCGATGCTGCCCACATGAGCACACACAGTGTCATCAGGCGAACCAGACGGAGGATGGAGGAAGAGGACATGATGTTCGCGCTCGTTACGACAACTGTTTTTCGAGCGCGCCGTCGATACGGCCGACGCGGGTCAGCGGTTCGTTCTTGGCCGTTGCGCCGCGCTGGAGCATGGGATGGATGAGGCCTGCCAGCATGCCGCCCACCAGGGGCGCCGCCCAAAACAGCCAGAGTTGATCCAGCGCCCAGCCGCCCACCACGAGTGCGACGCCGGTGGAACGCGCCGGGTTCAAGGACGCGTTTGTCACGGGAATGGCGAGCAGGGAACACAACGTCAGCGATAGCCCGATCAACACGGCGCCGTTGAAACGCGCGTGTCTGCCGGACGCGACCGAGAGCGTCACGAGGACAAACACGAAGGTCATCAGCGCCTCGACGATCAGCGCGGCATGCAACTGATACCCTGCGGGCGAATGAACGCCGTAACCATTCGCGCCGAACGCGATCAGATCAGGCAAGACGCCCGGGCGTCCGCTCGCAACAATATATAAGAGCCACCCGCCGGCGGTCGCGCCTGCGACCTGAGCGGCTATGGCCGGAGCCAGGTCCCGCACGGGAAACCGGTTGGCAATGGCGAAACCGACGGTGACGGCGGGATTGAAATGAGCGGCGCAAACGGGGCGTAGGACGTAGACAAGCGTGGTTGCCGCAAGGCCGAAGGCCACCGCCTGGCAGACGAGCCCGATGTCCGGGCGAAAGTAACCACTCGCTAGTGCGGTGCTGCCGCAGCCGAAGAAAACAAGCGAAAAGCTTCCCAGGCACTCGCCTATCAGTTTCTTGAACATGCAACCACCCCGTCTGGAATTCGCCCTCGGCCGACACACGCCCGACCGCACAGAAAAGATTGGCTAGGTCACACGAGTTGGCGAAGTAAAGCGTTCAAGTCTGGAGTGAAAGGCGCACCGGTTTAATCAGAGCATTCCTAAACATTTCTGAGAAACAATGGGCGAATGTTCGTTGGCTATTCGATTCCGGTGGTGTCGGCAGGAACGGAATTCGACGTACCTTCGATGTTACGCGAGGCCTATTTGTCTCAAGTAGTCGATCAACTCGATCTCGCTTCTAAGCCCAAGCTTACGCATTGCGCTACGCATTTGAGTACCAATGGTTTTTACGCTGCGCTCCAGACGTTGCGCAATGCTGATCAGCGACAAGCCACTCGCGTACAACTGGAAAACCTCCCATTCGCGAGCGCTCAGTACGCCGGCCCGACCGGTGACATTGCCGAGTTCGTGGCCCAGGAGCGCCCCCGCGTGCTTCGAGACGAACCGTCCGCCATCGATCACCTCGATAACCGCCTGGTTCAGCGCTTCCATGCAATCGCGCTTGTCGACCAGGCCGTCCACGCCCATCTCCAGCAACCCTGTCAGCATTTGAGGCTGCGCGATCATGGTCACAATGACCACTCGCGGCCGCTGTACTTGCCTCAGGAAATCTCGAAGAAATCCGATGGCGTTGTTTTCACCGTTAATGCCCCGCATGCCAATATCGGATATCACGACTTCGCACGGAAAGCTGTCTATTTGGTCTGCGAGCGATTGGGTGTCTGCAGCCGTGGCCACTACCTCTACTCGCGAGTCCCGTTCAAGCCAGATGCGGATCCCCTCTCGCACGACCGCATGGTCGTCCGCCACGATAATCCGGATTTTCGAATCCATTTTTGTTTTTTACGCCTGGTACGTGATGGCCCACGTGTCTCCTGGACCTGATGTATACAAGTCGTACTTGTATTGCGACGGCTTTTAATGCCGTTGGCTAAGCGCCTAGCCGTTGTGCCTGGACCAGGCCACTGTCGAATGCAAACCGGTAAAGCTCGGCATCCGTCGACAACTCGAGCTTGCGCATGGCGGCACATTTTTGCGCGCTGATTGTCTTGACGCTGCGGCCGAGTTCGCGCGCGATTTCTGTGACATTGCCACCGCGTGCATAGCGGGCAATGACGTCAAGTTCGCGGCGCGTGAGTTTCTGTCGAATGAGATCCACCCGGTTCGCCGAACTCGCATCCGCGAGCAGCGCCCGCACTGATGGTCCAAGATAATCCTCGTGCGCGAGCACCGTCACGATCGCGACATAGACGAGCTCAAGCCGGTCCTGCTTGCTGACCACCGCGTTGGCGCCCGCATCGAGCGCACGCGCGATCAGGTCCGCATCCGTTGTCATGGACAAAACGACGATTGCCGCTTTCGGATGATGTTCGACGATGTATTTGATCAAGTCGATACCATCGCCATGCTCGCCGCCCGGCATGTAGAAATCCATGATGACAACGTCGCATTCCTGCTTCTCGAGTGCTTCCACCAATCCGGTTGAATCCTGCGCGCGGCATACAATTTCAATGTTCTGCACATTAGCGATCAGGCGCTCGATGGCAAGAACAACTAATGGATGATCGTCCGCTACCGCCAATTTGATTCGTTGAGTGAACGCAATCATTTACTAACCTCTTCTAACCCGAAATTCGCCCAGGTGATGCGTCCGCTCGCGGCGGGTTTCAATTTACCGGTGCTTGCACGGCCCGCTGAAGGATCGTTGATCGGCGCCGTCATCGACATAAGATGCCTCCGAAAGCCTTTCGCAAATTGCGACATCACGTCATCCCGTGCGCGCGTGCAAACGCGAATAATCCGGGGTCGTTCTGGACCCCGAGTTTGCCCATGGCGTCGCGCTTCTGACGACTGATCGTGCGGACATCGCGTTTCATGAAACGCGCGATTTCGGTGATCGACAGACCGCTCGCGAACATCCGCACGACTTCAATCTCTCGCGGCGAGAGGCGCGGGCCTTCTCCTAGCGTGTCGTTTTCTGCTCCGGCCACCGCCAGCGCCGAGACGATCGACGTGCTCAGGTAACGGCGCCCAACACCTGCAAACTTGACCGCGACCGCAAGCTCGTCCATGGACTCGACCTTGTTGAGCAAGCTCATGGCGCCAGCGGCCAGGATCGACCTGAGGATGGCGACATTGCTCATGCTGGTCAGCACGACAATGCTGATGGCCGGCCAGTCTCGCCGCAAGCGCTTGATGAGCCGCAGGCCGTCTTCCGCCTGCGAGCCCTGCTCGGGCATGGCAAAGTCCGTCACCAGCACGTCGCACGGGGTATAGGCCAACAGCCGCAGCAGCTCTGCGGCGCTCGCAGCCTCGGCGACGACTTCCAGATTTTCATCCATGCTGAACGTCGCTCGAATGCCGAGCAAAACGAATGGATGATCGTCTGCCAGAACGATTCGCAGTTTCAATGCTGCCTCTCAGTTTTTTGTGTCCACTTCGGGTTGAATCCGCACCGACTGGCAACGATCAATTTGGCAATGCGCCGTTGCACATAAGAACACGGCGATAGGCCTCTCTATATAGGAACACTCTCAATGTTCCTGCTAGACAGCGCGTCAACTCCAAGACTTGTCTTATTGCGGTGCGGATTGGCGCACTGCTCTGCCTGGCTTTTGCGTGGCGTTTGCCTGCTATGCGCCCTTTGCGGCGGATGTACTCCATCGCGGGTTCAACGTGGGTCAGAGTAGTTTTCAACTAGCCGACAGTTCTATACGTATTATCCTAATCCTCCCAGTTTAGAAATGATGCTCTAGTTCGTTTCTGGATTCGCAATTCGATGATCGCCAAGAAGACGGCAATATGTACCTGCTCACAGCAGTAGCGGACAAGAATTTAACTTGGTTGAGATTCGTCGCCGAATGGCAGCGACAGCTCTCCAGGCGCCTTTGTCTCGTGACGAATTGAGCGGAAGCCACTTTATCCGGAGATCGTGCGCCGGAGAGGGTGAAGTGAGCGCAGCGGCGTCCTGCTTCTCATATCGGACATTTTTTCCCGATTTTGTATTTTTCCGCGGTCGCACGCGTACTCGCTGGCACGTGGCGCGATTGCAACGCTTATTCGGCCAACACCACCGTTGACCTGCGCGGCGCCTCGACAATTGGTACCGAACGCAGGTGTCCGGTCGATCGCCACCTCGACCTGCGCAAAAGAAAAAGCCCGCACGTGGCGGGCTTTTAGTCAAAACAGCGAAAACTGCGGGTACGCGGATCAGAAAGGAATATCGTCGTCCATTTCGTCGAAACCGCCACCCGCCGGCGCGCTCGGCCGGCTTGCGCCGCCGGCGTTGCCGCCGCCCGCAGGACGTCCGCCCGCTGCAGCGCCACGGCTCGCGCCGCCGCCACTACTGCGCTCGGCCGGCGCACGGCTGTAGCCTTCATCGCCACCGCCACCGCCACCGCCTGCCCCGCTGCGTCCGCCCAGCATCTGCATCTGCTCGGCGACGATCTCGGTCGCATACTTTTCCACGCCGGCCTGATCGGTGTACTTGCGCGTACGGATCCGGCCCTCGATATACACCGACGAGCCCTTCTTCAAATATTCGTTCACGATCTCGGCCAGCCGCCCGAAAAACGACACGCGATGCCATTCCGTCAGCTCCTTCATCTCGCCGGACGTCTTGTCCTTGAAGCGATCGGTGGTGGCAAGGCGGATGTTGGCCACGGCGTCGCCGCTCGGCAGATAGCGGGTTTCCGGATCGGCTCCCAGATTGCCGACGAGAATGACTTTATTGACGGATGCCATGATTTCTCCTGTTGATTCAATTCAATTCGATTCGATTCAATTTGACCTGATGCTGTGCGTTCACAACGCGACGCGCGGTGGCAGTCAACCTGTTCAGCAAGACCTGCAAACCAGCAACCCACATGCAGCACGCGGCGGCAAAATTTCGCTCAGACGGCGAAATATGCCCGACAAAAAAACGACTACCGCTCAAGCCGTGCGCCGGACTTTCTGCGGCGGCGGTTTCATGCTCACCGCTACGATCAGCCATGCAAAAACCAACCCCGAGCACGCGAAAAATACAGCGCTCTGCCCATCCACTTTCAGCAGCCAGCCGCCGATCACCCCGCCAATGGCGAGGCCGATAGACTGTGTTGTGTTGTAGACGCCTGCCGCCGCACCCTTTCTCGTGCCAGGCGCGAGTTTGGAGACGAGCGACGGCTGCGACGCTTCCAGCACATTGAAGCCCAGGAAGTACACGAACAAAACCGCGGCCACTGCCCACAGGGTATGCGGAGCGGCGCCGAGTAACAACTGGCCAATCAGGATAAGACCTATGGCGCTGACCATCACGGCCTTCATTTTCCCGCGTTTTTCAGCGGCAATAATGGCCGGCACCATCATGACGAACGCCAGGCCCATCACGGGTAAATAGACTTTCCAATGGGCTGCGACCGGCAAACCGCCCGCTTCCAGAATGCGCGGCACGACAAGAAACAGCGCGGTTTGCGTGGCGTGCAACACGAGCACGCCGAAGTTCAGGCGCAGCAATTCCACGTTGTGCAGCACTTCGGCGAACGGCGCTTTCACGTGCACAGGCGGCTTGGGCGCGTCCGGGACGACCCAGATCACGACGCCGACCGCGAGTATCGATAAAAACCCGATCAGCGTGAACAGGCCGCTCATGCCAACCCACTCGAACACGATTGGCGCGCCCACAATGGCCACCGCGAACGAGACACCAATGCTCGCGCCCACCATGGCCATGGCCTTCGTACGGTTTTCTTCAGTGGTCAGGTCAGCAATAAACGCGATCACCGCCGACGATACCGCTCCCATGCCCTGGATCACCCGGCCGACGATGATCCATGTCATGGAATGGCCGACCGCCGCCACGAAGCTGCCGATAGCAAACACGATCAGGCCGAACGCAATAACCGGCTTGCGCCCGAGCTTGTCGGACACCCAGCCATAGAAGATGTACAGCAGGGATTGAGTCACGCCATAAGCGCCGAGCGCAATGCCGACCAGCAGCACGTTGTCGCCGCCGGGAATGGTTTTCGCGTAGATCGAAAACACCGGCATGATCATGAAGAGACCGAGCATGCGCAACGCAAAGATAGCGGCAAGCGACACGGTCGCACGCAACTCGGGCGCGCTCAGACGTGTGGACGTAGCAGACGGATTGGACATCGGGATGAGGTAATGTGGAAACGCGTCTGGCCGTGCGCGCGGACGCGGAACTCAAGCACGGCCGCCTTGTGGTTGCCCGGAACGGCACTATATGAGACAGGTGGCTGAGGCGTCTGGACCTGCTTCAAACCCGCGCCAGGATCACACGCAAAATTCGCGCGGAGGTTGCCCGAGCGCCGCTTAAATGGGCCAGTAATGGATCACTAGTGGACCATCAGTAATCCGCCAGCGCCCTGCACAACCCCGCCGCATGCTTGATTGACGCCGGCGAGCGCGGGCAACGCCCCCTCGAAAAGTCGTTATAGTAGCAGGTTTAGCCCCCTTACTTTCCGCCCGGTTCATGGAAGAAATTCGTATTCGTGGGGCTCGCACCCACAACCTTAAGAACATCAATCTCGACTTGCCGCGTCACAAGCTGATCGTGATTACGGGCTTGTCGGGTTCGGGGAAATCGTCGCTCGCGTTCGACACGCTCTACGCCGAAGGCCAGCGCCGCTACGTCGAAAGTCTGTCCGCCTATGCGCGTCAATTCCTGCAGTTGATGGAGAAACCCGACGTCGACCTGATCGAAGGATTGTCGCCGGCAATTTCCATCGAGCAGAAAGCGACTTCGCATAATCCGCGCTCCACCGTCGGCACCGTCACCGAGATTCATGACTACCTGCGCTTGCTGTTTGCCCGCGTCGGTACGCCGCACTGCCCGGACCACCACATTCCGCTCCAAGCGCAAAGCGTGTCGCAAATGGTCGACGCCGCGCTCGCCATGCCCGAGGAAACGAAGCTGATGATCCTCGCGCCCGTGGTGGCGGACCGCAAGGGCGAGCACCTCGAATTGTTCGAAGCCATGCAGGCGCAGGGTTTTATCCGGTTTCGCGTGCGTTCGGGCGGAGGAACGGCAAACGAAGGCGTCGCGAAGATCTATGAGATCGAGTCGCTGCCGAAGCTCAAGAAGAACGACAAACACACGATCGATGTTGTCATCGACCGGTTGAAAGTGCGGCCGGACATGAAGCAACGGCTCGCGGAATCCTTCGAAACAGCGTTGCGTCTCGCCGATGGCCGCGCGATCGCGCTTGAAATGGATTCGGAGAAAGAGCATCTGTACAGCTCGAAGTTCGCTTGCCCGATCTGTTCGTACTCGCTGCAGGAGCTCGAGCCGCGCCTGTTCTCGTTCAACAATCCCATGGGCGCGTGCCCTGAATGTGACGGCCTCGGCCAGATCACGTTCTTCGACCCGAAGCGGGTGGTCGCGCATCCTTCGCTGTCGCTCGCGGCGGGCGCGGTGAAAGGATGGGACCGGCGCAACCAGTTCTATTTCCAGATGCTGCAAAGCCTGGCGTCGTTTTTCGATTTCGACATAGACGGCGCCTTCGAGGATCTGCCCGAAAACGTCCGCAAGGTCCTGCTGTTCGGCTCCGGCAAAGAGGTCATTCCGTTCTCGTACATCAACGAGCGCGGCCGCACGACGGTTCGCGAGCATGCATTCGAAGGGATCATTCCGAGTTTGGAACGCCGCTATAAGGAAACGGATTCAGCGGCGGTCCGCGAGGAACTGGCGAAGTATCAGAACAATCAGGCGTGCCCGGCGTGCGAAGGCACGCGGCTGCGGACCGAGGCGCGCAACGTCAAGCTGGGCACGGGAGAAAACGCGCGAGCCATTTACGAAGTCAGCGGCTGGCCGCTGCGCGAGACGCTCGGTTATTTTCACACGCTGCATCTGGAAGGCGCGAAAGGCGAGATCGCCGATCGGGTCATCAAGGAAATCGTCGCGCGGCTCACGTTCCTGAATAACGTCGGGCTCGACTATTTGTCGCTGGAACGCAGCGCCGAGACGCTCTCCGGCGGCGAGGCGCAGCGCATCCGGCTGGCATCGCAGATTGGTTCAGGTTTGACGGGCGTAATGTACGTGCTCGACGAACCGTCCATCGGCTTGCATCAGCGCGACAACGACCGGCTCATCGCCACGCTCAAGCACCTGCGCGACATCGGCAATTCGGTGATCGTGGTTGAACACGACGAAGACATGATCCGCATGGCCGACTACATAGTCGACATGGGTCCGGGCGCGGGCGTGCACGGCGGCGAGATTGTCTCGCAAGGAACGGCGAAGCACGTCGAGAACGACCCGAATTCGATGACCGGGCAATATTTATCGGGCAAACGGAGCATTAGCTATTCGACCGACCGCACGCCGCCGGACGAACGGCGGCTGCGGATCATCGAAGCCTACGGCAACAACCTGAAGCACGTGTCGCTCGATCTGCCGGTCGGACTGCTGACTTGCGTGACGGGCGTGTCCGGCTCGGGTAAGTCCACGCTCATCAATGACACGCTGTATCACGCGGTCTCCCAGCATCTGTACGGCTCGTCCGCCGAGCCGGCGCCTTACGAGGCAATTGAAGGGCTGGAACACTTCGACAAGGTGATCAACGTCGATCAATCGCCGATCGGCCGCACGCCCCGCTCGAATCCCGCGACCTACACCGGCCTCTTTACGCCGATCCGCGAGTTGTTCTCGGGCGTGCCGGCATCGAAGGAACGGGGCTACGATCCCGGCCGTTTCTCGTTCAATGTGAAGGGCGGACGCTGCGAAGCGTGCCAGGGCGACGGCGTGCTCAAGGTCGAAATGCATTTTTTACCCGACGTCTACGTGCCTTGCGACGTGTGCCACGGCAAGCGCTACAACCGCGAAACGCTCGACGTCCAGTACAAGGGCAAGAACATACACGAGGTGCTCGATCTCACCGTGGAATCCGCGTACGAGTTCTTCAAGCCCGTACCCATTGTGGCGCGCAAGCTGAAAACCTTGCTCGACGTGGGTCTCGGGTATATCCGGCTCGGTCAGTCAGCGACCACGCTGTCGGGCGGCGAAGCGCAGCGCGTCAAGCTTTCACTGGAACTGAGCAAGCGCGATACGGGTCGGACTCTATACATCCTCGACGAACCGACCACCGGCCTGCACTTCCACGACATCGCGCTCTTGCTCGAAGTGATTCACCGGCTGCGAGATCAAGGTAATACTGTCGTAATCATCGAGCATAATCTGGATGTAATAAAAACTGCGGACTGGGTCATCGACCTCGGTCCGGAAGGCGGCGCCGGCGGCGGCCAGATCATCGCGCAGGGGACACCGGAACACGTCGCACAGTCGAAAGCCAGTTTTACCGGCCGGTATCTTGCGCCTTTGCTGCAAAGGCCGAGATCGGCCGCATAACAGATTCGCCCACACCGCAACAAGGAGCCGCGCGCCGTTGGGGCGCGGCGGTTGATAACCCGTTAGCGGCAGGAGACAGAAGGATTCATGGCAAAGCGCAACGAAGCGGCCGAAAACAGGCCCGCTGTCCGGCCCGTCCGGCTGACGAGCGACATGAGCATGCCGAAATTGTCGGCGGTAGAGATCGGCAGTTATATCGCCGCGTTCGCCGGCCTGTTCCTGGTGCTGCATTTGCAGTTGCTCGGCGCGCTGCTGGCGGGAATGCTGGTGTATCAACTCGTGCATATGATCGCGCCCCTGATCGAAAAGACCATGACGAGCGGACGGGCGCGCTGGGTCGCGGTCGTGATTGTGGCGGCAGTGATCGTGGGCGGGCTGGCGGGCGGCACGATCTTGCTCATCGATCATTTTCAGCGCGATGTGCCGAGCGTGCAAAAGCTTCTCGATCAGTTGATGAAGCTCACGTCGCACGCTCGCCTGCAGGTGCCCGACTGGATCGCGAACTACCTTCCTGTCGATGCAGAGCAGATGAAGGACAAGGCGACCGAGCTGATGCAAACGCACGCCGCCATGTTGCAGCAGGGCGGGAAAGACGCGGCGCGTGGTTTCGGGCATGTGCTGATTGGCATGATCGTGGGCGCGATTATCGCAGTGAGTGTTCCCCGGACGACGCATCGGCTGCCGCTTTCTACTGCGCTCGTGACGCGGGTGACGCGTTTTTCAGAAGCGTTTCGCCGGATCGTTTTCGCGCAGGTCAAGATTTCCGCGATCAACGCGACATTTACGGCGTTGTATTTGCTGGTTGCGCTGCCGGTGTTTCACGAACGGCTGCCTCTGTCGAAAACGCTGGTCATGGTGACGTTTATCGTCGGATTGCTGCCGGTGATCGGCAACCTGATCTCAAACGCGATTATTGTGGGGATTTCGTTGTCGGTGTCGTTCGGGACGGCCGTGGCTTCGCTGATCTTCCTGATCGTCATTCACAAACTCGAATATTTTTTGAATGCACGGATTATCGGCGGCCAGATCGAGGCGCGCGCCTGGGAATTGCTGCTGGCCATGCTCGCGATGGAAGCCGCTTTCGGACTGCCCGGAGTGATCGCCGCGCCGATTTTCTATGCTTATCTCAAGCGTGAACTGGTTTATTTGAGGCTGGTTTGAGCGCGAGGTTTGCTCGCGCTGGCAGGCAGCGGAGCAGCCCCTTGAGCCCAGACCCCTACTTGAACACCACCGTCTTGCTCCCATTCAGCACGATCCGGTGCTCCACGTGCCACCGCACGGCGCGCGCGAGCGTCACGCATTCCACGTCACGCCCGATCGCCGTCAACTGATCCGGCGCCATGCTGTGGTCCACGCGCTCCACTTCCTGTTCGATGATCGGCCCTTCATCAAGATCCGTCGTCACGTAATGCGCAGTAGCACCAATCAACTTAACGCCGCGATCGAACGCCTGATAATAAGGCTTGGCACCTTTAAAGCTCGGCAAGAACGAGTGGTGAATATTGATCGCCCGCCCATTGAGCGCGGCGCACATTTCCGGCGACAAGATCTGCATATAACGCGCGAGCACGACGAGATCGATCTTGTGCTGATCGACAATCTCCAGCACCCGCGCTTCCTGCGAAGCCTTCCCTTCGGGCGTCGACGCCATCAACGGCAAGTGGTGAAACGGCACGTCATAACTAGCGGCAAGCTGATAAAACTCCCGATGATTCGAAACAATCGCCGGAATCTCGATCCCAAGTTGCCCCGTGCGATATCGGAACAGCAAGTCGTTCAGGCAATGCCCGATCTTCGACACCATGATCATCACGCGCGGTTTCACCGACGCATCGTGTAATTCCCATTGCATGCCGAACTCATCGGCGAGCGCGCTGAACGACGTGCGCAATGCAACGAGACCGGGGTCACCGCCGACCTGCTGGAAGTGCACGCGCATGAAAAATTCGCCGGTGTGACTGTCGCCGAATTGCGCGGAATCGAGAATATTGCTGCCGAGATCGAACAGGAATCCGGACACGGCATGGACAATGCCGGGACGATCCGGACACGACAACTTCAAGATAAAACTATGTTCGGTCGACATGAACCGATACTCCTTTGAGATGTTTCAAAGCACGTTCAACGCGTGTTCAAACCACCGGCGGTAAATAAATCGCCGGCATGCCCTCGCACGCTTCGTCATCTATCCAGTTGCGGCGCAACAGGCAATCCAGGGTGGCCAGACGGGCATCGACCGTCATTGCGCCTTCTTCAATCCATCGCGCG
>DASYLW010000301.1:0-13851 GCA_036009385.1 Caballeronia sp.
AATCTCGATCTCGGATTCGGTCGGCGCACCGAACGAAAACCCGTTTGCGAGCACACGTTGCACGGCTTCGAGCACTTCGGGATGAACGTGACCTAGGATCATCGGCCCCCAGGAACCGATGTAGTCGATGTACTGCTTGCCGTCCGCGTCCCAGAAATACGGACCTTGCGCCCGTTCGATGAACCGCGGCGTGCCGCCGACCGAGCGAAACGCCCGCACCGGCGAGTTCACACCGCCGGGAATGGTTTTCTGGGCGCGTTCGAAGAGAGTTTCATTTCTGGACATGACGGGGCCTGCGCTGAATGACGGGTTCGGCTGAAGAGGGCTGCGGCCGCTGGCTTCGTTCCAAGCCTGGATCAGCGCTGTGATCGGGTCCGGCGGGGTTCGACGCTGGCTCGCGGCTGCAGGAAATCAAGCTGAAATTGTACCGGAGTCGACCGTTTCGAGCCCGCGACGCTCCGCTCCGGCGCCGCATCCAAAAGAACAGCCGTGAGGCTCACGAAAGCGGGGCGCGTACAATGCATTGTGTTTTAAGGCTTTGTTTAAGCCGTTCGACTGCACGCCGGACATGGCCTTTGCGAGGTTTTTCGCAGTCGGTTCGCAGTCGGTTCGCAGTCGTTTCGTGGTCGTTTCGCCAATCGTCGCTCGTTGCTCGCCAGTTCCGTAAACCACGCCTTTTCCTCCAGTTTCCTTTCGCCTCTCATGCCCGAAATCATCAAGCGCCGTGCCGACCGCCGACTGATCCTGTTGCTCGGCGCGCTGGCGGCGTGTGGACCGCTTTCCATCGATATGTATCTGCCAAGCCTGCCGGCGCTCGCCGACTCGTTCGGCACGACGGCCGCCGCCGCGCAGATCACGCTCACCAGTTTCATGCTCGGGTTTTCGCTCGGCATGCTCGTGTACGGTCCGCTCTCCGACGCCTATGGCCGCCGGCCGGTGCTGCTGGGCGGCATCGTGTTGTACACGCTTGCCAGCGTGGGATGCGCGCTGTCGTTTTCCATCGATTCGCTGGTTATCTTGCGCTTTCTGCAAGCGCTCGGCGCGGGTTCGGCCTCGGTGCTGGCGCGCGCGATTGCGCGCGACGCACACGCGCCTTCGGATGCGGCCCGGGTGCTGTCGATGCTTGCTATCGTCACCTCGATTGGCCCGTTGCTCGCACCGCTGATAGGCGGCCAGTTGCTGCTGCTGGGCGGCTGGCGCGCGGTGTTCGTCACGTTGACGCTGTTCGGCACGATCTGCGCGGTGACCACGTATTTGCGGGTGCCGGAAACCTGGCCGCGCGAGAAACGCGCGACGTCGGCGCTTGGCCGATCGTTCGCCGCTTACGGCCGTCTTCTCACTGATCCCGTCACCTGGGGCCACACGCTATGCGGCGGCATGGCCTTCGCGTCGATGTTCGCGTACATCACCGCGACGCCGTTTGTGTATATCGACTACTTTCATGTGAAGCCGCAGCACTACGGGTTCTTCTTCGGGCTGAACATCATTGGGATCATCGGCTGGAACGTGGTGAACACGCGGCTGGTCGGGCCGCTGGGATCGCTGAAACTGATTTCGATAGCGTCGTTCGTCAGCGTGGTCGCGGCGCTGGCAACAGCGTTTGTGTGTATTACCGGTTTTGGCGGGCTGTGGTCGATCGTCATTTGTCTGTTCTTCGTGGTCGGCGTCGTGGGGTTGTTGTCGGCGAACTGCACGACGGATTTGATGCACCGATACCCGCACAACGCTGGCGCCGCAGCCGCGGTGTTCGGCGCGGTGCAATTGGCGCTCGGCGCACTGGCGAGCGTTGCGGTCGGGTTGTTTCACGACGGCACGCCGCAAGGCATGGGGATCGTGATCGGGGTGACGGGCGTGCTGACGTTCGTCGGTCGAACACTGGTGCTGCGCTGGCATGGGACGCCGGTGCGGGAGAGTCGGGCGGGGTAATGTCTTCGAAACTGTTCGGTCGCGCGGGTACATCGCGCTGCGCATTTTGGACAACCCGGCGTGGACAAGATATCCGCGCCGGGTTGGCTCACAGCCTGAAAACACGAGCGCGTTGCCATGTCGGCCGCGCGCCCGGCAGAACATTACTTGTGGCCCACCGTCTGCTGCAAAAACGTGAACGCGGTCGCTTCTACGCGGGCGATGCTTTCCGCCTCCACGCCCGCGCCGTGACCGCCGTCGCGGTTCTCCAGATACCACACGCGGTCGTGCCCTTGCGCTTGCATCCTTGCCGCCATCTTGCGAGCGTGCCCGGGATGCACGCGGTCATCGGTCGCCGATGACGTGAACATCGCAGGCGGATAAACCGCATCGGCTTTCACGTTTTGATACGGCGAATAGGTCGTCAGGAAGCTTAGGTCGTCTGCCTCCTCGGGGTCGCCGTATTCATCGATCCACGATGCGCCTTGCAGCAGCAAGTGAAACCGCGCCATGTCGAGCAGTGGCACTTCGGACAACACCGCGCCGAACAATTCCGGGCGCTGGACCAGCATGACACCGGTGAGCAAACCGCCATTGCTGCCGCCACGAATGGCAAGTTGTTTCGATGTCGTCGCGCCCGATGCCACCAGCGCTTCTGCAACTGCGATGAAGTCATCGAAGGCGATCTGGCGCTTCTCGCGCTGCGCCGCCTGATGCCATTCCGGCCCGAACTCGCCGCCGCCGCGAATGTTCGCGACTGCGTACAAGCCGCCGCTTTCAAGCCACGCGATGCCCGTGGTCGCGTCGTAATGCGGGTCGAGCGCGACTTCGAAGCCGCCGTAACCGTACAGCATGCAGGGCGCCGACTGATTCCCTTTCACGTTCGCTTCACGACCGATCAGCCAATAGGGAATGGCGACGCCATCGGTTGATATCGCGTGACGACGCTCGGCAATGAGGCCGGTGGAGTCGAACTGAGCCGGAAGGCGAGCAAGCAGTTGCCATTCGCTTTCCGGCTGCGCGAAATCGGCGAAGTAAAGCGACGGCGGCGTGAGGAAATGTTCGACGTGAACGAGCACGGTGTCGTCGCGTTCGCTGTCGATGGAATCCACATACGACTGGCTGGCGGCCGGCAGCGCGAAATCGCGGCGCGTCCATTCACCTTCGAGCTCGGCCGGTGGCGCGAGCAATTCCACGCGCGGCGAACCATCGTCCATCAGCGACATCACCAGCCAGTGCTTCGTGAAGTCGATATCGGCGAGAACGTTGCGGCCTGACGGCGTGAACAGCACGGTGAAATTGCGCGCGCCTTTCAGGAAAGCATCGCGGCGAATCACGAGCAACGAACCGCTCGCGTAGGTCGTTGCGCCCGCTTGATACGACTCGCGCGGCGTGACGAACAACCAGCCGTTCCAATGCTCCAGCTCCGCGTGCAGCGGGACATCGTATTGCTGCCACTCGCCCGTGGTTTCATCGAGCCAGTATTGCAGCGTCTCGTAAAAGGTCACCGCGCGCGAAGCCAGATGCAGCTTTTCGAGTTGATCGTAATCCACGCCTGCCGATACATCGCGACGCTTGCCTTCGAAGACGATGGGGGCATCGGCCAATTTTGTACCGCGCTTCCATTTGCGTGCCTGGCGCGGAAAACCGGAGGTGGTCAGCGCGGGCTTTTTGCTGTGCGCGCTATCGTCCCAGCCGACGTAGACCGTATCGCGATCGATCCACGAGATGCCGTGCTTGCCAACATCCGGAAGGGTGAAACCACCTTCTACAAAGCGTTGTGTTTCGATGTCGAATTCGCGGACCATGCATGCGTCCGAGCCGCCCGGCGACAAGCTCACCAACGCGCGGTCCCATGTCGGGTAGAGCATGTCGAAGTCGTGCAGCGCCCAGCGGATGCCGTCTTTGGCGGCGCTCGTGTTCAAGTCGATCTGATCGACGTCGAGGATGGTTTGCCACTCGGGCTTGCCAGCCAGCCACGACGACCACGGCGTACGCCTGACGATCCCAAGCGGATGCGTCTCGTCCTGCCACGTGTTGTATCCCCAGTCGTTATATCGCGAGCACGAAACGATCCGTTCCTGCGAGGTGTAGGCAGTTTTCAGACGCGTGGTGAGGGCATCGGTTTGCGGCGTTTTCCCGAAAGCAGCGGTCGTGCGCGCGTTTTGCGCATCGACCCAGGTGTCGACGCGGGAGTTATCGAGCGCTTCGAGTTCAATGAACGGATCGGCGCCGGCAGCAGCGCGCCATTCGAGATCCGGATGTCGGCTGGGGGAAGAATCTGTCATGTGGGGGAGGGCCGCCTGCTTTGCATTGCCGGTGGATGCGCCGGCGTGTTCGGGGATTCAGAAAGGGGATTGTGCCTGATGGCCGCTTAGCTAGTTTTTTAGCTTGCGCCGCAGCAACGTAAAAAGCCGCGCAGCCCTTTCGGTCTGCGCGGCTCTATCTATCAGAACAACCCTCAAGCCAGCCGTTCTTCCGTCTTCGAATCAAACAACACCGCCTTCGATACATCGAACAACAGCGTCATATTTGTCAGCGGCTGCGGATTGCTCGCCGGGTGTACACGGCTCACCACGCGCTTGCCGTTCACTTGCGTGAACACCAGCGTATCCGGACCCGTAGGCTCGATCACATCAATCTTCACTTCAATCGGCTGCAAGCGCGCATCTTCCACGTTATGCGCGCTGCGCGCATCGGTAATCCGCTCCGGACGCAAGCCGAGAATCACGTTCTGGCCGACCTTGCCACGCACGGCCGTAGCATCGAACGGCAGGTTCAGCACGGTGCGCGTCACGCCCGTATCAACCTCAAGTCCGATACCCGAGCCAGCCTCGACCAGCTTGCCATCGATAAAATTCATCGGCGGCGCGCCAATGAAACCCGCCACGAACAAATTCGCCGGCGAATCATAGATATCCTGCGGCGCGCCGAACTGCTGCACCACGCCGTCCTTCATCACCGCAATCCGGTCGCCGAGCGTCATGGCCTCGATCTGATCGTGCGTCACATACACAATCGTCGTTCCAAGGCGCTGATGCAGCAGCTTGATCTCGGAGCGCATTTCGATTCGCAGCTTCGCATCCAGATTCGACAACGGTTCGTCGAACAAGAACATCACCGGATCGCGGGCGAGCGCACGGCCCATTGCCACACGCTGACGCTGGCCGCCCGACAACTGGCCGGGCTTGCGATCGAGCAAATGCTGGATCTGCAACGTGTCCGATACGCGCGTCACAATCGCCTTCTGCTCGTCCTTCGGCACCTTGCGAATGTTCAGCCCGAACGAAATATTCTCGCGCACGGTCATCGACGGATACAGCGCGTACGACTGAAACACCATCGCAATGTCGCGATCTTTCGGCGAGAGGTTGTTCACCGTCTTGCCGTCGATCATGATGTCGCCCTTGGTGACTGTTTCCAGCCCGGCGATCATATTGAGCAACGTCGACTTGCCGCAGCCCGAACCGCCCACGAGGATCAGGAACTGACCATCCTCAATGTCGATGTTCACGCCCTTCAGAACGGGAACGCCGTTCGCATAAGTCTTGTATACGTCGCGGATTGAAAGGCTTGCCATGCTATGAATCCTTTAATGTCTCTGCGCTGAGTATGTTCGTCCGCGCTTCAGTTGATCTTCTATCGCGAGCGCCGTTCAGTCACCGACGGCGCTCTGCGGGAATCAGCCTTCACCGCGTCAGCCCTTCACCGCGCCCGCTGTCAAGCCGCGCACGAAGAACCGGCCGGCGACCATGTAGACGAGCAGCGTGGGCAGGGCAGCAATGATTGCAGCAGCCATGTCGACGTTGTATTCCTTCACGCCCGTCGATGTATTGACCAGGTTGTTCAGGGCAACCGTGATCGGCATTGAATCGACGCCCGAGAACACGATACCGAACAGGAAGTCGTTCCAGATCTGCGTGAATTGCCAGATCAGGCACACCATGAAAATAGGCAACGATACCGGCAGCAGGATCTTCGTGAAGATGGTGAAGAAACCCGCACCGTCAATACGCGCCGCCTTCACCAGCTCCGCCGGAATGCTCACGTAGAAATTGCGGAAGAACATGGTGGTGAACGCAATCCCGTAGACCACGTGCACGAGCACGAGACCGGTCGTGGTGTTAGCGAGTCCCAACATGCCTTGCAAACGCGCCATCGGCAAAAGGATGGCCTGGAAGGGGATGAAACAACCCACCAGCAACATGGTGAACACGGCGTCCGCGCCACGGAAGCGCCAGTGCGTGAGCACATAACCGTTGAACGCGCCGACTATCGACGAGATCAGCACGGCCGGGATCACCATGCGCACAGAGTTCATGAAGAACGGTTCCATGCCGTCGCAACGCACGCCGGTACACGATTGCGACCACGCCTTGACCCACGGCGCGAACGTGAAGTTCGTCGGCGGCGTGAGCAGGTTGCCGGTGCGCAACTGGTCGAGGTCCTTGAAGGACGTCGAGAGCATCACGTAGATCGGGAACAGGAAGTACAGGGCAAACAGAACCAGCGCCGCATAGATGACGGCGCGGCTGATCGTCATCTTAGATTCCATTGCGCGTGCTCCTCGATTCGAGATACATGAGCGGCACCAGTACGGCGACCACGGTGGCGAGCATCATCATCGACGAAGCGGCGCCCAGGCCCAACTGCCCGCGATTAAACGAAAACGTGTACATGAACATGGCCGGCAGCGACGACGACGTTCCCGGACCACCCGCAGTCAATGCAACCACGAGGTCGAAGGTCTTGATGGTGATGTGGCAGAGAATCAGCAGCACGGAGAAGAACACCGGCCGCATGCTCGGAATCACGATACTGCGATAGATCCGCGGCAACGAAGCGCCGTCCATCTGCGCGGCCTTGAAGATTTCCGCGTCCACGCCGCGCAAACCGGCAAGGAACAAGGCCATGACAAACCCCGTGGATTGCCACACGGCGGCGATCACCACGCAGAAGATCGCCTTGTCCGGGTTGCCGAGCCAGTCGAACGAAAAGCTGGTCCAGCCCCAGTCGTGGAAAATCTTTTCCAGTCCGAGGCCGGGGTTCAGGATCCATTGCCACGCGGTACCTGTCACGATGAACGACAGTGCCATCGGATAGAGAAAGATCGCGCGCAACGCGCCTTCGTTGCGAATCTTCTGGTCGAGCAAAATGGCCAGGAACAGCCCGAGCCCGACGCAGATTCCAATGAACGGAATGCCGAACCAGCCAAGGTTCGCGGCAGACGTCCACCAGACGTCGTTTGAGAACAGCTCGGTGTAGCGCTGGAAGCCGGTGAATTCATAACGCGGCATCAATCGCGAATTCGTCAGCGAAAGCCAGCCGGTGATCAGGATAAAGCCGTACACGAACACCAGTGCAATCAGCACGCTTGGCGCAAGCACGAGCTTCGGAATGTATGTATCGGCAAGCGCCGCCAAAGGCGACGTGCGGCGAGGCGGGGTGCGCGACGTCTTGCTCGCGATACCGCTAGGGGAGGCAGCCACTTCTCGACTCCTGAAAATTTGCCGGCAAGAGTCTCAGGCCGGAACAGGGATACAACAGTTTTTACGCCAACTCATGCTTGGGATTTGCCCGGGCGCGCAGCCGGTTAAAAAAGCCGCGCGCCCGGTATTACTGAACCAAACGCTTACTTCGCTTACTTTGTCTTCGCGGCATTCGCCAGAGCGGCAACTGCGCTCTTCGAATCCTGCGTCGAGTTCATGAACTTCGTCACGACGTCGGTGATCGCGCCTGCAGTTGCGTCACCTTGCGCCATGCCGTGAGCCAGCGACGGCACATACCCGCCTGCCTTGATGGCCGTCTGTTCATCAGCGTACGACTGCTTGCCGCAGGCGTCGAACTTGGCCATCGAGACACCCAGGCGAACCGGGATCGAGCCCTTGTACAGGCTGAACTGTTCCTGGAACGCCGGCGACATGATCGTCTTCGCAAGCGCCAGTTGTCCCGGCGACGCTTCCTTCGAGCCCTTCTGCTGGAAGAACACGAACGAGTCGACGTTGAACGTGTATTGCTTGGAGGTGCCCGGCACCGGTGCGCAGACATAGTCCGTGCCGGCGGTCTTGTTCGCGCCTGCGAACTCGCCCTTGGCCCAGTCGCCCATGAACTGCATGCCGGCCTTGCCGTTGATGACCATGGCGGTAGCCAGGTTCCAGTCGCGGCCGGTGCGGCCGTTATCGAAGTACGTTTCGATCTTGCGCACCGTGTCGAACACGCCAACCATCTGGTCCGACGTCAGCGTCTTCTGGTCCAGGTCGACAATCGCCTTCTTGTAGAAGTCCGCGCCTTGCGACAGCACGACGTCTTCCCACAAGGTCAGGTCTTGCCACGGCTGGCCGCCTGCTGCCACCGGCGTAATACCCTGGGCCTTCATCTTGTCAGCCAGTTCGAAGAATTCCGGCCACGTGGTCGGAACCTTGCCGCCTGCCTTGTCCAGTGCTGCCTTGTTGATCCACAGCCAGTTCACGCGGTGCACCGAGAACGGTGCGGCAACGTAGTGGCCATCGGCGTGCATGATCTTGTCGATTTCAGGCGGCAAGTTCTTCTTCCAGTCACCGGCAACCGAATCGATCGGCACGAGCACGCCTTGTTCAGCCCATTCCTGGATCAGCGGACCCTTGATCTGTGCGGCCGTCGGTGCGTTGCCCGAGATGACCTGGGTCTTGAGCGCCGTCATGGCCGCGGCACCCGCGCCGCCTGCAACGGCAAAGTCCTTCCAGGTGTAGCCTTGCTTGGTCATGTCATCTTTCAACACGCCTACGGCCTTCGACTCACCGCCGGAAGTCCACCAGTGCAGTACCGACACGGATTCAGCTGCCTGAACCGCTTGCGCCGACACGCCGCACAACAGACCTGCGGCGCCGAGCGCGCCGATGAGCTTGCGAAATTTCATTGTTTATCTCCTCCGAACACCTGAACAAAAAACGATTGGCCCCTGATGCCGCCAGGAAGCGATGGCTGGAACATGAACAAACTGAAGTGGCCGGTTATCGGCGGTGTCGGCGGGAAAGACCAAGCATTGTCCAGGGCAAGGAACCTTGGGCACGCCAGCCTGGCCGGCAGACCGAACCACGGCCGCACGGCTCTCAAGAGATGAGTGTGTCGAATCGCAACTGTGTCTCCTCTTTTGATTTTTTGCCCGTTCACACTGGCGTCGGCCAGCGCGGCGTGCGTCCGGGGTTTTGCATCAACGCGGTTTTGCCCCTTGCCGCGCCGTTGCCTATCTGGCAAAAGCGTCATCGGCTCAGGTCTATTACCATGCAACTAGACGTGAAACTCCGGGAAAACACGCATGTTTTGATTGACCAAGTGTTTTTTTCCGGGATCACGTTACCCCTTGATTTGAATTGTAGTTAAACTACAATTCAGTGTCAAAAAAAATTTTATCGGACTACGGTCCTCCTGAACCCCCGCGGAGACACATGCAAAACGACTCGAATTTCACCTTTGTTCTGTTCGGCGGAACTGGCGATCTTTCGATGCGCAAGATCCTGCCGGCGTTGTTCGAAGCTCACCGGGGCGGGATGCTCGCTGAAGGCGGCAAGATTGTCGCGGTGGCGCGCGCCGCCGAAGATCGCGAGGCGTATTTGAAGTGGGTCGACGAACACGTCAAGCCGCACGTGTCGAAGAATGGTGTCGACGAAACCGTGTGGAAGGGTTTCCTGGCGCGCTTCGTCTACGTTCGTCTCGACCTCGGCAAGCCGGAAGACTTCAAGTTGCTGCGCGACGCGGTGAACGAACACGGCGGCACGCGCGTGTTTTACCTGGCCACGGGCCCGTCGCTGTTCGTGCCGATCTGCCGTGCGCTCGCCGACGTCGGCCTGAACGAAAATGCGAGGATCGTGCTGGAAAAGCCGCTGGGGTACGACCTGAAGTCGTCGCAGGCGATCAATGACGCGGTGGGCGAGATTTTCGCGGAAGAGCAGATTTACCGGATTGACCACTATCTCGGTAAGGAGCCGGTGCAGAACCTGCTCGCGCTGCGCTTTGGCAATGCGCTGTTCGAACCGCTGTGGCGCCGCGAGTGGGTCGAGAGTATCCAGATCACGATTGCGGAAGAGCTCGGCGTGGAAGCGCGCGGCGATTTTTACGACAACACCGGCGCATTGCGCGACATGGTGCAGAACCACTTGCTGCAGTTGCTTTCCATCGTGACAATGGAACCGCCGCATTCCATGGATTCCGATTCCGTACGGGACGAAAAGCTGCGCGTGCTGCGCGCGCTTAAACCCGTCGATCCGCGCGACATCAGCAAGGTCGCGGTGCGTGGGCAATATCATGCGGGCGTGATCAAGGGAACGTCGGTGCCGGGGTACGCTACCGAGAACGGCGTGCGGCCGGATAGCAGTACCGAGACATTTGTTGCGTTGAAGGTGGAGATCGAAAACTGGCGCTGGGCTGGCGTGCCGTTTTTCCTGCGCACCGGCAAGCGGCTGGCGGACCGGACGGCGGAGATTGTCGTGAACTTCCGCCCGGTGCCGCATTCGGCGCTCGGTGCGAACGCGTTACGCGCGGGTGCGAACCGGTTAGTGATTCGCTTGCAGCCGAACGAAACCATCCGGCTGTATTGCCTTGCGAAACAGCCTGGCGAGGGCATGAACCTCGCGAGCGTCCACCTGGATCTCGCGTTCGACAAGTTCTTCAAGGAAGGGCAGATGGAGGCCTATCAGCGCCTGCTGCTCGACGTGATTAACGGACGTCTCGCGTTGTTCGTGCGGCGTGACGAGCAGGAAGCGGCGTGGCGTTACGTGGAGCCGATCCTTGACGAATGGGCTGCCTCGGCGAAACCGCCCAAGCCTTACGCTTCAGGCACTTGGGGCCCCGCGGCAGCAAGCGCGATGCTGGCGCAGCACGGCACGTGCTGGCTGGAAGAAGAGAACTAGGCTTAAGAATCGAGACCGTTGTAATGGGTCGGTGGAACGTGTTCTAAGACGTACGTGCTGTAGACATGTTGCAATTAAAGCCGAGACAAATCCCGTTGCGCGATGCTGAAAGTGGTGTCGGCGTTGTCGCAACGGGGCGAAATGAAACCAAAACAAGGCAGCATGGAGGAGCAGTGATCGAGCTTCATACTTTTGATGAGCCAGGCGCCCAATCCGACGCATTGGCAGAAGCAGTAGGCGACGCGCTTACTGCAACGCTCGCGGCTCGCGGAGCGGCGTCGGCTGATGCTGCTGTGGCTGGAAATCGCACCCAACACGCAACACTCGCCGTATCCGGAGGCACGAGCCCGAAGCCGTTCTTGCAAACGCTTTCGACCCATGCGCTCGACTGGGCGCATATCGACGTCACCCTGGTCGATGATCGTTGGGTCCCCGAGACGGACGGTGCGAGCAATGCGCGCCTGGTACGTGAAACGCTGCTGCAGAATGCAGCGAGCGGTGCGCATTTCCTGCCGCTGGTGGACACGGCTCGGCCGCTGGACGCGCACATTGCGGATTTGAACGGCGATCCACAGCGCCGGGTGCCTGACGTTGCCGTGCTTGGCATGGGCGAGGACGGCCATACGGCGTCCATTTTCGCTGATGCCCCGGAGTGGGCGTTTGCCATATCGACGACGGACCGGTTTATTTCGGTTCATCCGGGCAGTGCTCCGCACGCTCGGGTGTCGCTGTCCATGTCGGCGCTCAAGGACGTCAAGCAGCTTTATCTGTTCATAAGCGGGCAGAAGAAGCTAGATGTACTAAACGCTGCGCTTGCCGCACCGCAAAAGAACGCCATCTCCACGTTGGCAAATGCTAAGGGAGTCAGGCTCGATGTCTACTGGTGTGCAAAGTAAGGCCGTAACGGTAGCGGCCGGCAGTCAGCACGCCGACGGACCCAGGCTTTTGGCCGATGTTGGCGGCACGAACGCGCGGTTTGCGCTTGAAAGCGCGCCGGGCGTGATTGGCGAAATACGTGTGTATCCCGGCCGCGACTATCCGGGTATTGCTGAGGCCATGCAGCAGTATCTGAAGGACATCAAGGTGAGCCGCGTCAACCACGCGGCTGTGGCGATTGCGAATCCGGTGGATGGTGATCACGTTTCCATGACGAATCACGACTGGAGCTTTTCGATCGAGGCCACGCGCCGCGCGTTGGGCTTCGACACGCTCCTGGTCGTGAACGACTTCACTGCGCTTGCGATGGCGTTGCCCGGCCTGACCGATGCGCAGCGAGTGCAAGTGGGTGGTGGTTCGCGCCGGCAGAATAGCGTGATTGGCTTGCTTGGGCCGGGTACGGGTTTGGGCGTGTCCGGCCTGATTCCCGCTGATGACCGCTGGATTGCGCTTGGCAGTGAGGGCGGCCATGCGACTTTTGCGCCGTCGAACGAACGCGAAGATTTGGTCATGCGTTTTGCGCGCACAAAGTTCTCGCATGTGTCGTTCGAACGTGTGTCGGCAGGACCGGGTTTGTTGCTGATTTATCAAGCGCTTGCCGAACGTGATGGCGTGAGCGTGCCGGACGATCTCGAGTCGGCCAGCATTACGCAGCGCGCTCACGATGGTGACGCGCTTGCGCTTGAGGCCGTGAATTGTTTCTGCGGCATTCTCGGCACGTTTGCCGGGAATATTGCGGTGACGCTGGGCGCGTTGGGGGGGATTTTTATCGGTGGCGGGGTGGTGCTGAAGCTGGGCGAGTTGTTCACGAAGTCGCCGTTTCGCGAGCGGTTTGAAGCGAAAGGGCGTTTTCGGCAGTATTTGTCGAGCGTGCCCACGTTCATCATCACGGCGGAATATCCGGCGTTTCTTGGGGTATCGGCGATCTTGTCGGAGCAGCTGTCGAATCGCGCGAACGGCGGCTCGTCCGCGGTATTCGAGCGGATTCGCCAGATGCGCGATGCGTTGACGCCTGCTGAGCGACGCGTGGCTGATCTTGCGCTGAACCATCCGCGTTCGATCATTAATGATCCGATCATCGATATTGCGCGCAAGGCCGACGTCAGCCAGCCGACCGTCATTCGTTTCTGTCGGTCGCTGGGTTGCCAGGGGTTGTCCGATTTCAAGTTGAAGCTGGCGACGGGCCTGACCGGTACGATTCCGGTGAGTCACAGTCAGGTTCATCTGGGCGACACCGCCACGGATTTTGGTGCGAAGGTGCTGGACAATACGGTGTCTGCGATCTTGCAACTACGTGAGCATTTGAACTTCGATCATGTGGAGCGCGCGATCGATATCTTGAATGGTGCGCGGCGCATAGAGTTCTACGGATTGGGCAACTCGAACATCGTGGCGCAGGATGCGCATTACAAGTTCTTCCGGTTCGGCATCCCGACCATTGCTTATGGCGATTTGTATATGCAGGCGGCGTCGGCGGCGTTGTTGGGCAAGGGCGATGTGATTGTGGCGGTATCAAAGTCGGGGCGTGCGCCGGAGTTGTTGCGCGTGCTTGAAATTGCGATGCAGCAGGGCGCGACGGTGGTGGCGATTACGTCGAGCAATACGCCGTTGGCCAAGCGTGCGACGGTGGCGTTGGAGACGGATCACATTGAGATACGTGAATCGCAGATGTCGATGATTTCGCGCATTTTGCACCTTGTGATGATCGACATTCTTGCGGTCGGTGTGGCGATTCGTCGAGCGGTGCCGAACGCGGGCGCTGATGTGAGCGAAGCGATGACGAAGGTAAGGGAAGCTGGCGATGACGACACGGGCGCGGTGTTGGACTGGCTGAGCCACGGTGCGGCGGGGATAGCACGCGACTAGGGGTGCTTGTGACCTGACGCGCCAGATTGAGCGCAGTAGTAGTAATAAGAAGAAGTAAGCCAGTAAGAAGCCGCCGATGCGATGTTTGCATCGGCGGTTTTGCGTTGGGGGGCAACTACGACAACTGGGGGCCGCACTGATCCTTGGGGCACTGGTGCTTGCCCGAGAGCGTACGGGGCGAAGCGTGTTCGTGTCAGGATTCGCGAGAAGGAGGGTTTCACACATCGGTGGCTCTGGCGAGCACCGTGCTTTTGGGGCA
>DASYLW010000302.1:0-1913 GCA_036009385.1 Caballeronia sp.
AGCCGTGACGCTTGAGCAGCGGCCAGGACGATGAGTCCCGGTTGATGCTGACGATCAATGCCGGCGGATCGACCGACAGCGATGATACCGATGTGACGGTCATGCCCGTGATATCCTTGCCGCGCCCGACCGTGATCACGCTGACGCCGCCGGCCAAATGACGCATCGCGCTGCGAAAATCGCCTGAAGAAACGTCGCGATCGATCTTGACGGTGCGAACGGCGGAATTCATGACGGCCTCACAGGTCTGATGTATCCTCAGCGCCTTCAAGAAGATTATTCAGGATCGAGCCTTCCACCTCAGCGAGATCGGGCGAGCCGCGCCGGCGGGGGCGCGGGATGTCCACACTTACGTCGTGCGCGATACGGCCGTGTTCGACGACCAGCACGCGATCGGCCAGCGCCACGGCTTCCGAGACGTCATGCGTAACCAGGACCGCGGTGAAAGCCTGATCGTGCCAGACCCGCTCCAGCAACCGCTGCATGGAAATGCGCGTCAGGGCGTCGAGCGCGCCGAGCGGCTCGTCGAATGCCAGCACGCGCGGATCGCTGACCAGTGCACGCGCGAGCGCCACGCGCTGCTTCTGTCCGCCGGAGAGGACTGCCGGCCACTGGCCGCGCTTGTCGTCGAGGCCGACTTCGCCAAGCGCCTTTTCGGCGCGCGCTTGCGCATCTGAAGATGCGCGGCCGCGACCGAGGCCGACTTCGACGTTCGACAGAACCCGCGCCCATGGCAATAGCCGCGGCTCCTGAAACATCATGCGGACGTCTTCCGGGCGCGTTTCTTCACCGAAGCTGATCGTGCCAGCGTCGATGGTTTCGAGCCCCGCGATCAGACGCAGGAGCGTGCTCTTGCCGCAGCCGCTGCGGCCGACGATCGCGACGAATTGCCCCGCGGCAATGTGCAGATCAATGCCGCGCAGCACTTCATTGTCGCCAAACGACTTGCGCAGGCCGCGAATAGTGAGCGGAAGCCCGCGTGAGACTTGCGAACCACAGCGAGCAAGCCGCGCCTGTTCGATGAAATCCGCTCGATCCACAGGCTTGGCATCCGGCGAGAGAAAACGAAGGGCTTCTTGCATGTATATCCTCAACGTTTCTGAAAGGCCGGGTGCCAGGATAGCGTCAGCCGCTCGAGAACGCGCGAGGCACTATCGGCCAACTTTCCAAGTAACGCGTAGATCAGGATACTGAGCACGACGACGTCGATCTGCATGAACTCGCGCGCCTGCATGGCCATGTAACCGAGGCCCGACGAGGCGGCGATGGTTTCCGCAACGATCAGTGTCAACCACATGATACCGAGCGCAAAGCGCACGCCGACGAAGATTGACGGCAACGCGCCCGAAAAAATCACCCTCCGGAATAATTCGCCATCGGTCATGCCGTAGATACGGCCCATCTCGATCAGTTGCGGATCGACGGTGCGAATGCCGTGCAGGGTGTTGAGATAGATCGGGAAGAACACCCCGAGTGCGACCAAGAACAGTTTCGCCGATTCATCGATGCCGAACCACAGAATCACCAGCGGGATCAGCGCGAGATGCGGAATGTTGCGCACCATCTGCAGAGTCGTATCGGTCAACTTGTTGCTAACCTGCGACAAACCATTGGCTAGCCCAAAGGCAAAGCCAATGCCGCCACCAATGACAAATCCGACGCCTGCGCGCCAAAAGCTGACCCAGATGTTGCGCGCCAATTCGCCCGACAGCAGCAGCTTCCATCCCGCCAACGCCACGTCGCTCGGCGCCGGCAGCACCCGCGCAGGGACGAATCCTGTCACGCAAGCGGCCTGCCAGACAAGAACGATGGCCAGCGGCACGATCCACTGGATCAAGGCGTCGGCACGCGGCAACCGTGGGCTGCGGACACGCGGAAGGCTTTCGATCAGGCTCATGACTGCGATGCCTTCA
>DASYLW010000303.1:0-7931 GCA_036009385.1 Caballeronia sp.
GGTGTACGTCGAGCAGAGCTCCGCACAACGCTTCCCCGACGTCGATGCAAACGACCTGCGCGCCGCCTGGGCCGACGTCATCAAGCGCGCCCGGCTGGTCGAGCATCACAAGATCTCGCGCGAGGAATTGTCGGTGCGCGAACATATGAGCACGATCCTGCGACGCCTGCAGAATGCCCGCTTCATGGAATTCGGCGATCTCTTCGACGCGTCGCGCGGTGTTCCCGTTGTGGTCGTGAATTTCATCGCGATGCTGGAACTGTCGCGTGAAGCGCTGATTGAAATCACTCAGGCCGAGCCGTATGCGCCCATCTACGTGAGACTCGCGTATTCGCCGGCTTAGGCTTCCGTGGCGCGTTGCCAGCGCATAAGCAGCGCAGCGCCCTTCCCCTTTCTTTCCGCTTGGAGCAGTGTTTTCGCAGCTGCCCGCCAGGAGACACCCGCTAGATGAAAGTCATCAGCTCGATCCATGAACTGCGCGACCAGTTGCGCGGCCAGAACCGAACCGCCTTTGTCCCGACCATGGGCAACCTGCACGAAGGTCACTTGTCGCTCATGCGGCTCGCGCGCCAGCACGGCGATCCGGTGGTTGCCAGCATTTTCGTGAACCGGCTGCAGTTCGGACCGAACGAAGATTTCGATAAATACCCGCGCACGCTACAGGACGACATCGAAAAGCTGCAGTCCGAGAACGTGTACGTGCTGTTCGCGCCAACCGAAGCCGATCTTTATCCGGAGCCGCAGCAATACCGGGTTCATCCGCCAACCAATCTGGGCGACATCCTGGAAGGCGAATTCCGCCCGGGTTTCTTCCAGGGCGTGTGTACCGTCGTGATGAAGCTGATGTCATGCGTGCAACCGCGCGTGGCCGTCTTCGGCAAGAAGGATTATCAGCAACTGATGATCGTGCGGCAGATGTGCCACCAGTTTGCATTGCCCACGGAAATCATCGCTGCTGAAACCGTCCGCGACGCCGACGGCCTGGCGCTCAGCTCGCGCAATCGATTTCTGCAAGCGGCCGAGCGCGCCGAGGCGCCCATCCTCGCGAAAGCGCTGAATCGCGTACGCGACGCAGTGCTGGCGGGCAATCGCGACTTTGCATCGATAGAAAGAGAAGCCGTGGAATCGTTGGCGCAGCGTGGCTGGCAGCCTGATTACATCGCGGTGAGAAGGCGCGTGGACCTGCTGCCTCCCGGCCCGGCCGATACCGCGACCCCGCTCGTCGTGCTGGCCGCCGCCAAGCTGGGCACGACGCGATTGATCGATAACCTGGAAATTTGAACGAAGTTTGAGAGAGAAACGCATGCAGCGAACGCTTTTAAAATCGAAGATTCACCGCGCCACGGTGGCGCATTGCGAATTGCACTACGAAGGCTCGTGCGCCATCGACGAGGATTTGCTGGAAGCCGCGAACCTGGTTGAAAACGAGCAGATCGACATTTGGAACGTGAACAACGGCGAGCGCCTGACGACCTACGCCATCAAGGGCGAGCGCGGCAGCGGGATGATTTCGCTGAATGGATCGGCAGCACGACGGGCGCAACTGGGCGACCTGGTGATCATTGCCGCGTTCGCGCTGGTCGATGAGGCCGAACTGAAGGCGGGCTGGAAGCCGGATCTCGTGTTCGTCGATGAAAAGAACCGTATCAAGGGAAACCGCGATCACGTGCCCACGCAGAACTGGACCTGAATCGGGTTCTGCCCACTGCAAGACGCAAAAACGCCGGTTGGCTTTCATGGAATTGAAGCCGACCGGCGTTTTTTATGGCGGGGGATGCCGACTTCTACTTCTTCGACACCCATTCAATAATCGGCTGCCACTGCTCGATATCCTTTTCCACCCGGCTTTTGGCGACGTCCCAGATGGTCAGCCCGTGCGCCGCGACCTGCACGTAGTTCTGCGTATCGCGGATAAAACCCAGCACCGGCAGGTCAAGCCCTTCCACGAACCGATGCAGTTGATCCGCTGATTTCGTCCGGGCGTCCACACGCATACCCACCACGCCGACCTCGATCGTGCCCTTGCGTATCGCCTTCTCTTTCTGCAGCCGAACGAGGAATTCCTGCGTGGCGAGAATATCGAACATGGACGGCTGTAACGGCACGATCACCATGTCCGCCAATTCCAGCGCCAGCGCAAGACGGGTGCCGTGAATCCCGGCAGGCGTGTCGATAACCGCCTTCTCCAGACCTCTAGGCGGCTTCGACGGCGCATCGACATCGGTTTTCCATTCTTCTATTTTCGGCAGCGTGTCCGGGCGCAAGCCCAGCCAGCCGTGGGCTGACTGCTGCTTGTCCAGGTCCGCGAGCGCGACCCACTCGCCGTTTGCCGCAAAATATCCAGCCAGATTCGTGGACAGCGTGCTCTTGCCCACGCCGCCCTTCGGATTCGCCACCACGATCACCGTCATAGGTTCAATCCACGCGTTGTCGGCCGCGCCCGACGCCCGACAATCCCGGCGTGCTGTAAGCGCTGCATTAAGTGAAATGTTCGAGCCGTTGATACTATCGGATTTGCCTATTTCAATCCATGCGCGTCAACCACGCCGCTCAACTTCAAGGACTCCGCAACATGGCCACACTGCGCCCCCAGATCACCCTTGACTCTCTGCGTGAACGCCAGCGCGGCTGCCTGCCGGATCTGCTCGGCGTGGAAGTGGTATCGCTGGAAAGCGGCTCGCTCAGCGGCAAACTGACCATCCGCCCCGAATTGCTTGCACCGAACGGCTTCCTGCATGCAGCGACAGTGATCGGCCTCGCCGACACCTGTTGCGGCTACGCCTGCATCGCCCATCTGCCCGAGGGCGCGAAGAATTTTACAACCGTCGAGCTGAAGAGCAATCACGTGGGTACGGCGCGCGACGGGATCATCACGGCGAAGGCGACCGCGGTTCACCTGGGCCGCAGCACGCATGTGTGGGACGCGATCGTGGCGAATGGCGAGGGTAAAACCATCGCGTTGTTTCGATGCACGCAGATGATCCTGTATTGAAGCAGGGCTTAGGCAGTCGCCCGCTTCCTTCAGGCGAACATCGCGCCGATGGCGTCAAGGTTCAGCGCTTGACCGAGCGTATCGGCGAGACGGTCAAGCGAAGCCTCCCGCAACGCCGGGTAATCGAGCGCTTGGGCATTACGCAAACCCGCCCATTCGAGCAGCGCCGCGCAGGCTTCGGGCGTGTCGAAGATCCCGTGGAGATAGGTTGCGGCGATCTGGTTATCGGCGGAAATCGCACCGTCCGGGCGATCGCCGTCAAGCATGACGGCCGGCCGGGCGAGCGCTGCGCCCGTCGTGCGGCCCATGTGGATCTCGTAGCCCCGTACAAGGGCCGGACCAGCGGCCATGCCCAAGGTCAACCGGCCGGTCACGTTGTCGAGCAGCTTGTCCGCCGTCAGCGTGGTGTCGAGATCCAGCAGGCTCAGGCCATTCATGCAGCCGGCCGGCCCTTCGAACCCCTGCGGGTCATCCACCGTGCGGCCCAGCATCTGCATGCCGCCGCAAATGCCCAGCACCTTGCCGCCGTATCGCAGATGCCGCTCGATCGCGCGATCCCAGCCGTTTTCGCGCAGCCAAGCGAGGTCGCGCTGCACACTTTTCGACCCCGGCAGCACGATCAGATCAGCGGGTGGCGGCGCCGTCCCTGCACGCACATAGGAGAAATCGACCTGTGCATGCGCGCGCAATGCATCGAAATCGGTGTGATTGCTGATGCGCGGCAACGCCGGCACGATCACCTTCAAAACCTCGCCGCCGGGATAGCCGCGCGTGTGCAACTGGCTCGGCAACATGTCCTCGGCATCCAGGGTGAGGCCGTGCAGATAGGGCACCACGCCCAGCACCGGCTTGCCGGTTTGCGCTTCCAGCCAGTCGAGACCGGGCTGCAACAGGCTGATATCGCCTCGAAAACGGTTGATCACGAAGCCGCGAATCCGCGCCCTTTCAGTCTCCGATAAACACGCAAGCGTCCCGAGCAGATGCGCGAACACGCCACCGCGGTCGATATCCGCCACCAGCACCACCGGGCAATCCACACGCTCGGCAAACCCCATGTTGGCAATATCCCGGTCTCGCAGATTCACCTCGGCCGGGCTTCCCGCCCCTTCCACGATGATCGCGTCAAAACGCCGCTGAAGCCGGGCGTACGAGGCGAGAACGGCGTCGAAGGCAACGGTTTTGTACTCGTGATACGCCCGGGCATCCAGATTGGCGTGCGCGTGGCCGTGGATGATCACCTGCGCGCCGCGATCGCTGGTCGGCTTGAGCAGCACGGGATTGAAGTCGATTTCGGCGTCCACGCCCGCCGCGATCGCCTGCAGCGCCTGAGCGCGGCCAATCTCCCCGCCGTCCACGGTCACCGCGCTGTTCAGCGCCATGTTCTGCGGCTTGAACGGCGCTACCCGCGTGCCGCCGCGCCGCGCGAGCCGGCACAGACCCGCGACCAGCGTGCTCTTGCCGGCGTCGGAGGTCGTGCCCTGGATCATCAGCGTGCCGCGCGGTGCAAATTGCATGGGGGTTTGCGTCGCCATCGGTTCCATCGGTTCTCTGGGAAGCCGCTATGTTAGCGCCCGCCGGTACAATATTGCGATGACTTCACCCGACCTCACCTTCATTCTCGGCGGCGCGCGCTCGGGCAAGAGCGCGCATGCCGAACGGTTGGCCGCCGACAGCGGCTTGCCCGTTACCTACGTGGCGACGGCGCGAATTGGCGATGCCGAATTCGCCGCGCGCGTGCAGCAGCATCGCGAACGCCGGCCGGCGCATTGGGCGCTGGTCGAAGCGCCACTCGATCTGGGCGGCGTGTTGCGCGAACTCGATCGCGAAGGTCATGTGATGCTGATCGACTGCCTGACGTTATGGGTCGCCAACCTGCTGTTCCCAGCGAACGGCAGCACTCTCGACGGTCCGCCGCCGCAAGCGTTCAGCGACTTCGAGGCTGCATTATCAAACGTGCGCGGCAAGGTGATCGTGGTGAGCAACGAGATCGGTCTGGGCGTGGTGCCGATGGGATCGATGACGCGCCTTTACGTCGATGAACTCGGCCGGCTCAACCAGCGCGTCGCCGCCGCGAGCACGCACGTGACCATGATGGTCGCCGGCCTGCCGCTCGTACTCAAAGGCTGACATGCTGCTGCTCTCCTTCTATGTCACGGCCATGCTCGCCATTGCCGGCGTCGTGATCGACCGGATCTTCGGCGAACCGGCCACGCAGCATCCGCTGGTTGCGTTCGGGCGGCTTGCTACGCACATCGAAACAAAAATGAACACGGGTTTCCGCGCTCGGCCGGCGGGCATTCTCGCGTGGTTGCTGGCCGTTGTGCCGCCGGTTATGGTGAGCTGGATTCTCGTCAGCGTGCTGCCTTTTGCCGCCGCGTGCGCAGTGCATGTCGCGCTGCTGTGGTTTTCACTCGGCGCCAGGAGCCTGCGCGATCACATCGCGCCGATCGCCCGCGCGCTCGGGCTCGGCGACCTGGCCGCCGCGCGAAAGCTGACGGCGCGGATCGTATCGCGCGACACCACCCACGCCGATGAAGCCGCGCTGTCCCGCGCAGCCGTGGAATCCGCGCTTGAGAATGGCAACGATGCAATTTTCGGCGCGCTGTTCTGGTTCGTGATCGCAGGCGGACCGGGCGCGCTGATGTTCCGCCTCGCCAACACGCTCGACGCAATGTGGGGTTATCGGACACCGCGTTACCTGCGTTTCGGCTGGGCCGCCGCCCGTTTCGACGATGTCCTGAACTTCGTGCCCGCGCGGCTCACGGCTGCAAGCTACGCGCTGATGGGCGACACCCGCACGGCGTGGCGCTGCTGGCGCACGCAGGCGCCGCTGTGGGACAGTCCGAACGCGGGGCCGGTGATGGCGGCGGGTGCGGGGAGCCTGAACGTGTTGCTCGGCGGCCCGGCAATCTATAACGGCGCGCTGGAAACGCGGCCCGTGCTCGGGTTTGGCATGACCGCCTCGCCCCGGCATGTGGTGGCGGCGCTGCGGCTGGTCGAACGCACGACGCTGCTCTGGCTCGCGGTGCTGCTGGTGCTGGCTTTCACCGGCGTGGGGTTCCATGGCTGAACTCATCCGGCATGGCGGGAATTTGCGGGAAGCTGCACGTCAGTACGCCATCGCGCTGGGCGACTGGCTGGATTTATCGACGGGGATCAATCCGCGTGCATATCCGGTGCCGCCTGTGCCAATGGACGCGTGGCGCCGTTTGCCCGAAGACGGCGATGGTCTCGCCGAGCTCGCAGCGCATCACTATGGAGCGCCAGCGGCGCTGCCGGTGGCGGGTAGTCAGGCGGCAATTCGTACGCTGCCGGGCATGTTGAAGCGTGGCGTTGCGGCCGTTGCGCCGTTGACCTATGGCGAATACGCACCCGCGTTTGAGCGCGCGGGGCATCGGATCGTGACGCTCGATATTGCATCGGCTGCGCTCACGGATGATATCGATTATGTGATCGTTTCGAATCCTAACAATCCGACGACCGAACGTATCGGCCGTGATGTGCTGTTGCATTGGCATGAGCAATTGGCGGCGCGCGGCGGCACGTTGATCGTCGATGAAGCGTTCGCCGATGCCTACGGCGACGCGACCACGTCAATGGCATCGGAAAGTGGGCGGGAGGGGTTGGCCGTGCTGCGCTCGGTCGGCAAATTCTATGGGCTGGCCGGGATTCGTGCGGGGTTTGTGCTCGCGGCGCCGCCGTTGCGCGATGCGCTTTCACAAGCGCTCGGTGCGTGGACAGTAAGCGGTCCGGCACGACATGCGATGCGGGCCGCGTTCAACGATCTTTCATGGCAGGCAGAGACTCGCGCCACGCTGGCTCGCGATAGTGCAAGGCTGGCAGCGTTAGTCCGCAATCAAGGTTTCGATCCTCGTGCTACGCCGCTTTTTGTATGGTTCGAGACCGACAAAGCGGCGGCGCTGCAACACGCTTTGGCCACGCGCGGGATCTGGACGCGGCTCTTCGAGCATGGCGCGTCGCCAAGTTTGCGGATTGGGTTGACGGGATCGGACGGGGAATGGGCGAGGTTTGAACAGGCGTTTAAGGAATCCGTTGCAACGATCCGGTGAGCGCTTGAGCCTTCACGTACGGTGTTCCACCCACCGCGCTTCCCATCAAAAGCGAGTATGCGTGCTTCCTGCACAGCGCTCGCCAACCATGACGCATAAGAACCAACCCACCTCATGACTTTGCGCCACTTGCTCACGCTGACCTTCGCCGCCGCCGCGATGTTTGCATCGGCCCAAGCCCGAGCCGAAACTCTCACGGTCACCGACGACACCGGCGCCGCCGTCACCCTCGCCGCTCCCGCACAGCGCATTGTGAGCCTTGCACCGCACGTCACCGAACTCCTGTTCGCGGCAGGCGGCGGCGCACGCGTGGTCGGAGCGGTCAGCTATAGCGACTACCCGCCGCAAGCCAAAGCCATCCCGCGTGTCGGCGATAACAAAGCGCTGGACCTCGAACGCATCGTCGCGATGAAGCCCGATCTGATCGTCGTCTGGCGGCACGGCAATGCGATGCGGCAGATCGACCGGTTGCGCGAACTGCATGTGCCGCTGTTTTTCAGCGAACCGCACAGGCTGGACGATATCCCCGTCACCATCGATAAACTCGGCGTGCTGCTGGGGACATCGGCTGCGGCGAACAAGGCGTCGAACGCATTCCGTGACGACATCGCCGGCCTTCGGACGCGTTATTCGAACCGGCCGCCGGTGAGCGTGTTTTATCAGGTCTGGGACGACCCGCTGATGACGCTCAACGGAACGCACATCATTAGTGAAGTAATCGATTTATGCGGCGGCCACAACGTGTTCACCGACCTTAAACCGCTGGTGCCCACCATCTCGACCGAAGCCGTTCTGGCAACCAATCCCGAAGCGATAGTAACGGCCACGCCGGGCGCGACGAATTCGGAACATGCGTTGCCGTCGCTGGA
>DASYLW010000304.1:0-15334 GCA_036009385.1 Caballeronia sp.
CGCCCATCGCGTCACGCGCGGCCGCTGAATTCCGCGCGACGATGGCATCGAAAACAGCCGTGTGTTCCGCCATCGATGCGTTGAAAACCTCCGCCCGCCGCGCATTCAACCGCAACTGCGCCTCAAGCGTGCGCTCGATCAACGTCCCGAGCGGCACCAGCAATTCATTGCTGCACGCATTCAACACGCTCAGGTGAAACCGCAAATCGGCACGAACCCATTCATCGACATTTCGCGCATCCAGCATCGCTCGATGCGCTTGGCTTAAACGTGCCAACGAAGAGTCGTCGTGATTTGCGGCGGCCAGCGCGGCGGCATAAGGCTCGATCATCTCGCGCATTTCCTGCAACTTGAGTGCAAATTGCAACGGCTTGGCGACTCGCGAGTACCACTCCAGAACATCGGCATCGAGAAGATTCCAGGCCTGCTGGGGCCGCACACGCGTCCCAATCTTCGGCCGCGATTCAATCAATCCCTTCGATGTCAGCGTCCGCAGCGCCTCGCGCAGCACGGTCCGGCTCACGCCAAAACGCTCCATCAGTTCGGCTTCGCGCGGCAACGTGGACGCCGGCGGAAAATCGCCGCGCAGAATTTCGGTGCCAAGCTCATACGCCACGCGTCCGTGCAGATCGTGCTGGATATCCTTCCCCTTTCCCTAGGATTGTCGCCAAGCAATCAAAACGACGCGATTATACGGACCATTCCCCGACAAGGGTTTCCGTCTAATAGTACTATTAATATACACATCAAACGGATTTTTGATAGCATAGAAACCCTCGTTCCCCACTCACCGGAAAAATCAGGAGACGCCAGCATGAAAATTACCAAACTCGAGACTTTTATCGTTCCGCCGCGCTGGTGTTTCCTGAAGATCACGACCGATGAAGGCATCGTCGGCTGGGGCGAACCGATCGTGGAGGGCCGCGCGCACACGGTGGCAGCGGCAGTCGAAGAGCTCTCGGACTATCTGATCGGCAAGGACCCGCTGCTGATCGAAGACCACTGGCAAGTCATGTATCGCGCTGGTTTTTATCGCGGCGGCCCAATCGGCATGAGCGCGATTGCAGGCGTCGACCAGGCGCTGTGGGACATCAAGGGCAAGCACCACGGCGTGCCAATTCACGCGCTGCTCGGCGGCCAGGTCCGTGACCGGATCAAGGTGTACTCGTGGATCGGCGGCGACCGCCCGAGCGATGTCGCGAACAACGCGCGCGCCGTCGTGGACCGCGGTTTCAAGGCGGTGAAGATGAACGGTTCGGAAGAACTGCAGATCATCGATACCTTCGACAAAGTCCAGGCCGTCATCAACAACGTAGCGGCGGTGCGTGAGGCAGTGGGACCGAATATTGGCATTGGCGTGGACTTCCACGGCCGCGTGCACAAGCCGATGGCGAAGGTTCTCGCGAAGGAACTCGATCCGTTCAAGCTGCTGTTTATCGAAGAACCGGTGCTGTCGGAGAACGTGGAAGCGTTACGCGACATCGTGAACCAGACGAGCACGCCGATCGCGCTCGGCGAGCGTTTGTACTCGCGCTGGGATTTCAAGCACATCCTGGCGGGCGGTTATGTCGACATCATCCAGCCGGACGCATCGCACGCGGGCGGGATTACGGAGTGCCGCAAGATTGCATCGATGGCCGAAGCCTACGACGTCGCCCTCGCCTTGCATTGTCCGCTTGGGCCCATTGCGCTGGCGACATGTCTTCAAATCGATGCGGTCAGCTATAACGCTTTCATCCAGGAGCAAAGCCTCGGCATTCACTACAACAAGGGCAACGACCTGCTCGATTACATCAAGAACCCCGAAGTCTTCAAATACGAGGACGGCATGGTCATGATTCCGCAAGGGCCGGGCTTGGGCATCGAAGTGAACGAGGAGAAAGTGCGTGAAATGGCGAAGGTTGGGCATCGCTGGCGTAATCCGGTGTGGCGTCACGCGGATGGCAGCGTTGCAGAGTGGTGACAGGAGAATTGCGCTGCACCGCACTATGCGAAAGCGGAAGGCATCGTAGAATAACGCCGTTGAGACGGGAATTCCGTGTCAATGGCGTTACGTAACGTGCTGGCAAGATCGCAGAAGCCAGCGGGTGACAACACCGGAAATGGCTTCCTTTCGGCGCACGAAACCATTGTGCCGCAAGGCTCTGCATGCGGTGACGACGCCTGGCCCGCGTCTTGCATTATCTGGCGTACGTGTGTTTGTTTCGACCCAGCGCCCGGGAAGAGCGCAACGACCAAGCTAGAGAGCCCAGCATGTATTACTACACCCTTCCAGATGAGTTCGTCCGCACGCAGATGGCCGTCGGCGCGTTGGTGCTGTTCGGCGTGCTACGGGTAATCTGTGCCGCCGTGGGCGCCCAGCACAGCTGGCGCATGTCGACGGTGACGCGCTGCTTTATCGGCGCGGCCGTGCTGTTTTGCCTGCCGCAACTCCTCGATGTAATCATGTCGTCGCCCATGTCGCACCGCGCGTTCATCGAGCTTCAAGGCAAGGCGATCGGCTGTGCGCTGGCGCTGTTCTGCGCTCCGATCGTGAGTCACAGACTGGGCTACGAGTGATTGTCGGCACCTCTTAACTCTAGCTAACCCATCGCTGAAAAACCCGGCACGCTGTGCGACAGCACGGCGGCCGCGACAAACACCGCGACAATCAGCAACGCCTCCATCCGCATCACGCCTGTGAATGTGTGCGCATCGACAGTCGATGCAGTGCGCTGCAGTCGCGGCATGACGGACCATCGGTTCATCGCGCCGAGCAGCAAGGCGGTCGCAATAAGCACCCCCTTCACAACCAGCGCGTGGCCCCACCCGCTCGTTTCAAGCGCTTGCACCGATCCACCCAGCCCGCGCCACGCGTTGTATATCCCGGTGAGCATCACCAGCGAGACGGCAACCACCGACGCCGTGGAAACCTTCCCGGCAATACGAATCAACGACGCCCGCGCAAGTGACGTCTTAAGCGCCGGCACCACGCGCCACGCACTGGCAATAACCAACCCGCCCCACACAGCCGTCGCCAGCAGATGAACGGTCTGCACGCCTTCGGCTAAAGAAAACGCGCCGGCATCGGCGGCGTGACCAATCGACGCCTTGCCCGCCGCGGCCACGAGCGCGCCGACCGCGAATACGCCAATGCGCGGACCGCCCTTTGGCGTGCCCAAAGCCGTAGCCAACACCATCAACACGCTTCCGGCGAACGCAATCGCCCAGCCCATGCCGGCGTGCGTGCCGGTCACCACGGTGACAACGGCATCGAAGGCCTGAAAGAGAGGCGCGCCGCTCATCGACGCCGCCTGCAGCCAGACCAGCACAAGGTCCGCCACGGCGAGCACCACGGCGCCGCCCGTGCTCAGCCGCCGCGACCTGACCCAGCCGAGACGCGCGGGTGAAACGGGCGCAGCCGCGTTTTCCTTCGATAACCACACGCTCAGGAACGCGCCGCCAAGCGTGCAGGCAAACGCGATGTCAGCGAGCGCGGCAATGAGGACCTGAGCGAGCCAAAGCGGATCATCGCTCATGAATACGCCTTGACGAAGAGGTTCAGGTTGAAAGTGAAAGCAAACAAGGAATGCATTGAAGGTTCGATGAAGGGCCGATGAAGAAACAAAACAAACCGCCGGAACGCGAGTCTAGCGGAACGGGCACATGGAATGCACCAAGGCCCCAAGGACATCCGAGCCACACAAAACCGCCCCCAGACCCCACAAAACTCGTCAATACCCGGTTCGATACTGTCGACTGTTAACTGGCACGCATGGTCAAAAACCCCTGTCGATCGGTCGCGCGGCAAATTGTCGCGTACACGTTGAAAATGCGGTGCAACAGGCCAAGGCACAAATAGTCACCATCAGGCAACGATGATAGAATGCCGCGTCGCATCAGGGGCTCGCAGAGCCAATGTGGCAATGGTTCACCACATAATCGCACCGGGCCGAACGAAGCTCGGCAGGTCCTCGAAATTCATGGAGTGTCGCGTGTCTTCAAGACGCATTTTTCGTCCGTTGCTCGCCCCGCTAATGGCTCTGGCGCTGATCGGCACCGCCAGCATTGCCGGCGCAGCAGAAGCCCCGGCGCCCGCTGCAGCCGCCGCCCAGCCAATGGCGCCGGACACCATGGCCGCGCGTGTTCAGGGTTGCACGGCATGTCACGGCGTCCACGGCGAAGGCACGGACAACGACTATTTCCCGCGGCTTGCCGGCAAGCCGGCTGACTACCTGTACAACCAGTTGCAGAACTTCCGCGAAGGCCGCCGGAAGTATCCGCCAATGAACTACCTCGTCACGTATCTCTCGGACGACTACCTTCACCAGATCGCCACGTATTTCTCGGAACAACGCCCACCGTATCCGCAGCCGGCCAAGCCGACTGTGTCGGCGTCCACGTTGTCGAAAGGCCAGCAAATCGTGCTGAACGGCGACGCCGGGCGCGGTATTCCCGCCTGCGCGGCATGCCACGGCACGAACCTGACGGGTATGCAACCGGCTATTCCGGGTCTCGTGGGATTGCACTCCGACTACATCAGCGCGCAACTTGGCGCCTGGCGTGCGGGCTCGCGTCACGCGAAAGCACCTGACTGCATGCAACAGATCGCCACCCGCCTGACCGACGACGATGTGACTTCTGTCGCCGCCTGGCTGTCCACGCAAACCGCACCGGCTAATCCGGTACCCGCGCCTGCAGGCTCGCGCAAAACGCCGCTCGCCTGCGGCAGCGAACCGCAATAAGGCGCGAGGAGCGAGAAGAATATGAAACGCAAGTCCCTGTTCGCACTTTCGGCTGTTGTTGTCATTACGGCCGCCGCAGCCGCTGCCGCACTCTGGTCGGGTGGCAACACCTTCCATTCGGGCGGCGCCGTTGCTGCCGTGCCCGCCGACCAGACCGAATTGATCAAGCGCGGCGAATATCTGGCGCGCGCCGGTGACTGTATTGCCTGCCATACGGTTCGCGGCGGCAAGACGTTTGCCGGCGGCCTGCCCATGCTCACGCCGTTCGGCACGCTCTACACGCCGAACATCACGCCGGACGACCAATACGGCATTGGCAAGTGGACGTCGGACGATTTTTACCGGTCAATTCACGTCGGTCGCTCGAAAGATGGCAGCCTGCTGTACCCGGCCATGCCGTTCACCTCTTATACCAAGGTCACGCGCGCCGACTCGGACGCCATGTTCGCCTACATGCGCTCGGCCCCGCCGGTCAATGTACCCAGCCGTCCGCACGAACTTCGCTTCCCGTTCAACCAGCGCAACATGCTGATTGGCTGGCGCGTGCTGTTCTTCAGCGAAGGCGAATTCAAGCCCGATCCCACCAAGTCGGTTGAATGGAACCGCGGTGCTTACCTGATCGAAGGGCTTGGCCATTGCAGCATGTGCCATACATCGATCAACGCAATGGGCGGCCCGGTCAGCTCGGCCGCGTTCGGCGGCGGCCTGATCCCGCTGCAGAACTGGTACGCACCGTCGTTGACGTCGAACAAGGAAGCTGGACTCGGCGACTGGGACATCAAGGACATCAACGACCTGCTGAAGACCGGTGTGTCGCAGCGCGGCGCGGTGTTTGGCCCGATGGCCGAAGTGGTTCACAACAGCTTGCAGTACATGACGGATGCAGACATCAACGCCATGTCGACGTTCCTGAAGTCGATCCCGCAAAAGGGCGAAGCGCCGGAAACGATGCAGTTCGAAACATCGGCGCAGTTCGGTTCGGAATTGCTGCAACAGGGCAAGAAGATCTACACGGAAAACTGCGCGAAGTGTCACGCGGAAAATGGTCTCGGCAAACCGCCGGCCTACCCGCCGCTTGCCACGAACCAGTCCATCCAGATGCAGTCGGCCGTGAACCCGATCCGCATGGTGCTCAATGGCGGTTACCCGCCGAGCACGGAAGGCAACCCGCATCCGTATGGCATGCCGCCGTTCGCTCAATCGCTGTCCGATACGGAAGTGGCTGCAGTGGTGACGTACATCCGGATGTCGTGGGGCAACCACGGTACACCGGTGTCGCCGCAACAGGTCAGCAACTTGCGTTCGGCTCCGCTCGACTGATGACTGATTAAAGAAGGGTTTTCCGCAGGTAGCGTAAAATACGCGGAAATGCGCAAGCAGGGCGCAGGCCCCGAAACCGGGGCAGCGCCCTTCTTCTTTTTCGAGCACGAATAAGCTGAACGCGGGCAAGCAGGCTAAACGGACCTCGGGGCGGTGAACTGCCAGGCTCGTTTGGCGGATTACGCAGGTTCGCTCGGGCTTCAACATTTTTTAAAGCGGAAAAGCACGGCGTTGCAGGCAGGATTGCAATAGCGGTATGAGGACGGTCGATGTATTTTGGTGAACGGTTCAACAGCGTTACCCATCTCGTCGGCACGGTGCTGTCGGTGGCAGGGCTCGCAACGCTCGTCACCATGGCGGCAATGGAACGCGACCCGTACAAGATCGTCAGCTTTGCGGTGTACGGCGCCATGTTGCTTGTGCTGTACACCATTTCCACGCTGTACCACTGGGTCCGCAGCCCGCGGCTCAAAGCGGTATTGCAAAAATGCGATCATTCAGCCATTTACCTGCTGATCGCAGGAAGTTACACACCGTTCGCGCTCGTTACGTTGCGCGGCCCATGGGGCTGGTCGTTATTCGGCGTAAGCTGGGGGCTCGCCGCTCTCGGCATTGTTCAGGAACTCACGCTGGGGCGTCGAACCCGCAGCGTATCGATGGTGATTTACGTGATGATGGGCTGGCTCGCGCTCGTAGCCATCCGTCCTCTCGTTTCGGCTCTACCGCCCGCCGGCACGGCGTGGCTGCTGGCCGGCGGTTTGATCTACAGCGCCGGCATTTACTTTTTCATCAACGACGAGCGCATCCGGCATGGACATGGCATCTGGCACCTGTTCGTGTTGGGCGGCAGCTTGTGTCAATTCGTCAGCATTGCACGCTATGTTGCTTGAGTACTTTGCTTGAGTACGTAGCGTGAGCCTGCCTTAACCGGCACCTAATGCCTGACGCGAAGCGTTTTACGGCGTTTCAAATGCAACTTAACGCCAGTCAGCGTGTCTTGATAGCGCGTTGATCTTCGCGGCAACTTTCGCGGCGCTCGTAGCGTGTACTTCGAGCAAGCGCCCCGGACGTCCTGCCGCCCGATTTCCTCGATCGTCGTACGCACGCACCTGGTTGTGCGAGCCGCCTTTTTTGGGGCTTCAGAGCCTTTTGGGGCTTTAAGCGAAAAGCGCCGGTCGTCATACCGAATACGTGAACACTTATGTCTTTTGATTCCCTCGGCTTGTCCGAACCCTTGCTTCGCGCTGTCAACGAACTCGGCTACACCATCCCTACCCCCATCCAGTTGCAGGCCATTCCGGCTGTGCTGAACGGCGGCGACCTGCTCGCAGGCGCGCAAACCGGCACGGGGAAGACAGCAGGCTTTACGCTTCCTATCCTGCAACGTTTGTCCGAGGCGCACGCGCCGGCGGCTGGTGCGAAGCGCCCGGTTCGCGCGCTGATCCTCACACCGACGCGCGAACTCGCCGCCCAGGTGGAAGAAAGCGTGCGCGGCTACGGCAAGTATTTGAAACTGAAATCGACCGTGATGTTCGGCGGCGTGGGCATCAATCCGCAAATCGATGCACTGCGACGCGGCGTGGATATCGTCGTGGCAACACCGGGCCGCTTGCTCGATCACATGCAGCAGAGGACCATCGATTTGTCGAAGCTCGAAATTCTCGTGCTCGACGAAGCCGACCGGATGCTCGACATGGGCTTTATCCACGACATCAAGCGCGTGCTCGCCAAGTTGCCGCCGAAGCGCCAGAACCTGCTGTTCTCAGCTACGTTCTCCGAAGAAATCAAGACGCTTGCGGACAGCCTGCTCGACCGCCCGGCGTTGATCGAAGTGGCGCGTCGGAATTCAACCGTTGAGGCTATCGCGCAGAAGATTCACCCCGTTGATCGCGACAAGAAACGCGAGTTGCTCACGCATCTGATTGAAAAGAACAACTGGTTCCAGGTGCTGGTGTTCACGCGGACGAAGCATGGCGCGAACCGGCTCGCCGAGCAGTTGACGAAGGACGGCATCAGCGCGCTCGCGATTCACGGCAACAAGAGCCAGTCGGCGCGTACGCGTGCTTTGGCCGAGTTCAAGGACAACACCCTGCAGGTGCTGGTGGCGACGGATATTGCGGCTCGCGGTATCGATATCGACCAGTTGCCGCACGTCGTCAACTTCGATCTGCCGAATGTACCCGAGGATTATGTTCACCGGATCGGCCGTACCGGGCGTGCCGGTGCAACGGGTGAGGCGCTGTCGCTGGTTTGCGTCGATGAACATCAGTTGCTCAAAGACATCGAACGCCTGATCAAGCGGCCGATTCCGCAGGAAGTCATCGCGGGTTTTGAACCGGATCTGACGCAGAAGCCGGAACCGATTCTCCGACGCGGCCAAGGTGGCGGCGGTGCACGGCAAGGTCAAGGTGCGCCGCGTCAAGGTGCGCCGAAGCAATCGAACGGCGGCGGACGGCCATCGGCCAAGCCGGCTGGTAATGGTAATGGCGGCGGTGGCAATGGCGGTAATGGTGGCAACGGTGGCGGCTACGGTTCGCGCTCACAGAAACCCGTTGCGGCGAAAACCGGTGGCAATGGTGGCGCGCCGCGCAAACCCGAAGGCTCGCGACCGGCCGGCGCTGCACTGCTCGGTGGCAAGCCGCGCAGTGAAGGCGGCGGCGGTGCAGGTCGACGCGATACACCCCGCACGGGACAACGCGGGCGTTAAATAGCGCGATGAAGGCGCGGGTGGGACGCTCGCCTCGCCTTCTTCGCTTGCGAGAAAGGGAGTGTCAGTGAGGCTTTGAGCTTCGCCATGCTGCGGCGGAGACCTGTTCTCTGCGGCCCAGCCGCCCTCACTGCACTCGATAAGAAGCGGAGCCTCGGCTCCGCTTTTTTTGTTTCAGGCAGCGGCACTCGCCGCACGCTTCAACACATCGATCTGTTCTCGCCAGCGCGCCAGCACCACGTCCCCCTGCCCTTGCGCAAACTCGAATCCGATGCCCTGCACGAGTCGCGCATACGGCACTTTCTGCCATTCCCCGCTTTCGATCGTCGCGATGAAACACGTGAACGGTGAACCCTCTATTGGCGCAATTCGCGCCTGAAGTTGCACCTGGAAGAACGCTTCATCGAAGACGAAGGTCAGGGTAGCGCGCCCCGTCTTCGACACCAACCGCGCCGCCCGCGACTGCGGCCATAACGAGACACACAACGTGCCCGGATCCGGCGCGAACAACTCGCCAACGCTCAGTAGCGATGTCCGCACGCGGCCTTCATCGGCTGCGAGCAACGACGCCGTGAAGCCCGTTTTCGTCTCTATCGACGTACCGTCGAACAAGGTTCGCAAGCCTTGCGGCCATTCGTCGAACGTGCCGTGCTCGGTACCATGAGCACCGGACGCAATGAAATCGGTCATGCGGATCTCCGTGAAAAGACGATGGCCCGCGAAAGCGGGCCATCATTAAAGCGTACGAGCCGTGCAATGCAAACGGCCTGGCCTACCGGAAGAACACGTGCTGCGTGATCTTCGCGAGCGGATAGTGCACGCTGGGCTGTATTCGAGCCGGCAGATCGAGTGGCTTGAGCAACATCTTCACGCACATATCAGCCGACAAATTACGCCGGACCAACGCATTCACCCGCGCCGCCAGCTCGCGATTATGCGCCGTGTCATTCGCCCGGTCCGGATAGCGGATGGCAAATACATGGCGCAACGCGATCTCGGAATCCTCATTCTTGATTTCTATTACACGACGCAGCAATGCGCCGAGAACAGCAAAGCGACCATTGCCTTCAATCTTGTTGTACTTCTTGAAGAAGCGGAAGAAGTGCTTGTAATGCCGGACTTCGTCGGTGCGAATGTTGTCGGTGAGTTGCTTGAGCACCGGTTCGTCCGAGCACTCGTTGATGGCCCGATACAGCGTGGCCGTCCCGGTTTCAACAACACACCGCGCGACCATTTCCAGCGCACGCGTTTTTTCGAAGTCCTCGACTGAACACGTCAGCGAGTATTCAGCGAAGAAGTTCTTGAACGCCGTGTCCCAGTCGAACTCGGGCCACACGTGATGGATATACGTCTTCAACGCCCGGCCGTGCTGCATTTCTTCCGGTTCCCACTCATTGTTGAGCCAGTCGGAAACTTCGGGGTCGTCGTTGAAATAAGTGCTCAGGTTGCTCGTATAAAGATCGGTTCCGCTCTCAATGAACGAAGCCGCGCAAAGCAACAAGAGAAGGTGTTCATTGGATGCCGCCTTACGCCGGTCGATCCGGGACAGGTCGATGTCTTCGATCCGCCAGGGCATCACGTGGGGTCTATCACTGTGCATAAAAATCGCGCTCCCAAAGCTGTACTGAACGCGCCGTCAGCCAAACCGGCCGAAAATCAGGCAACGCCGTGACTTGAAGTCGCGGCGTCCTCATGTGGTTAAGACTTGGAGCCTGCATCTTAGCCGGGTTGGAACTAAGCTGCAGGCCCGAAGAGAGACCGCTGGAACCACATGTCAGTTCCGGATACCGCACAAATCAGCATAAATCGTACCCCCCTGATGCTCGTTGCGATAACGCACGTCATGCTCGATTCCCACTCGCTTACAGCCACATTTCGGCAAGCAACGAAAAGACGATTCGGCAAAAGCGTTCAATGACGCCGTTTCGCAGACCGATTTTTCATACTGAATCCACATGCTCCACATGCAGCGAGACAGAGTCCGGCCGCCAGACCGGATTCAGACTCGACAGCATCAATTTTGCCATCCTGATGAGTTGCCGCGCAGAACGCGTGGCATGCAATCCGTACGGTCGGTGCGGTCATAGGGACATGCGGATATGTACACGTGACTTCACTACAAGCCGTCCGCGGTTGCAGAGCGGCGCAATGCGGCGTAATGCGGCGTAACGAACGTCTCACTCTCGATGTATCGCCCGAGCCGCAAACCGCCCTGGCAAGGCGCTCGTTGGCGTGGTTGCATCGGGTCGCCGGACAGCGATATCCAAAGGAGAGACGGGTGATCGGGCATTGCCGGACTGCCGGACCTTTCCCTTACAATACGGGCCACCTCAAGACAATAAAGCGCACTCTTCGACGCCATGACACGAGATCCCCGCATCACCTTGAACGCACGACAGCAAGAGCTGCTCGACTGGGTGCAACGCGATGGCTTCGTGACGGTGGAGGATCTGGCCACGCATTTCGACGTCACACCGCAAACCATTCGCCGCGACGTCAACTGGCTCTCCGACATGAACCTGCTGCGCCGCTATCACGGTGGCGCGAGCCTGCCCACCAGTTCGGAGAACGTCTCATACACGGCGCGCCAGCGCATGTTCCACGACGAAAAACGTCGCATAGCCGCGCTTGTCGCTCAGCACGTTCCCGATCAGGCGTCGCTCTTCATCAACTTGGGCACGACGACCGAGGAAGTCGCCCGGGCGCTGAACCGGCATCGCGGCTTGCACGTGATCACGAACAACCTCAACGTGGCCAGCATGATGAGCGGTTACCCCGAATGCGAGGTACTGATCACCGGCGGCATTGTGCGGCCCTGGGACAAAGGCATTGTGGGCGAGCTGGCTATCGACTTCATCCGCCAGTTCAAAGTGGACTTCGCTATCATTGGGGCGTCGAGCATTGAAACCGACGGCACGCTGCGCGATTTCGATACCCGCGAAGTCCGCGTGGCCGAAGCGATCATCAAGCACGCCCGCACGGTGTTCCTCGCCGCCGATCATTCGAAATTCGGCCGCCCGGCGCTCGTCAGGCTCGGTCACCTGAGCCAGATCGACGCGCTTTTCACCGATGCCCCCGCGCCACCCGACATGGCTCAAACGCTCGCCGAGGCAAACACGCAGGTGTTCGTGGCCGAGTAGCGTCCAGCCCCAAAAACCTCGCGCCGCAAGTGCCCGCTGCCTGTGTGCGCTGCGGCAGGAACCTCACGTAAATTCTACGATTCCGCTTGTCCGCCGAACCGCTTTCGCGCCTCTGAAAAGTCAAACCCATTATTTTTCGCAAGCGTTTGGCACTCGTCCGACGCTTGCCTACAATCAAATCCCGGCAACGAAGCGCCGCTTTTCGGCGCCGCCATCCACGCTATGCATCATGCGTCTGCCGGACACGAAGTTCCAGCCTCGCACAACGTTCCGAGGCACGAATGCCGGTCGCCGACCGGTCAAAGTGCCGTTAGATCGTCATGGAGAACACGATGCTCAGTCCGCATGAATTTGCCACGCTGCTACTGTTGCAAGACGCCCCCCATCAGATGGACATGGTGCGCGACGAACTCGACGCCCTGCTCGAGCGCCAGCTTGTCCAGTTGGAAAATCTCGCCTCTGGGCGCCAGTTGTGGAGCCTGACGGCTTCCGGCGACTCCACCATCAAAGCAATCAAACGGTATTCGTAAATTCGCTTTCCGGTCAGCTCAGCGTCGCGAGCGGGTGAAGCAGGCTGCGTAAGTGGACCGAGTAGCGCACCAATCAGCCAGCGCGCAACGTCGGGTCGACGGCTGCGCGCCAACTAAGCGCTTGCGCCCGCTGATCCGCAACGAACGAAGCCCACGTGCTTTGCGCCGCCGCCGTGCGGCTAGCATTAAACGTCGAATATTGACTCGCCATGCCCGCCTGGAACGCGCAAAACTGCTCCTTTGGCAACTTACCGCGTTTTTGCGCCACGTAAGCGTCGAGAAACGCCGAATACACGCCCTGCGCGTCCGTGCCGTAGTCGACAGCGTTCCCGCCGCACATGGACTGAAGCGCGGCCAGGGACGGCGCTCCTCTAGATCCCGAGACATCCGGCGCGGATATGCATCCGCCCAGCATCAACGCGCCTAGCGCACCGGCCACCCACATCTTTCGCATTGCATCACTCCTTCATCCCAGTGCCTACAGTATCGGTCGGTCGCCTGCTTCGCGCCACTGGACCGAACGGCCTATGAGCCCAAACACGCCCAAATGCGGACCGCAACCTGCGTTTTCCCGGCAAGAAGCCGGTGAGAGCGAAACGTTAGCCGTTCAGACGACTTTACATTTTCGTTTTTGTTCGTTAAATTTCGAATTCGAACATTGATATGTTCCGACGGAGTTTTCTGTCGGTGGCCATGGGGCGGACAAGCGATGCAAGGCAATCTTTATGATGTGCTCGTGGTGGGCGGCGGGGTCAACGGCACAGGCATAGCGCGGGACGCGGCGGGCCGTGGCCTTTCTGTCATGCTGTGCGAAAAGGACGACCTGGCTTCGCACACGTCGTCGTCGAGTACGAAGCTCATTCACGGCGGGCTTCGTTATCTCGAATACGGCGAATACCGGCTCGTGCGCAAGGCGCTTCAGGAGCGCGAAGTGCTGCTGCGCGCGGCGCCCCACATCATATGGCCGTTGCGTTTCGTCATGCCGCACATGCCGAACCTGCGCCCCGCCTGGATGATCCGCGCCGGCCTCTTCCTCTACGATCACCTCGCGCGCCGCGAATTGCTGCCCGGCTCCCGGGGTATTGACATGCGCCGGCACGCGGCCGGCGCACCGCTTATCGACTCAATCAAGCGCGGGTTTGTCTATTCCGACGGCTGGGTGGACGACGCGCGCCTCGTCGCGCTCAATGCCGTCGGCGCGCAGGAACACGGCGCCGTAATCAAGACGCGCACGCGCCTCGTCAGTGCGCGCCGCGGCGAAGGCGTCTGGCATGCCACGCTCGTCGACAATCACGGCGCGACCTTTGACATTCGGGCGCGCTCCGTCGCAAACGCCGCCGGCCCGTGGGTCAGCGACCTGCTCAAGGATTCGCTCAACAGCAACACGCATACGCGCCACACCGTGCGGCTGGTCAAGGGAAGCCACATAGTCACCCGGCGTCTCTTTGAGCATGACCACGCGTACATTTTCCAGAATCCGGACAAGCGCATCATCTTCGCGATTCCGTATGAGCACGACTACACGCTGATCGGGACCACGGACCTTGAGTATCACGGCGACCCGTCGAAAGTCGTCATCAGCCCGGAAGAGACCGCTTACCTTTGCGACTCCATTAATCGCTACTTCAAGAAGCACATCAGCCCGGCTGACGTCTGCTGGACCTACGCCGGCGTGCGAGGCCTGCTCGAGGACGAAAACGCGGAAAACGCGTCGGCCGTCACGCGTGACTACCTGCTCGAACTCGACACGCCCGCGAACGAAGCGCCGTTGTTGTCTGTGTTCGGCGGCAAGATCACCACGTTTCGCAAGCTGGCCGAAGAAGCCGTCAATAAACTCGGGGAAGCGCTGCAATCGCCGGCCAGGAGTAAAACCTGGACCGAACGCGCGCCGCTGCCAGGCGGGGACATTGCCAATGCCGACTTCGCGCTTTTCCTCAGCTCGTTCAAGCAGCGCAATCGCTGGCTGCCCGGCGAACTCGCGCACCGTTACGCGCGCGCTTACGGTACGCGCGCGCAGAAGCTCTTGGGCGATGCAAGCTCGCTCGCCGATCTCGGCGAAGCCCTGGCGCCCGGGCTCTACGAAGCTGAACTCCACTACATGCGCGACAACGAATGGGCAACCTGTGCCGACGACGTGCTTTGGCGCCGCTCGAAGCTCGGCCTGCATCTGGAGCCGGGGTCGCTGGAAGACGTGATTCACCGCATTGACGGTTGGTTCGCGTCGAGCAAGCCGGGTGCACAGCCGGGAGAGACGCCGTCCACGCCATCCACACCCGCTCGCACGGTCGTTTAATGAGGCAATGCCGCGAATAGCTACCCTGCGGCGCCTCATAACGGTGTGACGATATCTTCGTTTGACGCCAGTTCAGCGAATGCTAGTCTTGCCTTCACTCGTTCCCGCGCTGCTTCGCTGAGCGGGTCTGATCGACTGAACGATTGAAAGACTGGAGGCTCATCATGGCCGCATCGGCTTATTCATCGCTGGAACTCGTGCGCGAGTCGTTCAATGCGCACGCGCCGGCCGAACACGCCGAGGCAACACAGGCGCGCTCGGTCAACCCTCCGGCTAATGCTCATCACGCGCAGCAAACCGACGCGCAGGAAGCGAGCGACGCGCTCGAATACCTGGTTGGCGTGAACCTCGCGCGGCTGCGCGCCGAACGCCAACTCTCGCTCGATGCTCTCGCTCGCGCGTCCGGCGTATCGCGCGCCATGCTGGCGCAGATCGAATCAGGGCGTAGCGTGCCGTCCATCAAGGTGCTGCACAAGATTGCGAGCGCGCTCAAGGTATCGGTGGCGGCGTTCCTTCGACGCCACGCGATCAATGGCATCGAATATTTGCCGGCTGAGCAGGCAACGCGGCTGGTGACATCGAACGGACGCTTTTCCGCCCGGCCGCTGTTTCCGTTGAGC
>DASYLW010000305.1:0-8785 GCA_036009385.1 Caballeronia sp.
TGCTCGATATAGCTCGTCATCATCCCCTGCATCATGGGCGCCTGCATGTTCATGAACTGCGACCAGACCTCAGGATTGAGCGGCACGGCATTACCGTCGATCAACCCCTTCGACTGGTCAGTAAGCTTGTGCTGGATGTCGATGAACGCCTGGATATTCTTTTCCAGATACGTGCCCATCATGCCCTGCATCGCGTTGCCGTAGAAGCGGATGATCTGCGAGAGCATGACCGATGAAAACATCGGCAAGCCACCGCTTTCTTCTTCCAGAATGATCTGCAACAGAATGCTGCGCGTCAGATCCTCGGCGGACTTGGCGTCCATGACCTTGAACTCTTCCTGGTCGAGCACGAGCTGTTTGACGTCAGAAAGCGTGATGTAGGTACTGGTTTCGGTATCGTAGAGCCGGCGATTCGGATATTTTTTTATGAGTCGTTCGGCGGATTTCTTTGTAGTGGTCATGTAACGCCTTTAAACGCAAAACTCAAACTGTGCCGACGGACTCCGCGTGATTGAAAGCGACGCAAGCCGCCGGTTCGTAGTCGGTGCCGGTGACCCGGCATCCAGTTGCAACATCCCGCTCCGACGCGGGACGCGCGGCGCGCATAACCTGAAGGCGCGCCGCGCGAACCACACTTACCCCATGTGCAAGCCGCCATTCAGCGAGAAGTCGGCACCCGTGGAAAAGCCCGATTCCTCCGATGCCAGCCACGCCACGATTGAACCAATTTCCTCCGGCCGCCCGAGCCGGCGAACCGGAATGGTCGCGACGATCTTCTCCAGCACGTCAGGGCGGATCGACTTCACCATGTCCGTCCCGATGTAACCCGGCGAAATGGTATTGACCGTCACGCCCTTGGTCGCCACTTCCTGCGCCAGCGCCATCGTAAAGCCGTGAATCCCGGCCTTCGCGGTGGAATAGTTGGTCTGGCCGAATTGCCCTTTCTGACCATTCACCGATGAAATATTGATCACGCGTCCAAAACCACGCTCGACCATGCCGTCGATCACCTGCTTCGTCACGTTGAAGAGACTTGTCAGGTTGGTATCGATGACCGCGGTCCAGTCTTCGTGCGTCATCTTCCGGAACACGACATCGCGCGTGATGCCTGCGTTGTTCACCAGGATATCGACTTCGCCGACTTCGGCCTTGACCTTGTCGAAAGCATTCTTGGTCGACTCCCAATCACCCACATTGCCTTCGGAAGCGATGAACTCGTAACCCAGCGCCTTTTGCTCTTCGAGCCATTTGACCCGGCGCGGCGAATTCGGGCCGCAACCTGCGACGACCGTGTAGCCGTCCTTATGCAGCCGCTGGCAGATACTCGTACCAATGCCGCCCATGCCGCCCGTCACATACGCTACTCGTTTCGTCATTGCTCGCTCCGTTTATCGTTATGCGCGCCTGCAGCCGGACTTGCCTGCCACCCGAACCGCGGCGCGCGGTGCTTAACGCACTGTCTCCCTACGGGCGCTCTACCGCGAGCGCCACGCCCATACCGCCGCCGATACACAGCGACGCCAGTCCTTTCTTCGCATCGCGCTTCTGCATTTCATGCAGCAACGTGACGAGAATCCGGCAGCCGGACGCACCGATCGGATGACCGATCGCGATCGCCCCGCCGTTCACGTTGACCTTCGACGTGTCCCAGCCCATTTGCTGATGCACGGCCAGCGCCTGCGCTGCAAATGCTTCGTTGATTTCCATCAGGTCGAGGTCCGACGCGGCCCAGCCCGCACGTTCCAGGCAGCGCTTCGATGCCGGCACCGGACCCATGCCCATCACCTTCGGATCAACGCCCGCGTTCGCGTACGCCTTGATGCGTGCGATCGGGGTGAGGCCAAGCGCCTCGGCTTTTTTCGCCGACATCACGATCACACCCGCCGCGCCATCGTTAAGGCCGGAGGCGTTTGCCGCGGTGACGGTGCCTTCTTTCGAGAACGCCGGCTTCAGGCCGGACAACGATTCAGCCGTCACGCCATGACGCACGAATTCGTCGGTGGCAAAACGCAGCGGCTCGCCTTTGCGCTGGGGAATTTCAACGGGCACGATTTCATCGTTGAAACGGCCCGACTTCTGCGCCGCTTCCGCCTTGTTCTGCGACAGGGCCGCGAATTCGTCCTGCGCTGCACGCGTAATGCCGTATTCCTTCGCGACGTTTTCCGCCGTGACGCCCATGTGGATCGAGTTGAACGCGTCCCACAGGCCATCCACGATCATCGAATCGATCAGCTTCGCGTCGCCCATGCGAAAACCGTCGCGTGAGCCTGGCAACACGTGCGGCGCCGCGCTCATGTTTTCCTGGCCGCCCGCGATAACGATATCGGCGTCGCCCGCGATAATCGCATTCGCCGCCAGCATCACGGCCTTCAAACCCGATCCGCACACCTTGTTGATGGTCATGCCCGGCACCGAGCTGGGCAAGCCCGCCTTGATCAGCGATTGACGTGCAGGATTCTGGCCGGACCCCGCCGTGAGCACCTGACCGAGGATCACTTCGCTGATTTGCTCAGGCTTGAGATTCGATCGCTCGAGTAACGCGCGAATCACGATTGCGCCCAGATCGGGCGCGGCGATTTTCGCCAGCGACCCGCCGAATTTGCCGACTGCCGTCCGTGCGGCCGATACGATCACTACGTCTGTCATTTCAGTTTCCTTTGAGAATCGAAAGTGGTAGCCCGGGTTTAGCCGGCTGACTGCGTGGCCGGCTGAATGCGTGTTGGCGCTTGCCCCTTGTTTGCCTGCGCCGTTTCCAACCCGTGCAGGCGACGCTCTCAACAGCGCTGGCGTTACTGTTTCTTCAGGTTACTTCGGGTTTCAGCAACTGTAATAAAACGACACGTCGGATACTGTTGCGCCGTCGCGCCTGAAATGCAATCGGGTCCGATCCGCATGACCTGCGCCGGCCGTCACTCGAAACGCGTTTCAGCCGGTCAGATCACGCAAAAATCTCATTGGTCCCGCTGCAGGACATAACGTCCCGGCGCCGGCTCGATCACCGGAAAATCCTCAGATCCCAAGCTTGCCTTCGGCTTTACTTTCTTGCCGCCGTAACCATCAAGCCATTGCGTCCACGTCGGCCACCAGCTACCTGGATGTTCGGTCGCGCCTTTGAACCAAGCATCGGGGTCTTCCGGCAGGGTTTTATCGGCGTTATCGAGAAGCCAGAAACTGCGCTTGTTCTTCGACGGCGGATTGATCACGCCCGCAATGTGTCCCGACGCCCCCAGCACGAACGTCTGCGGCCCGGTCAGCAAAGGTGCGGACGCATACGCCGCCGTCCACGGCACGATGTGGTCCTCACGGGACCCATACAAAAACGTCGGCACATCGATCTTCGACAAATCGACCTGCTCACCGCACGAAGTCAGTTCGCCCGGATTACGCAGGCGATTTTCCAGATACGTATTGCGCAGATACCAGACGAACATCGGGCCTGGCAGATTGGTTGAATCGCTGTTCCAGTAGAGCAGGTCGAACGCCTGCGGTGTACGGCCCTTCAGGTAGTTGTCCACCACGTAGTTCCACACCAGGTCGTTCGGGCGCAGATACGAGAACGTATTGGCGAACTCTACGCCGCGCATCAGCGCAGGCGCTTTGCCGTCCTTGCCGCCAATGGTCTGCTCGCGCATCTTCACGTGCTGCTCATCGATAAATACATCGAGCACGCCCGTGTCAGAAAAATCGAGCATGGCGGTCAGCAGCGTCATGGAGGCAACGGGGTGTTCTCCACGCGCAGCCAGCACGGCCAAAGCGGTTGCGAGCATCGTGCCGCCGACGCAAAAGCCGAGCGTGTTGATCTGCTCCCGGCCGCTGATCTGCTTGACTACATTGATAGGCGTAAGCACGCCTTCATCGATGTAATTGTCCCAGGTCTTGTGCGCGATCGATGCATCGGCATTACGCCACGAGATCATGAAAACCTGATGGCCCGCATCAAGCGCATGGGCGACGAGCGAGCCTTCCGGCTGCAGGTCGAGAATGTAGAACTTGTTGATGCACGGTGGCACGATCAAAAGCGGCCGCTCTTTAACGGTCGCCGTGCGCGGCGTGTACTGGATCAGTTGCAGCAGGTCGTTTTCGAACACGACAGAGCCTTGCGTGGTCGCAATGTTCTTGCCGACCACAAAGCCCGATTCATCGCTTTGCTGGATCTTGCCGCGCTGCATGTCGGCGAGCAGATTCAGCATGCCTTTTTGCAGACTCTCGCCACGGCTCTCGATCAGCGCCTTCTGCGCATCCGGATTCAACGCAATGTAATTGCTCGGCGATGCCGCTGCTGCCCACTGCTGCACGGCGAACCTGATTCGTTCGCGGGTCTTGTGATCGGCTTCGACAGATTCTGCGAGTTCCTGCAGATAACGCGCGTTCAGCACATACCATGCAGCGGCGAATGCGAAACCGGGCGCGGATTGCCACGCGGGCGTGCTGAAGCGGCGGTCCTTCAGTGTTGTCAGATCAATGCTTTGTTCAGTGGCCTGCTTGATGAGCTCCGCGGCGTCGCGCGAGAAACTGGACTGGAGTTCCCGCAGGCGCTGCGGCGCAATTGCGGCGGTCGGAATATTCGGCATCGCAGGCATCGCGAACGGCAATTGGGCGCTACCACTACTGCTGTTGCCACCGCCCATGCCCGGAAAGCTCGGAAAACCACCCAGCGCCGCAAACGGATTAGCCGATGCCGGTCCCGGCGATTCCACGTGTCCCGGATTGGCCTGGGCGGCAAGCTTTTGCCAATGGGCCGGGTCGGCTACCGCGCGCCATGTGTTGAGCCATTGCTCGAAGATCTTTTGCACTGTCGCTGGATCTGCGGCGGGCATTCCAAAAGGTGCAGCCGGCGCGCCAGGCGTTGCCTTGGCGTCGGATGGACGCGATGAACCCGGTGACGATGAAGATGAAGATCTGGAGGCAGCCATATCCGCGTTTGACCTAAGCGTCCCGAGAGACTGAGTTGCTGATGCAGGCGTGACGTGGAGCCGCGTCGTCGTGATCGTTGTGCCGGGCTGCTATACGCCCGACCGCGATGATGTGACCTTGCCCCGCCGTGCGCTTTTGTGAAACATTCTTGCTCCACGGTGCAAGGCGTGTCAATGCGCCGCCTTGATTTTGACGCAGTGCGATATTTTTTTCATCATCGTTTTCCCGATGTGACGCGCTGATGAATGTCAAGATTTGTTGCGCAACATAAGGGCAACGCAAGGCGCGCCTGTCACGGTCAGCCACGGCTTCCGTTTTCGTCACGCAGCAAACACGCAGCAAAAAGCATGCGCCGACCCCGTAGGCGCATATCAGGTCATATAGGTGTTTGAGCCGGAGCGTGCCCGGGTCTGGTCCGGGGTTCAGTCCGCCAGCCAGATCATCGCGGCCATGCGCCCTGTTGTGCGGTCCCGTCGATACGAATAGAACCGGTCCGCGTCAGTCATCGTGCAAAACGTGCCGCCGTGGACATACTCGAGCGGTACGCCCGCCCGTTGCAGCCGCAAGCGGGCGAGTGCATAGAGATCAGCGAGATATTTGTGTTTCTCTTCACGCCTGGCGAAAGCCGCAACGGTCGCATCGCGGCACGCAGGCTCGGCCGCAGCGACAAACGCGTCGAGGACATCTTCGCCGACTTCGAACGCTGCCGGGCCGATCGCCGGACCCAGCCATGCGTGCAAGGTGCTGGTCTGGACGCCGGCGAGATGCGCGACCCGCTCCGCCGTCTTTTCCACTATTCCGGCCGCGAGTCCACGCCAGCCTGCGTGCGCTGCGCCGACGGCACGGCCTGCTGCATCGCAGAAAAGTACCGGCAGGCAGTCCGCAACCATCACGACGCACACGACTCCCGCACGGTCCGTCACCGCTGCGTCCGCCTTGACCACCGATGCGGGAGAACCGGCGCAGCGGTCGATCACCGAACCGGCATCCTCGATCCGGGCGCCATGCACTTGCTCGAGCCATGCAACCGGAGCGCCAGTAAGTTCCGCTACACGGCGGCGGTTTTCGATCACGGCGTCGGGCACATCACCCGTATGCAGGCCGAGGTTGAGGCCGCCGCGGCCGTTCGCACCGCCATATGGCGCGGCGCTGACGCCCCCGTTGCGGGTGGTCGCGAGCGCCCTCACTCGCGGCGAAACCGCATCATCAGCGCCGGCCCAGTCGGGCCAGAGGCAATCGTCGTTGCGAAGCGGCGAGCAAGCCGCAAACTCAGCGGTGAAACTGGCTGCGGAATCAGTCGCTAAATCAGCCCCGGAGGACGTCACCATTCGCGTTACTCCTCATCGTCATCGTCATATTCGATTGGCTGCGACTCATCCCAGCCGCCACGCGCCTGGACGCCGCCATCGTCTTCATCGGTGAAATCTGCATCTTCCGGATCGAGATCCGTCGCTTCGTCGCGGCCCAGCCCCAGCTCCGCCGCGAGCGCTTCAATATCTTCCGGCACGTCAGCGCGCCAGCTGATGTCGCGGCCCGTAGTCGGATGAATCAGCCCGAGCCGCCAGGCATGCAGCGCCTGTCGATTGAACGCGTCCGGCAACGGCTGCACCGACCGCTTGCCACGTGCGTGGCCGTAGATCGGGTCGCCCAGCAACGGGTGGCGGATATGCGCGCAATGCACGCGGATCTGATGTGTACGCCCGGTATCGAGATCGCAGTGAACCGCAGACACGGGCTGGTTGTTCCACATCGCGCGGTCGATAGTGCGATAGTGCGTGCGGGCGTATTTCCCCGAGGCGCTCTCCACCACCGCCATGCGCGTGCGGTCGCGCGGATCGCGGCCAATCGGGGCGTCGATAGTGCCTTCGTCCGGCATCGTCCCCCACACCAGCGCAACGTAGCGGCGCTTCACCGTGCGCGCTTGCAGCTGCCGCGTCAAAATGGTTTGCGCTTCGAGCGTGCGTGCAACCACCATCAGCCCTGACGTCTCCTTATCCAGCCGATGCACAATACCCGCGCGCGGCAAGCCGGCGGCAGCATCGCCGTATCGGTACAGCAAGCCGTTGAGCAGCGTGCCGCTCCAGTTGCCCGCGGCTGGATGCACGACCATGCCCGCAGGCTTGTTGATGACCACGAGCGCGTCGTCTTCATAGACGATCTCAAGCGGCACCGGCTCCGGCGTGAACGCGAGCTGTTCGGGCAGCAAATCGGGAATCAGCGTGATAGTGGCGCCGAGCGGCACCGGCTGCCGGATCTTCGCGGGCGCGCCGTCCACCACCACGCGTTGCGCATCAATCCAGGTCTGCAGGCGGCTGCGCGAAAACTCGGGAAACAAGCGCGCCATGACCTTGTCGAGACGCTCGCCGGCGTATTCGTCGGGGACGAGGATCGTGCGCGGCGTTTCAGCATCGGCACGGCGCTCGTGCAGGTTGGTGGGCACGGGTTTGCCGTGAATTTCGCTTGGCGCGTCCGGCGCAGCGGCCGGTTCGGTCAAATCGTCCGGACGTGCGTCGTCGGCCGATGCGCTTGGGCTATAATCTTTGCTGCGATCTTTGGTACGACTTGTACTTGAGCGGGTCATTAGACTGAAAAGCTGGGAATTAGCCAGAAAGGCATGAGCTAGAAAATGCAAGCACTGATGCGAGCCGTGAATCAAGCTTTGAGAACCGTTTTGAACCCTGTCCGTCAACTGGTCCGGCTATCGTCGAACTCGTCTGTCAAGGTCATGGCGCTGGCTGCGAGTGCCGTCATAGTCGCGGGCTGTCATGGTTTGCCCGAGAAAACCGACGAAACGGCAACGTGGAATAACGGCAAATTATACTCGGAGGCGCAAGATGCGCTGACCGGCGGCGACTTCGGCAAATGCGCGAAGTATTTCGAGAACCTTGAAGGTCGCGACCCATTCGGTCATTTTGCGCAACAAGCGCAGATCAATGTGGCTTACTGCGACTGGAAAGACGGTGAAACCGCTTCCGCAGATGCGGCCATTGACCGCTTCATCAAGCTGCATCCGGATCACCCGGACATTGCCTACGCGTATTACCTGAAAGGCATGATCCACTTCAACGACGACCTCGGTCTGTTCGGCCGCTTCTCCGGCCAGGACATGAGCGAGCGCGATCCCGTGTCGCTGCGCCAATCGTACGATGCATTCAAGGTCGTGGTCGATAAATATCCGCAAAGCAAGTATGCGCCCGATGCTGCTCAACGCATGCGCTACATTGTGAACGCGCTGGCTTCGCACGAAGTTCACGCTGCGGACTATTACTATCGGCGTGGCGCGTATGTGGCGGCCATCAACCGTGCGCAGCTCGCGATCCGTGAATACCGGAATGCGCCTGCAACGGAAGATGCGCTGCATATCATGATGCTGTCGTACGGCAAGCTCGACCAGCCGCAACTGGAAGGTGACACAAAGCGCGTGCTGGCTGCTACGTTCCCCGACAGCCCATATGTCACCGGCAGGTCGCGCCCGGGTAAGGAAAACAAATCGTGGTGGCAACTCTGGTAAGCGGTTTTTCACGCTGACCACTGCAACGAAAACCACGGTGGAGAAGCGGTAATGCTGTTCAGTCACGTCTTGTAAGAAAGCCGCGCTCATTTCGAAGCGCGGCTTTTTTTTTGGACGCCGTTTGCACAGGCAGAACCAGGGGCCGGGCTCTGTTATCCGATGCGAACGGAGCACGTGTCATTTGTGGTTACACAAAGAAGGAAAAATCTCCGCGAAATTCATACACTTATGAATAGCAGGCTTGATTCGGGACAGTTTGCCCTGTGCAGGATCCCCGCTGGGCGAATCAAAAGTCTGAAACGGCGCGGACAATCGAGGTGATCATCATGAACGGGCGTAAAGCGTGCCAGCTATTGCTGG
>DASYLW010000306.1:0-3380 GCA_036009385.1 Caballeronia sp.
AACGGCGAACCCGTGAACGGCAGCGAGTAAAAGAAATAATCGACGTAAGGGACCACGACCAGCGCGACCTTCCGGTTACGGCTGGCGATGTCGAACGCATGCTTGAAATCGCGGAAATACCGCACATAACTGACCTTCGCAAAGCCGCGGCGGCTGGGTTGAAGCGGCTCGACAAACTGGATCTGCAACTCGGGCCGGTTCTCCTGAGCGATGCGCGCGGCGAGCGAATGCCCCGCGTTCGCAGGGTCGGTCACGATGACGCACCGATACCCCGCTTCCATGTAAGCCGCCGCTGCCCACTCGGCATAACGCCAGCGATGCCCGGAGAAATCCGGTTCGACGATCAGTACGGTGTCGAGTGTGTCGTTGGCCATAGTCATTGTGTTTTTGAAAGCGTACAAAAGGGGCGTGGCGTCGGGCGGCAAATCGCGGGCGCCAAACATCAGTCGATAACGTCAACACTAGCATTGCCGCGCGTTATGCAACCGCCAATGTCAGGGTATTCCTCTGGCGAAAAAAGACAGTGAGCCAGCGTACACGAGGGCCGATATCGACTACGAGATGGCGCACAGGACAGGGCGTGCCACGTTACCTTTGCGGAAACCCTGGGCAAACATCGCTAATGCAAAGTCAAATCTCGCGGGCAACGCGTTTGCCACGCTCCAATTACAAAAAATCGATCCGACGCGAGGAATGTCTGTGAGAGCAGTTCGCTTACCGTTTTCAACCGCGAGCGTGCGTTTCGACCAGGACGCCGCGGTCTGGGTCCTGTTGCAACAAATCGTGGTACGCGGCTTCGTTGCGGTCAAGTTCCTGGCGATCGGCCGGATTCTCGGACCTGCCGCAATTGGCAGCGTTAGCGTGGCGTTGCTGGCGGTGGCTATTGCCGAGTCGCTCAGCGACACCGGTCTCGCGCAAGCCGTGGTGCAAGGCCGGGAGACGCCGAACCGCTTACAGCTCGGCGCCGTGTGGACCACGTTGGCCTCGCGTGGGACATTGATCGCGCTCCTGATCATTTGCGCCGCGCCGCTGATGGACCAGCAGTTTCATCTCGGCGGCTCGCTGCTGCTTTTGCAACTCGCGGCGCTGTTGCCGCTGATCCGCGGCGTGGCGTCGCCGGCGTATTACATCGTCACGCGCGAGCGCGGTTTCATGCGTATCGCGGGTGTGGAGATGTCGTCAGCTTTCCTCGATTGCGCGATCGGCCTGGGCTTCGCGCTTGGCGGCGCGGGTGCTTATTCGGTGCTGCTCGGCATGGTGGCGGGAGAATCATTGAAGACGGTCCTGACCTGGACCACCATGTCGCCGCGCCCGCCGCTGCGGCTCTCATGGAAGGGGATTGGCCATTACGTGAATTTCAGCCGCTGGATCTGGGCGGGCAGCGTGGTGAACCTGCTGCTGAATCAGTTCGACAAGGTGATCGTGGCAAAGCTGCTTGGACCGGCGCAATTGGGCGCCTACCAAATGTCCTCGAAGCTCGCGCAAATGCTGCTGGCCGATGCAGCCATCGCCATGTCGCAATATCTGTTCCCGACGTTTTCCGCGCATCATCGCCAGGATGCGGATTTTGCCGCGCGGCTGTTTCGCCGTTATCTTGCATTGATCGTGGGAGGGCTCGCGGTGCTTGTGATCATCCTGCGCCTCGTCGCCGAACCGCTGTTTCAGATCGTGCTGGGAACCGCTTGGCTGTCTGCTGTGCCGCTGTTCCGGATCTTCGTGGTCAACATGGCTATCGGTGCGGTGATCGCTGTGCTGGTATCGTATTTGCGCGCGGTGGGCTTGCCGAAAGTTGCGACGCACGCATCCATCATCCAGGCCGTGGTGCTGCTGGTGACCGTGCCGTTCGCCACCCATTTGTGGGGCGTCACAGGCATTGCTTGGGCGATGACCGTCGGCCTTGGTGCAGCCGCCGGGTGGATGCTGTTCCGAATTGCCAGGGAGGCGTGATGCGCATCCTTCACCTCGTTCTTGCTCCCCGCCTTTCGGGGGCGGAAGTGCTGGCTAAGGACCTTGCTATTCTTCAGCAGAGAAGCGGCGAAAGTGTCGGCATGACATCGCTGCGGCCGCAACACGACGACTTTCGCATGCTGCGCCAGGAACTCGATGCCGGCGGCGTGGAGTGCATGTTCCCCCGCAGACTCCACGGCGTGCTCGGCAAACTGTGGCATTTGTACCAGGTGGTCCAACGCTATCGCCCGGACGTGGTGTTTGCCCACGCGACCATTCCCGCTTTCTACGTGCGCGCGCTGCCAATCTCAGCGCCCGTGGTGTATGTGATGCATTCCGCGACCAACGATTTCGAGCGCGATTTGTTTCGGCGCATCGAGCGCGTGTTGTCGCGGCGGGCGCGGGCGGTGATCGGGGTATCGCCGACGAATCTCGATGACTATGTGGCCGCCGTTGGCCGGCATCCGTCGATGCAGCTCATTCCAAACGGCGTGGACATGGCGCGCTTCTCTCCCGGGCTGGACGCTGATCTTGCCAATGACCAGGCGCAGATTGTGCAGATCGGGCGTTATACGTCGGTGAAGAACCAGTTGCAGACGGTACATGCGTTCGATCACGTTGTGCAGCAGGTGCCGCATGCGCGATTGCTGCTGGTCGGTGTGGTCGAGGATCCGGCGTACTTCACCGCGGTGAAGGACCTCGTGGCGAAGCTCGGGCTCGAGCAGCGGGTCACGGTGCAAGGGCCGCGTTCGGACGTCTCGGACATTCTTTTCAAGGCCAGCGTGTTCGCGATGCCGTCGCGCTTTGAAGGCCATAGCATTGCGTTCCTGGAGGCGCTGGCGTCGGGCGTGCCGATTGTCGCCAGCGACATCCGGCCGTTCAGCTTCGCGGCGGATTTTCCGGCCGTGCAACTGCTGGATCCGGAGGACACCTCGACCTATGCACGCGCGCTGGTGAGCGCGTTGGGCGAACGGCGGGCGCAACGGCCGTTAGGTGGTCTTACGTTGGCTGATACCGCCGAGCGCTACCTGGCCGTCGCGCGGCAGGTCACGGGCTGCATGGCGGGAGCGCCGGCTTGAAGGTAAGCGGGGGGCTATTGCGAAATTGGTTCCGTAGGCTGGCGGGCGTTAGGGCGATGTTTGGTCGAGGGTTCTTGCGGGGATGTTGGGGTCGGGGGTTAGTGCTGGGTTGGTGTTTTTCGTGTTAGTGGTCGGGGTCAATGCCGGGTTGCTGCTTTCGGTGTTAGTGGTCTGCTTGCGTTAGATGTCTTCTTTATCACTATTAGCCACTGTGCGTGGCGGCGCGTCATTTCTGATATGACTTTCCTTGTCAAGAGCGATGGTTTTGACTCTGTTCATGTAAGTGCTCGCATTTGTGCAATTTCCTGAGGGCGGCGTAGCAGTAACTGTCGACGGTGGATCAGGCTGATATTC
>DASYLW010000307.1:0-8183 GCA_036009385.1 Caballeronia sp.
GTTTACAGTTACACTATTTGCCATGAACGAGTGCCGTTACTGCAGAAAAATGCGTGACGAATGGGATTGCCACGGGCAGGAATGCCGCACGGCCATCGCCCGGGCTCTGCGAAGGCAGCGCCTCGGCCTGCCGATGGTGCCCAATCTCATCCGCAACGAAATCCCCGCTGGCGCGACTACGGGAGAGGTCATTACCGTCCTGTGGCGCCAGCGCGTGCGTGCTCGCCGTGCCAACGAAGAGCGCCGGAATCGCAAGGCAGAAGAAGATTTCGACAGCGATTAGGCGTGAAACCGGACGCCATCAGGCGATTCGCCTCCAGCGCCAAACTGGCCGCCCGGCTGTCGGAAGCTGGCACTCAAGCAGGCACTCAAGCAGGCACTCATCTCCGGCCCCATGCTGACACGGCGGAATGTCGGCTCCACCATCCTTTGCCAACCGTGAGGGCAGCATGTCCATGCTGTCAGGCACGCCCCGTGCCCAAGCACACGCATCATCGCGATCGCGAAAGTAGACTGCCGCCATTTGCATTCTGAACGGCCCTCGGCCACATCAAGGCAAAATACGGGTTTTAGCCCACAACCGGGCTCACGAATTTCATGCCGGCGCTCGCCCTTCAAGGCTGTCAACGAGCGTTGTCCCGCGGCCGGCCGGATCGCTCGTTGTTCACGCGAGCCCACAGGAGCAATTTTGTATGACCGAATCGAACATGTCGTTTCTCAGCAGACTATCTTTGGCCGTCGGAACCTTTTTCGCCGTCCTGGGTGACCGCGAACTCGCCGTCCAAGTGCGTCGGCTGCGCGACGGGACAGTGACGGCGCCCGAACCCGCGGCAGCCGACGCACCCGCGCCCGCAACCACGATCAAGGAAGCAAGCCCGGAGTCGGCGCTTCAGCTTCTGGGACTTCTTCAGCGTGGTGCACGCTTCGTTGACTTTGTCGAAGAGGACATTGCAGGTTATTCCGATGCCGACATCGGCGCCGCCGCGAGGCTCGTGCACGACGGTTGCCGCACGACGTTGCGCGAGCATTTCACGATTCGCCCGGTACGCGAAGAGGCCGAAGGCAGCCGCGTGACGCTCGCCGATGGCTTCGACGCAACGGCAATCCGCCTGACAGGGAACGTAGTCGGCAAGCCGCCATTCAGCGGCAATATCAGCCACCGCGGCTGGCGAGTGGCCGAGGTCAGGCTCCCGATGTTGACAAAGACGCATGACGCGACCGTGATCGCACAGGCTGAGGTGGAACTATGAGTGAGATGAGCGAGCCGCGCTATTCGATCGGCATCGACCTGGGCACTACGCACTGCGCCCTCTCATACGTCGATCTTTCCGCCAGCGACGGCGAGAAAACCATCCAAGGCGTGCTGCCAATCACGCAGCTCACCGCACCGGGGGCTATCGAAGCGCCTGAGTTGTTGCCATCGTTCCTCTACCTGCCTCATCCGAACGAACTGACGCCGGGTGACCTGGCCTTGCCGTGGACCGCCGAGCGCGACTTTGCAGTCGGCGAAATGGCGCGCAGCCGAGGTGCAGGGACGCCAATACGTTTGGTGTCGAGCGCCAAGAGCTGGCTCTGTCATCCGGGTGTGGACCGTCGTGCCGCGATCCTGCCAAGCGATGCACCGCCGGAAGTGACGCGTGTTTCGCCGCTTGAGAGCGCGGTTCGCTATCTCACGCATTTGCGCGAAGCATGGGACTACGGGCATCCCGACGCACCGTTCAGCGAGCAGCAAGTCACGGTCACCATTCCTGCTTCTTTCGATCCGGCTGCACGAGAACTGACGGCCGAGGCAGCGCAAGCGGCCGGCTACACCCGCATGACGCTGCTGGAAGAACCGCAAGCCGCGCTCTATAGCTGGATCCAGAAAAGCGCCGGTGCGTGGCGCAAGCAAGTGAAAGTCGGCGACATCATCCTGGTCGTCGACGTAGGCGGTGGCACGACCGACCTGTCGTTGATCGCAGTGGTCGAACGTGAAGGCAATCTCGAGTTGCATCGTGTTGCAGTTGGCGAACACATCCTGCTGGGCGGCGACAACATGGACTTGGCGCTTGCGCACGTGGTCGCGCGCAAGCTGGCTGCCCAGGGAACGCAGGCTGATCCGTGGCAGTTGCGCGCACTCACCTATGCGTGCCGCGCGGCCAAGGAAACCTTGTTGACCGACCGCAGCGTGGACACCGTGCCGCTGGTCGTGCCGAGCCGCGGATCGAAACTGATTGGCGGCTCGATCCGCACTGAACTAACCCGCGCCGAACTCACGCAGACGATTCTCGACGGCTTTTTCCCGCAAGTCGATGCATCGGCGCGGCCAATGAGCCGGGCGCGTGGTGGTCTGACCCAACTCGGCTTGCCGTATGCGCAGGACGCGGGCATCACCCGGCATCTCGCTGCATTCCTCGGGCGCCAGGTCGCAGCGCTCGCCGAGCTCGACGGATTGCCGCAAGTGCCGGCCGGGAACGCGAGCTTCCTGCATCCCACTGCAGTCCTGTTCAACGGTGGCGTGTTCAAGTCGATGCTGCTCGTCGAGCGCATACTCGATGGTCTCAACGGCTGGCTCGCGGCTGAAGGCGCGGAGCCTGCGCGCTTGTTGGGCGGCGCCGATCTCGACCTCGCGGTCGCACGCGGCGCGGCGTACTACGGTTACGTGAAACGCGGCAAAGGCGTGCGCATTCGTGGCGGCACGGCGCGCGCTTACTACATTGCGATCGAGTCGGCCATGCCGGCCGTGCCTGGCATGGAGCCGCCTGTCCAGGCGTTGTGCCTCGCGCCCTTCGGGATGGAAGAAGGCACGGACGCGGCCTTGCCGGTTCAGGAATTCGGTCTCGTGGTCGGCGAGCCTGTGCACTTTCGTTTCTTTGGTTCGTCGGTACGTCGGCAAGACCAGGTCGGCACCATGCTCGACTACTGGTCGCCCGACGAGTTGCAGGAGCTCGAGGAAATCCAGGCTACGCTGCCGCCAGAAGGACGCACACCCGGCGAAGTCGTGCCGGTGAAACTGCATGCACGGATCACTGAAGCAGGCACACTGGAACTCGAAGCCGTGCCGCGCGGCACGAACGAGCGCTGGAAAGTCGAATTCGATGTGCGCGGCAGCGCGAACGCCTGAGTGTGATGAAGCAATACATCGTCGGCATCGATCTCGGCACGAGCAATACGGTCGTAGCGTTCGTCGAGACCGGTACTGACGAGATCAGCATCTTCGATATCGATCAGCTCGTGGGCCTTGGCGAAGTCGGCGCGCGCGAGCTGTTGCCGTCCGTGCGCTATCACCCGGCGCCGGGCGAGCTGGCGGCTGGCGATCTGCAATTACCGTGGATACCTAACGATCTCGAAACGCAGCCAGTTGTAATTGGGCACCTCGCTCGTACGCTGGGCGCACAGGTGCCCGGACGGCTCGTGACCAGCGCGAAAAGCTGGCTCTCGCATGCATCGGTTGATCGCCTCGCGCCAATTTTGCCGTGGGGCGCGGGCGATGAAGTCAGCAAGGTCTCGCCGGTCACCGCGAGCGCCAGCTATCTGGCTCATGTGCGTGCCACGTGGAATCGTCGGTTTCCGCACGCGTTGCTCGAAGATCAGGACGTGGTGCTCACCGTGCCGGCATCGTTCGATGACGGCGCGCGCGCACTCACGCTCGAGGCCGCGCGCATCGCGAAACTGCCGGCGCTGCGCCTGCTCGAAGAGCCTCAGGCCGCCTTCTACGACTGGCTGTTTCATCATCGCGCGACGCTTGCCGCCGAGCTCGCCCAGACGCGCCTCGTGCTGGTCTGCGATGTGGGCGGCGGCACAACGGACCTCACACTCATCAAGGTGCATTTTGAGGACGGCGAGCCACAACTGACTCGCATTGGCGTTGGCAATCATTTGATGCTTGGCGGCGACAACATGGACCTCGCGCTGGCGCATCTGGTTGAGACGCGTTTGGCCAAGGAGCAAACGCGCCTCTCGGCGGCGAGCCTGTCACAGCTCGTGGAACGATGCCGTGCCGCGAAGGAGCAATTGCTTGGCGCACAGGCGCCCGACTCTGTCGCAATCACGCTGCTCGGGGCGGGAGCCCAGCTAGTCGGCGGCGCACGAACCACGGAGTTGAGCCGGGAGGAAGTCGAGCAGATCATCGTGGAAGGGTTCTTTCCGATGGGCGGCCCGGACGAATTGCCTCGACGGTCGCGGGCCGCGCTCGTCGAGTTCGGCTTGCCCTACGCGGCCGATGCGGCAATCACGCGGCACATCGCGGCGTTTTTGCAAAGGCTCAATGCGCAGTCGCGTGAGGCGTTGGGTGTATCGGATGATGTGCAAACATCGATGCCCGACACCCTGCTGCTCAACGGCGGCGTGTTCCGGGCCAAAACGCTTTCCGGGCGTCTGGCGAATGCGCTCGGTACGTGGCGGCAGCAGCCTCTGCACGTGCTTCAAAACGACCATCCCGATGTCGCTGTTGCACGTGGTGCAGTCGCTTACGGATTAGCCCGCGCGGGACACGCGCCGCGCATTGGCGGCGGCTCGCCACGCAGCTACTTCCTCGTGCTAGAGGGCAACGCACAAGACAAAGCACAGACATCGCGAGGCGTGTGCTTGTTGCCACGCGGAACCGAAGAAGGTCACGAGGTCCATCTCGAGAATCGCGTGTTTGCGCTGCGACTCGGACATCCGGTCCGTTTCCACCTGGTCTCGACCGTCGCCGATACAACCTGGAAACCCGGCGAGCTTGTCGAACTCACGACGGGCGAGTTCGTCCGCTTGCCGCCGGTCGCAACGGTGGTGCAGCAGCAGGATGCAAGCGGGTCTCGCGAGCGGCCGGTCAGACTTACGACGTCGCTGACGGAACTTGGCAGGCTGGAGATGCACTGCATCGCAACCGACGATTCATCGCAACGATGGCTCCTCGAGTTCCAGTTGCGACGCGACAATGCCGAACACGACGCCTCCGCGGCTAGTCGAAATCCATCGCTCGACAAGGCCATTGAACTGATCGACCGCACGTTCGGCGCGCGCGCGGCGAATGTTGATCCCAAGGAAGTGAAGCGCTTGCGTGCGGGACTTGAACAGTTGCTAGGGCCGCGTGAAAGTTGGGATAGCGCGCTGCTTCGCGAATTGTTCGGGGCGCTCTGGGAACGCGCGGGCCGTCGGCGCCGTTCCGCGGATCACGAACGCCTATGGCTAAATCTGACGGGCTATTGTGTGCGGCCTGGATTCGGTTATCCGCTTGACGAATGGCGCATTGAACAGCTTTGGTCGCTCTTCGATGACGGCATTCAGTATGTCAACGAGGGCCAGGTGTGGTCAGAATGGTGGACGTTATGGCGCCGCGCGGTGGGCGGCTTGCACGAGAATGCACAGCTTCAGGTGCTCGATGCAATGGCCTGGCTTCAGGCGGCCGCAAGCACGAAGCGGCACAAGCTGCCCTTCGATCCCACGAAGGTGGGCCACGCGGACATGCTTCGCCTTTCCGCATCGCTTGAACGCATCACGGTTGATCGCAAGGTTGAAATCGCGGAACAGCTTCTGGTCCGGCTTCAGCGGCCTTCGCAAAATCACCAGGGCTGGTGGGCGGTCGGACGCATCGGCGCACGTCGGCCGTTCTACGGCAGCGCGCATGGTGTCGTGCCGGCTGACGTGGCGACCCGTTGGCTGGACGTCATCCTCGCGCTGGACTGGAAAAGGGTTGAGCCTGCCGCGTTCGCCGCCGCACAAATCGCTCGCATGACGGGCGACCGTTCGAGGGATCTGGCGGACCCGGTCCGCGAAACCGTCGTGCGACGGCTCGAAGCAGCGAATGCATCGCCCGCGTGGGTCGATATGGTTCGCGAGGTCGTGACACTCGATAACGCGGACGCCGGGCGCGTGTTCGGAGAATCGCTGCCTGCCGGATTGCAACTGATTGTCGGCTGATTTGCCTCTCGAGTGGCTTTCGATCGACGCGAATGCCAGCACACGGTCATCTGAATGATTGTCGCGTTGGTGAAATCAGTGAAGATCGCCTCCCGTTCCACAGCACTTCTTGAACTTCTTGCCGGAAGCGCACGGGCACGGATCGTTGCGGCCCACCTTCGGGCCCGTGCGCCGGATCGTCGACGTGAGCTCGCGTTCAAACACTGCTTGCCGGAACGGAAGCCAATAACCGTAGATCGAGGCGACGTAGACGGGAATCAGCTCCGCAAACTTTTCGCGTTGATCGGGACGAAGGACGAGTGACCTCTCTTCTTCAGTAAGGTCCGAAGAGCTTAGCAAGTGAAACGGCTTTAGCCACTCCTGCCTCCGCGGGTCGTCGAATAGCGGTTGCCACGCTGACCGGCACAAGTTGAGACCTTGCATGAAACCAAGCGCCTGCATTTCGGCGTCGACATACAACCGAGGATCGTCTGGAAACCTGCGCTGACTAAAGATCGGCCTAAATGAGTATGGATCATCTTCCAACGTCTCGATAATGCTGTTGAAGTGCCGAACGATAAGATCCATTACGCGGTCGGCCTGCTTCTTCGATTCGAATGCAGGCGCGTCCTCAGGTTCCGGCTTACGCCGGCTTGGCTCTTGATGCGGGCTTCCAGCAGAACAGCGACTTGCACAACAACAAGTTAAATGTTGTCAACGTGAGCGCGGTTTATTCATTCAGCACGGTCAAAGCCTTCGCGGGCTGGCTGCATTCTCAAGACAATACGGGCATGATCGACATCTTAATGTCGGCGGCGAACTCACCGGCTGCTAACTTTACGCCTGTGACGAACACCAACCGCATCGACGATGGCTTCTATACGGGTGCCACGTGGCAGGTTACCCCGCCGTTGGTTCTGACTGCGGCGGCCTACTACGATCACTCCCGCAATGCACTGGACGCGGGCGGAACTACGCTTAGCCGCGGCGTCCGCTACTCAGGCGTGCTGCTGGCCGAATACTCCTGTCCAAGCGGACAGAAGTGTATGGCATCGACTTCGTCCGTGGCACGGGCGCGGCGCAAGCAAACTTTCCGGGTCGCAACAACCAGACCGGCGTTGCAATCGGTTTTCGCAACATATTCTGATGCGGGTTGCCCGGGCTGTCGTCCGACTGCCGGGCATGACGCTTCCAAACCAGCGGCGCGCACTTAACGGTGCGCGCTGTTTTTTTACGGTTGCAGGGAAGTAGCATGCGATCAGATCAACAGTTCGACCGACTGCAACACGTGGCGTGTTTGCGGCAAACTCGATTCGCATCCCTCACGAATTGTTTCGATCATGCATTCTATAAAGCACTCGGCCGCGGCACTCGTGGGATGACCCGTGCGCGAGATGACGCTGACCATTGCGTCGTCGAGTTGCTCGCGCAACGGAATGGTGCACAGTCCTTCCTTGGCCGCACTGACCTCAACCAGCGGCCACGGAAATACGCTGACCATGTCGGTCTTTTTGAGCAACGCAATGGCTATTGAAAGTGAATGCGTCAGGTGAATCTTTCGCGGAACGGGCACGTTGTATCGAGTGAAGACGTTTTCGACAAGGGCATTTTCGTTCAAAGGATCCCACGTCAGGATCCAGTCGAGATCGGCAACCTCAATACCGGTTGGCCCGTTCCGCTGTCGTTCCGCGTTGGGTCACCAGCGCAGGAAACGCGACTGTATCAACCGGAACGATCGGGTCATCGATCGTCCCAAGGATTGCGTGCCGAATCGTTTCATTTGTAGCTGCAAACCGGCTGCCAAAAAAGTGTCTCGTGGCGATATGCGCGGAAGCGCACAGAGAGATTCGGGCTGAGGGCCAATACTCTGTTCGGTACCGCACAAACGTCTTCACCTGAGTTACACAAACAGGTTTTCTGTAAGTCTTTCATAAGTCCCAGTTCCACTAGCATTCGGGGAATATCCCCCGCGACATCGGGTTGAGATGGGGGAGCCACGCTGCCGCGCGCAAAGCAGCGTCGACACACGTTTACGCAATCAGGTGCCACCGATGCGTCTTCAAGCCATCAGCTATGTCTTGATTCTTGCCTGCGGGTGCGTGGCAGCCGGCGATGCACTTGCCGCCGATGCTGCCGGCGTCGTCAAGACCGTCAAGGGCACGGTGCAGGTCGAGCGGGCCGGAGCAAGTTCGGGCGCGGCCATTGGCAGCGACGTGTACAGCAGCGATCGCATAGTGACCGGCCCGGAATCCTCAGTGGGGATCACGCTGCGTGACGATACCCAACTTTCCGCGGGCGCCAATTCCATCCTTGAGCTCAAC
>DASYLW010000308.1:0-2431 GCA_036009385.1 Caballeronia sp.
CGGTCAGGCTATCACTCAGGCTATCAATAAGTCTAATGAAGCAGCGGACATTTATCAGACGCCAGCCCGGAGGGTACTGCGCCCAAGCCCCATGCTATTGATATTCCACTAACAAAAGACTTTCATTGGGACAAACACGGATATCACGGAGACTGATCGAAAGCATCAAAAAACAGTATTAGAAGTTATAGCGCGTTGTCGTTACGCTTCATTTCAGGAATTGATGAAGACTCGATGGAGACGCAGATGAACCAACGTGACGCCGCGACGAACGGCACCGCAACAAGCTCCTTCGACGCGTTGTCGCTACGTGGCTGGCTTGCGCACCTCTCCGCCACCGGACGTGTTGCGACCATCGCCAAACCGGTCGCGCTGAGACATGAGCTCGCGGCCGTGGCGAAGCGGCTCGACGGCAAGCAAGCGGCAGTATTCCTCGCCCCCGATGGCCACGATATGCCGGTGGTCAGCGGCTTCATGTCCAGGCGCGCATGGATTGCCGAGGCCATGGGCGTGGCGGAGAAAGACCTGTTGCAGCGTTTTCGCGATGCAGCAGATCATCCGCTGCCATGCAAGGAAATGCCCGCGGGGGAAGCCGCTTGCCAGCAAGTCGTGCATACCAGCGGTATCGACCTTCACGCGTTGCTGCCGATCCCCACCCATAGCGAGCATGACAACGGTCCGTATATCACCGCGGGTCTCGTGATTGCGCGTAATCCGCGCACTGGCGTGCAGAACGTTTCGATCAACCGTATCCAGGTTCACGCTCGCGATCGCATGGCGATCCTGCTGCTGCCGCGCCATCTTCATGCGTTCCAGAAAACCGCGGAAGCGGCGGGCGATGCGCTCGATATCGCGGTGGCCATCGGCGTCGATCCCCTGACCATGCTCGCGTCCCAAGCCATTTCCCCGATCGATTTCGATGAGCTGGAGATCGCTGGCGCACTGCACGGTGCGCCCTTGCCTGTCGTCAAATGCGTGACGAACGAAGTGCGCGTGCCGGCGTTCGCGGAGATCGTGATCGAGGGCCGCATCCTGCCGGACGTGCGCGAAGCGGAAGGCCCCTTCGGCGAATTTCCGAAGTACTACAGCGCACAGGAAGCACGCGAAGTAATCGAGGTGACGGCGCTCACGCATCGGCAGAAGCCGATTTATCACACCATCGTGCCCGCCGAAATGGAGCACTTGCTGCTGGGCGGTATTCCGCGCGAGGCGACGCTTTTATCGCACCTTCAACGCAGTCATCCTGGCGTGACCGACGTGCATCTTTCAGTGGGCGGCGTATGCCGTTATCACCTGTGGGTGCAGTTCGCAAAGAAGCGTGAGGGCGAGGCGAAGAACGTGATCCTGTGTGCATTCGGCGCGCATTACGACATCAAGCAGGTCGTGGTGGTGGATACCGACGTGGATATTCATGATCCCGCCGAAATTGAGTGGGCGATCGCCACGCGTTTCCAGGCGGACCGCGATCTTGTGCTGATCGAAGGCGCTCAAGGCTCGCCGCTGGACCCGTCGACGACGGTCGGTCATCCCGACGACGCACCGCCGCATCTGCAGGGCATCAGCGCGAAGATGGGTCTCGACGCGACGCGGCCGGTAGCCTATTCGGGCCATGTGTTCACCCGGGTGCGGATTCCCGGCTACGACGCGGTCGATCTCGACGCGCTGGTGGCGCCCGATAACGCCGGCTTCGACACCTATCTGAGCGAGCGTTGATGAGCGTCGACCAAAAGCCACGCCTGGTCGTCGGCATTTCGGGAGCGAGCGGTGCGGTCATTGGCGTGCGGCTGCTTGCAGCACTGCGCCGGATCGGTACGCACGAGACGCATCTGATTGTGTCTGCGTCGGGAGCGGTGACAGCAGCGCAAGAACTCGGCATCACGCGCCATGATCTCGACGCGATGGCCGACGTTGTGCATAACGTCCGCGATATCGGCGCGTCGATTGCGAGCGGTTCGTTCGTGACGAGCGGCATGGTAGTTGCTCCCTGTTCAATGAAAACGCTGGCTGCGGTGGCGAATGGTTTTGCCGATAACCTCCTCACGCGCGCAGCCGACGTGATGCTCAAAGAGCGCCGCCGCCTGGTGCTGGTGGCGCGCGAAACGCCGCTCAATCTGGCGCACTTGCGCAACATGACCATGGCGACCGAAATGGGCGCGATCGTGATGCCGCCGGTGCCGGCGTTCTATGCGCATCCGAAGACCATCGACGATGTGGTTGACCATACCGTCGGACGGATTCTCGATCTGTTCAGCATCGAGCACCGTGAAATAGCCCGGCGGTGGAGCGGTCTCGCCGATGAGTTCGGCACAGGACGCCACGAAGGAGCAGACGAATGAACCAGCGCGAACAGACCGGCTTTGCCGGTATCGACGCGCGCGCGTCAGAGGCGATCGAGCCAGTGCAAGATGCGCCCTTGCTGAAGGCGAAAACC
>DASYLW010000309.1:0-13667 GCA_036009385.1 Caballeronia sp.
AAACAACACCAGCGCAATGGTCACAGGCACGACCAACGCCAGCGGCCACAGCGTGCGCCACGCGAGCCGCAGCGCAAGATCCTCGCGAACGGAGAACGGTTGCGCCACCTGGATGTATCGGTCCGGCTGCTGCAGGCCAAACACGCGCCATGAATGTTCATCGCGTTCAATCGACCGGAAGCCTTCGGCGATGCGCGGCAACGCCGGCTCCTTGAGCGAGTGGTAAACGAGCTTGCCTTGCTTGTCCCAGATATCGATCGCAATGCGGTCGTCGGCTATGCCGTTGAAGTCGTGGCTGGCCCGCTCGGCAGAATCGGCCGCGGCAATATTCGCAGGCAACGACAGCGCGACGGTGCGCAACTCATAGTCGAACAACTCACTCGCTTCGCGGTGCGCGGTGTGGAAGATGCCGTAGGCCGCCACCAGCGACGTCGCCGCCAGTCCGAAGATCAGCCAACCGAGCAGCCAGCGGCGAATGGACGTCATTCGATTCCCTTGAGCCGGTAGCCCACGCCCCGGATCGTCAATATCTGCTCCGCGCCAATCTTGCGCCTGAGACTGTGGACATGCACTTCAATGGTATTGCTGCTCACTTCCTCGCCCCAGCCGTACAGCTTCTCCTCCAGTTCCGCACGCCTGAATACGCGTGTAGGCTCCTCGATCAGCACCTGAAGCAACGCGAACTCGCGTGGCACCAGCGGTAATGGCACACCGGCTTTGCTCGCTTCGTGCGAGGCGGGATCAAGGGCAAGTTGGCCGTGCGTATAGACGGGCTGTTTTTGTCCGCTACGACGTCGTAGCGCCGCGCGCACGCGCGCAGCAAGCTCGTCGAGATCGAAGGGTTTCATGAGGTAGTCGTCAGCACCCGCGTCCAGCCCGCGAATGCGGTCGTCCACGGCATCGCGTGCGGTCAGGATGATGACCGACGCCGTACCGCCCGCCTTGCGGTACGTGTTCAACACCTGGATGCCATCGCGTTTCGGCAAGCCGAGGTCGAGCAGTACGAGGTCGTACACTCCATTGGCAAGCGACAGGTCAGCGGCGCGTCCGTCCGCCGCCCAGTCGATCGCATAACCCAGCCGGCGCATGGTGTCGACCACGGTCTCGGCAATCATCTCGTCGTCTTCCACCAGTAACAGCCGCATCGTGAAGTCCCCCGTTCCTGCCAACAAGTATCGAGCATGAATTGTCGCCGGCGGGTGCTTAAGCGTTCCTTAAGCACCTACCTCTCAGAATCAATCGCTCCTTCGATGAACCATACCCATTCAATTTTTTCACCCGGGAGCCAGGCTTGCCTGCATTGCCCATCACATCAATTCTGCACCTGCGCAGGCTGGTTTGCGCCAGCACGTGCCTGGCGACGCTGGCCGGCTGCACTTGGTATCACCGCGAGCCCCTTGCGCCGCGGGACACATTGGCTACGCGCACTACGCTCTCACGCGTGCAGATCGACCCGGCGACCATGCCCTTGCCCGAGCTCGCCGCGCATAGATTCGACCCCTCGGACGGCCTCGATATCGAAGAGATCGCCATGCTGGCCGTGGCGAACAATCCCGATCTGAAGCTCGCCCGCGACGACTTGGGTATTGCTCGGGCACAAGCCTTTTCAGCGGGATTATTGCCCGATCCGCAACTGGCCATTTCCAGCGATTACCCAGGGATGGAAGGGGCGACGCGTGCGTTCAACTATGGCTTGACTATGGACGTGCTCGCGATATTCACGCGTGGCCCCAACAAGCAGTCAGCGGACGCGACTGTCGCGAAGACTGATCTCGGCTTGCTCTGGCAGGAGTGGCAGGTCGTGGCGCAAGCAAAACAATTGTTCATCAAGGCGCGCTTTCAAGAGGACACGCTGCCGCTGCTTGCGCAACAACGCGACCTGTCGCGCACGCGTTATGAACGCATGGCCGATGCCCAACGCGAAGGCAACCTGACCGAAGACACATTGACCGCCGCGCTGACTTCGTATGGCGACGCGCGCAAGCTGTACTCCGACGCTGAACGCGCGGCCGAGCAGACGCATCATGATCTGAACCAGCTGTTGGGTTTGTCGCCCAACGTGAAATTAAAGCTTGTGGGCGAGTCCGACGATGCGTCACTCGACGAAAACGCGGTGCATGACGCGCTCGCCGCGCTGCCGCGCCGGCGACCCGATTTGCTGGCCCTGCAAGCGGGCTACGAGGCGCAGGAGCAAAAGTATCGCGCAGCAATCATGAGCCAGTTTCCGTCGCTGACGGTAGGGTTCGATCGTCAACGCGACACATCGAATATCTACACGTCCGGCTTCCAGATCAACCTGAGCTTGCCCATCTTCAACCGCAACCGCGGCAATATCGCGATCGAGCAAAGCACGCGCCAGCGTCTGCGCGATGAATATCAAAACCGCCTGAATCAGGCATTCGCCGACGTGGCCCACCTGCGCGCCGACGATGCCATTCTCTCGCGCCAGCTTGAGCAGACCGAAGCGGCGTTGCCCGGAACAGAGCATGCAGCGCGCGACGCCAGCACAGCGTTTGCCGAGCACAACCTGACGCTCGGCGCGTACACGGATGCCCTGTCGGCCGCGCTGACCAAGCGCGTGGATATCGCGACGCTTCGCGAATCGCGGGCCGAACAGCGCGTTGGCTTGCAAGCGCTGCTGGGCAGTGCGATCCCCAACGCATTTTCTTCCGACCTGAACCTGACCGAAGCTCATGCGAAATGACCTGCTTTCGATGCCTGCTTGCATCGCCCTTTGTCTTTGCTTCAGCGTTTTCCTCGAAGCCAGCAACGCTCTTGCCGACGACGCCGTGGTCACCGTCACGACCGCGCCGGTCCGGCGCGCACCGATCGCGCAACCGGTGCGCGCGTACGGCGTGGTCGCGGCGTCGGCGGCTAACCTCACGTCGATCAATCTGCCCTACGTCGCGCGAATCACGCAACTGCGCGTGCAGACGGGTCAACCGGTCAAGCGTGGCGATCCGTTGTTTGTCGTGCAAGCCGATCCCGCTGCTGCGCTAGCCGCCACGCAGGCAAGAAGCGCCGCGACGCTGGCCGACGGCGAGCTCGCGCGTACTCAGTCGCTGTTCGACAAGGGCCTCGCCACCGCCTCTCAACTCGCTGCCGCGCGCAAGGCGGCGCAGGATGCCCGCGAGATGCTGGTGTCGCAGGCACAGAGCGGGATCGCGAGCGGGGCCAAGGTCGTGGCGTCGCCCATCGACGGCGTGGTGTTGCAGATATCGGCGGGGCAGGGCGACCAGGTTCAGGCAGGTGCGCCGATCATGCAGCTTGCCGGCGCGGACAGGGGCCAACAGGCGCGCGGCAACGTGATGCTGGCGGTCGAACCCTCGGATGCCATCAACATCCATGCCGGCGATGAGGTCCGCTTGCGCGGTCTGTCGACATCGCTCGCGAAGGTCTCCAGGACAGGCCGCGTGGTTCTGGTGGGCGCATCCATCGACCCGCAAAGCCAGCTTGTCGATGTGGGTGCGAACGTGCCGCTCGGCAACAGCGCCTTCATTCCGGGCACGCACGTGGCCGCCGATATCGATACAAACCGCGGCATGCACTGGGTCGTCCCGCGTTCGGCCGTGCTCAAGGACGATCACGGAGATTTCGTGTTCCAGGTTTCGTCCGGCAACAAGGCGCATCGTGTCAATGTGGTGACGCAGATAGAGGACCTGGACCGCTACGGTATCGACGGACCGCTCAATGCGACGCAACCGGTGGTGGTCAGCGGCAACTATGAGTTGAAGGACGGCATGACAGTGCAGGGCGCGGGAGGCGCGCCACGATGAACTTCAGCCAATGGATGCAGGCTCACCGGCGCTCGTTGCTGTTCGTGATCGGGTTGCTCGCAGTGGCCGGTGCACTGACCGCGTTCAGGCTGCCGATATCGCTGTTTCCTAACGTGGCGTTCCCGCGCGCCGTTGTCTCGCTCGATGCCGGCGACCGTCCCGCCGAGCAGATGGCGACGCTCGTCACCATGCCGGTGGAAGAGGCACTGCGGCGCGTGCCCAACGTACTCGATGTCGAGTCCAAGACAAGCCGCGGGTCTGCAGAGATATCGGTGAACTTCAACTGGGGCACGGACATGGCGCAGGCCACGCTGCAGGCGCAATCGTCGATCAGCGAGATCCTCGGGACGCTACCGCAAGGCACGTCAATGCAAGTCCGCCGCATGGATCCGACGGTGTTCCCGGTGCTTGCCTATAGCCTGACGTCGAAGCAGCAATCGCTTTCCGCGCTTCACGATCTGGCGCAGTTCCAGATGCGGCCGTTGTTGTCATCGGTGGAAGGGGTGGCGCGCGTTGACGTGGCAGGTGGCGCCACCGACGAGTTCGAAGTGGCCGTGGACCCCGCCCGCCTGGCCGCTTACAAGCTCTCGCTCGCCGACGTGTCAAAGGCGATCGGTGCGAGTAATGTGCTCACGGCGACCGGCCGGATCGAGGATCACTACAAGCTTTACCTGGTCATTGCCGACGCGACCATTACAAAGCTCGACGACCTGAGGAGCGTGGTGGTCTCGGCAAACGGTCCAACGCAAATCCGGCTCGGCGATATTGCCACGGTGCGCGCGGGCGTTACGCCTCAATGGATGCGCGTGACGGCCGACGGGCAGGACGCCGTGCTCGTCAACATCTATCAGCAGCCGGGCGCGAACAGCGTCGCCATGGCGAAGGCGATCCGCGCGAAGCTGGGTGTCTTCCAGTCGCAGATGCCACCCGGTGTGCGGCTTGCCAACTGGTACGACCAGAGCGAACTGGTAACCGCAGCGGCCACCAGCGTGCGCGACGCCATCATGATCGGCGTGGTGCTCGCCGCGTTGACGCTGTTCGTATTCCTGCGCAATTGGAAGATCACCGCGATTGCGGTGGCGCTGGTGCCGGTCGTGATGGCAGCGACCATCCTCTTGCTCGATGTGTTCGGCATGGGCTTCAACATCATGACGCTCGGCGGCATGGCGGCGGCGGTGGGCCTGGTGATCGACGATGCGATCGTGATGATCGAGCATATTGTGCGGCGCATGCGGGAGGGCGGCGCAAACGCGTTTCACGGCCGCGTCATGGCGGCCGCGCTCGAATTCACGCGGCCGCTTGCCGGGTCGTCCGGGGCGACGCTGATCATCTTCGTGCCGCTCGCCTTCCTCTCCGGCGTGACGGGTGCGTTCTTCAAGGCGCTGTCCATCACCATGGCAAGCGCGCTCTTCATTTCGTTCATGGTGACCTGGCTCGCCGTGCCTATCCTCTGCGACCGGTGGCTCAAGCCCAAAGATGCGGAGGAGCATACGGAGAGCCGTCTGGCGACCTGGATGAACACGCGTTACGCGGCGTTGATCGGCCGTGTCAGCGCGCGTCCGGTGCTCGTCCTGACCGGTCTCGTACCGCTGGTTTTTGTTGCGGCGTTCGCGTTCACGCGGGTGGGAAGCGGGTTCATGCCGACCATGGACGAAGGCGGTTTCGTACTTGACTATCACACCGAGCCGGGCACATCGATCAGTGAAACCGATCGGTTGATGAAGCAAGTGGAAGCGATCGTCAGTGCGAATCCGAATGTCGCCACGTACTCGCGGCGAACCGGCGCAGGCTTGGGCGGTGATCTGAATGAACCGAACCGCGGAGACTTCTTCGTGCGGCTGAAGTCAGGCAAGCGTGAGCCGATCGAAACCGTGATGGAGGAGATTCGCTCGAAAGTGGAAACGGATGTGCCCGGGGTCAGCATTGAGCTGGCTCAACTGATGGAGGACTTGATCGGCGATCTGACCTCCGTTCCGCAACCTGTGCAGATCAAGATCTATTCTGACGACCAAAGCACGCTCAACTCGACCGCGCGGAAGGTGGCTGAAGCGATCGGGAAGGTCCAGGGCGTGGTGGATGTGAACGACGGCATCAATCCCGCCGGCGACGCGCTTGAACTGCACATCCGGCCAGATGCTGCTGCGGCCGAAGGCATGGATCCGCAGAGCATCGCGCAGGCCGTCTCCGACATGGTGCAAGGCAATATTGCCACGCAGTTCCAGAATGGACCGAAGACGGTCGGCATTCGGGTTCGGGTTGCCGGTGCGCTCGCACTCACCGATACCCAGCTCGGACAATTGCAGATCCGCGCGCCTGATGGCCATTTGTTCGCGCTGGATCGCGTGGCTTCGCGTGTGACCGTGACGGGCCAGCCGGAAGTCAGCCGGGACAACCTGAAGCGCATGGTCGCCGTGACGGCGCGTATTGACGGGCGCGATCTAGGCTCGACGATTGCCGACGTGCAGAAAGTGCTCGCCACGACCAAGCTGCTGCCAACGGGCGTGTATTACGAACTAGGCGGTTTGTTTAAACAGCAGCAGATTGCCTTCAAGGGTTTGATGACGGTATTCGGCGCGGCTGTCGCGCTGGTATTTGGCCTGCTGCTGTTTCTCTACGAGCGTTTTCGGATTGCGCTCGCCGTTCTTGCCATGCCCCTGCTGGCGACCGGCGCGGTGTTTATCGGCCTGTGGGTCACCGGCATAGAGCTCAACATTTCCGCGATGATGGGCATGACGATGATCATCGGCATTGTCACGGAAGTGGCGATCTTCTACGTATCGGAGTTGCAAGGCTTGATGCGCGACGAGGAGATACCGCTCGAGCGAGCGCTGACAGAAGCGGGAAGGAATCGCTTACGGCCGATTGCGATGACAACCATTGCGGCCATTCTTGCGTTGCTGCCGCTGGCGTTTGCCTTGGGCCAGGGATCGGCCATGCAGCAACCACTGGCGGTGGCGATCATCTCCGGTTTGATCGTGCAGTTGCCGCTGGTGCTGCTGCTGTTGCCAGTACTGCTGCAGTTGCTGATGAAACCGCGGCGCTGATGGATCGATGAATCCGTCAACGGTGAATCGTTGAAGAAAATGGGGCGCTAAAGAGCGCCCCTGTTGGTGAACTATGCAAACACTTGAAGCAGCGCTCTGGTCCCGCAGAAGCAAGACTTCTATTAGTGGTGCGAGTAGAGGGATTCATGCGGGAGCGGCAAGACGCTGCGTGTGCTTGACTGGTTCGACCCGTAGGCCGAAGGCCCATAACCGGTGTTTGAGTCGCCACTTTGTTGTTTCGCCTGGCGCGTCATATTCTGGGCGGTATCCTGACCCGCCGGATATTTCGTCTTCGACGGCGGTACCGTGCCTTGTTGTTCCGCCTGGATCAATTCAGAGCGTACTTGCGCACGGGTAACGGGATCATCCGCAGTCTGTGCGAACGAGGCGAGGGGAAGTGTCAGAGCCGAGGCTGCGAGCAACGAAAGTACGAGTGATTTCATGATGTCTTTTCCTTGACTGAGCGGTTGTCCGGCCGATCCGGACAACTGGTTTAACATCGTGAAACAGAGGCTAGAATATTCGCTCCATCACAAGCGATGTCTATCTTTCATAATATCCAGTTATCCTTAAGATATCGTTAACTGAAAAGCCTTGTTTTATCGACGAATTCGGGGTCGAAATGGTTACTGAGACGTGCACCAATCCGAGCCTGTCCTTATTTTCCGCTGACACTTTTAATTTTTACGATCAAGGGCGCCGAGTTCGTCGGTGCCTAATTTTATGAATATACTTGACACCTAAACTATCTAGGCATACGCCACCGATGTAAAGAGCATTGTGATCCACGGCGCCGGAGGCAACTTCTGCTCCGGTGGCGACGTGCACGACATCATCGCGCCGCTCGTCGATTTGCCCATGCCCGAGCTGCTCATGTTCACGCGCATGACGGGAGACCTCGTCAAGGCGATGCGCTATTGCCCGCAACCGATTGTTGCAGCTATTGATGGCATCTGTGCCGGAGCGGGCGCGATCCTGGCGATGGCTTCGGACATGCGCCTGGGCACTGCGCGAAGCAAGCTCGCGTTCCTGTTCACCCGTGTGGGACTTGCGGGTTGCGATATGGGCGCGTGTGCGATCCTGCCGCGCATCATTGGTCAGGGAAGAGCGGCCGAACTGCTTTTCACCGGACGTTCGGCCAGTGGCGACGAGGGTTTCGCGTGGGGCTTCTATAACCGTCTATGCGAACCCGGCGACGTTCTGCGCGAAGCCCGATCGCTCGCGTTCGACCTTGCATCGGGACGGACCTTCGCGCATGGCATTACGAAGAAGATGCTGCACCAGGAGTGGAGCATGAGCATTGACGACGCCATCGAATCCGAAGCGCAGGCGCAGGCAATCTGCATGGCGACGAATGACTTCGGCCGCGCGTATCGCGCATTTGCTGCGAAGACGCGGCCCGTGTTCGAGGTAGATTGAGTTGGCCAATCCTCAAACATCATCTGCCGCTTTTCACGATGCCCTCGCATGGCCGTTCTTCGAAGAACGGCATCGTGAACTCGGCGCGCGTATTGACACGTGGGCATCGGAACATCTGGGGGACACCCATGCCGACCATGCAAACGTCGATGCGATCTGCCGTCGTCTTGTACGTGAGCTTGGTGAGGCAGGGTGGCTGTGTTATGGCATAGGCGGCACGGCTTACGGCGGTCATGGCGACACCATCGATACACGCGCCGTTTGCCTGCTGCGCGAAACGCTTGCTCGCCACAGCGGCCTCGCTGACTTCGCGCTTGCAATGCAGGGACTCGGATCGGGCGCAATTTCGCTTGGCGGCAACGAAGCGCAAAAGCAGCGTTATCTGCCGCGTGTGGCAAGCGGCGAGGCAATCGCGGCGTTTGCGTTGACCGAACCCGATGCAGGCTCGGACGTCGCGGCGCTCGCGCTCAGCGCGCGTGAAGAAGGCGATTCTTATGTGCTCGATGGCGAGAAGACCTGGATCTCGAACGGCGGCATCGCGGACTTTTACGTGGTCTTTGCACGTACCGGCGAGGCAGCGGGGGCGCGCGGCATCAGCGCGTTTATCGTGGATGCGGATACCCCGGGACTGCGCATTGCCGAGCGGCTCGATGTGATCGCGCCGCATCCGCTAGCGCGCCTTTCTTTCGAAAATGCACGCGTGCCGCGCACCGCTTTACTGGGAAATCGCGGTGAAGGTTTCAAGCTTGCGATGCGTACGCTCGACATCTTCCGGACGTCTGTTGCGGCCGCTTCGCTTGGCTTCGCGCGGCGAGCCATGAGCGAAGGGATCGAACGCGCCGCGTCGCGCAAGATGTTCGGGCAGACGCTGGGCGACTTTCAACTGACGCAGGCGAAGCTCGCGCAAATGGCCCTCACTATCGACAGTTCTGCGTTGCTCGTCTATCGGGCGGCCTGGATGCGCGATTCCGGGAAGTCGGTCACGCGTGAAGCTGCGTTAGCGAAGTGGCACGCGAGCGAGGGTGCTCAACAGGTCATTGATGCGGCCGTGCAATTGTGGGGCGGTAGCGGTGTGCAAAGCGGTGCGGTGGTCGAGCAATTGTATCGGGAGATTCGTGCACTCCGCATCTACGAAGGCGCGACCGAAGTGCAGCAATTGATTGTCGGGCGCGACCTGCTCAAGGCTCATGCCGCGAGGAACGCTTGATGGAAACATCGACCCATTTCGAGCAGCCGGTGCGCATTCGTTTTTCGCATTGCAATCCCGCCGGCATTGTATTTTTTCCGCAGTACCTTGTGATGACCAACGCGCTTGCGGCGCTTGCCGAAGTAAAAGACGACGTAAAAAACGAAGTAAAGGTCGAACCTGAGGAGACACGGTGGTGAAAAAAGCATTGCTCCCAGCCGGCTGGGTCAAGCCGCGCGGATACGCGAACGGTGTTGCCGCGCGTGGCACGCAGGTCTTCATAGCAGGACAGGTTGGCTGGGACGCGCAAGGCCACTTCCAGAGCAGCGACTTCGCCGCGCAGGCGCGCCAGGCACTGGCCAATATAGTCGCGGTGCTCGACGCGGCAGGCGGGCGCCCGGAACATCTCGTGCGGCTGACCTGGTACGTGATCGACAAGCGGGAATACGTCGCCGCGCTGAGGGACGTGGGCAGTGCGTTTCGCGACCTGATCGGCAACTACGACATTGCGATGAGCGCCGTGCAGGTGGTCGCGCTCATTGAAGACGAAGCCCAGGTGGAGATCGAAGCCACCGCTGTTATTCCGGATTAACCAACGGCGCTTGTCTCGTCGCCTGTCTAGTCGCTTACTTCGTTGTTCTCGGAGCTCATCATGGAACCATCGGCTCACGTCGATACGTTTTCCCGCGGCAACCTGCCGCCGCCCGGCGAGTGGCCGGAGTTTCTGCTCGACAACCCCGACGTCTCTTATCCGGCGCGCCTGAATTGCGCGGTCGAGTTGCTCGACCGGATAATCGATGACCATCCGGCGCGCGGGCAGGGCGCGCGACCCGCGATCTGGTCCGACGTCGATGGTGCTCCGCACGCGACCACGTATAGCGAATTGCGCACGCGCGTCAACCAGACCGCGCATGTGCTGACCGGGGTGATGGGACTGGTGCCGGGCAACCGTATCTTGCTGCGTGGACCGAACACGCTGCACATGGCGATCGCCTGGCTTGCGTCGTTGAAGGCGGGGCTCGTGGTGGTGCCAACCATGCCGCTTCTGCGTGCCAAGGAACTGAAGCTGATCATCGATAAAGCTCAGGTCTCGGCAGCCCTATGCGACGCGCGTCTGGTCGATGAACTCGCGCAGTGCAGCGATCCCGCCAGCGCATACTTTTGCGAAAGCCTGCTTCAAACAAGGCTCTTTCATGACGATGGCCCCGATTCCGTCGATACCGTCGCCTTGCTTCAACCCGCCGAATACACGGCGGTGGACACCGCTGCCGACGACGTGTGCCTCATCGCATTTACTAGCGGCACGACGGGAATGCCGAAGGGTTGCATGCATTTTCATCGCGACGTGCTTGCGATGTGCGACCTGTTTCCGCGCCATATCCTCAAGCCCGCCACCGCCGATATATTTTGCGGCACGCCCCCGCTAGCGTTCACCTTCGGGCTGGGCGGCTTGTTGTGCTTTCCGTTACGTGCAGGAGCATCGACGGTATTGATCGAGAAGTTGACGCCGGAAACGCTGTTGCAAGTGGTCGAGCGTTTTCGCGCGACCATCATGTTCACGGCGCCGACGTTCTATCGGCAAATGGCAGGTCTCGCTTCGCGTTTTAATTTATCGACGCTTGGAAAAAGCGTCTCGGCGGGCGAAGCGTTGCCCGATGCCACACGCAAGCTCTGGAGGCAAGCCACGGGTTTGCAAATGATCGACGGCATTGGCAGCACCGAAATGATCCACATCTTTGTGTCGAGCGCCGATGGACAGACGCGCGACCGGGCGATCGGGCGCGCGGTGCCGGGCTATGTGGTGCAGGCCGTGGACAACAACATGCAGCCTGTTCCCGTTGGCGAGATCGGCATGCTCGCGGTCAGAGGACCAACGGGGTGCCGTTATCTGAGTGACTCGCGGCAGCGCAGTTTCGTTCGCGACGGATGGAATCTTTTGGGCGATTCGGTTTGTATCGATGCCGATGGCTACGTCTACTATCAGTCCCGTGCCGACGACATGATCATCTCGGCTGGCTATAACATTTCGGGCCCGCAAGTAGAAAGCGCGCTGCTGTTGCATGAAGCCGTGGCGGAGTGCGGGGTGGTTAGCGTGGCGGACGACGAGCGCGGGCAAATTGCCAAGGCATTTGTCGTTCTTAGGGCAGGATTCGTAGCGAGCGACGCGCTGGTGGTGCAGCTACAAACCTTCGTGAAGGAAGAGATCGCGCCGTACAAGTATCCGCGCGCGATTGAGTTCATTGACGCGTTGCCTCGCACCGAGACGGGGCAAGCTGAAGCGGTTTGCGTTGCGGGCGCGGGCGGCGTCCTGATGTGCACGGTAGGCGAACAGAAGGAAATTGATGCCGCGGCGTCGAGCCCTTCTCCGATCACGCAGCGGGCGACACCTTCGCGTCCATCTCCGCCAGCAGTTCGATGATCAGATCTTCGTGGCCTGCGATGTGCGACGTATTATCCATGTCCGCAACGGGCTCCCTAATCCGGTCACCGAACAGCATGGCGGCCTTGGACTGGTTATCCTGCTTGGATATCCAGATGAGGCCTTGCGCGTCTGGATATTGCGCCCAGCACCACGCTGCCCATTCACGGGTGCGGGGGTAGTCCAGCTTGTCGTCATCGAACAGGTCCGAGTGCTTCAGGCCGGCCGCTCGCAAGCCGGTCGATGTGAGGTTGACCAAACGCAGCGCCTGTACCCCGATAGAGCTCATGTGGAGGTTCGAGAGGAGATCCCGCTCAATATCGTGTATGTACCCTGAAGCCGGAACTGGCACGTCGTGCAGGACCGTCTCCATGATGGCGCCGCGCATTGTGCTTGCTGCGTACATAGTGGGAATGACTTCACCCGTGTCCGGTCTCTTTAGCGGACTGAAGCGGGCATTTCCCCGCCCGGAGTCATTAAAGGCGGCGGCTGTGTATTCTCCTGTGCGCGGGTCGAGGTCATGGACGCGATACCAGACGCCGGGCGGTACACGGAGCAGCGGAAATGGCTTTCCCGGCGGAGGCTTCAACCTGCTAACCATGCACCGGTCCCACAACGTGATCCCGCGCGGCTTCCACCACGGCTTTCGGGTCAGTCGCGAGAACTTCGCGAGGCCGCTTGCCACGGAGCATGCTGCTGGTGGACTCGAACCACGACGCGATCCTGAACGGGCGATAGCCCTCGAAAATCTTCAGCACTTCGGCCATTTCGGAAACCGGATTCCCGAATTCATCGAAGATGTACTTTGGGTACAGGGTCACGCCCTTGTGCTCGATAAAGAACACCTTGCCTTCCTTCTTCCAGCGACTGGCGACCGCATGCTGATTCGTCGCTTCAGGATTCTGCCGCTGTCCGACTTCCTGCGCCGTAAGCCACTCGGTACCGGATAGCACGGCCTCGATCGCCTTGCGCTCGAGATCCGCCCTTACCGGTGACAGACGGCGTACAGGCGTTGCATCGAAAAGCTCCTTCAGCGCGCTTCGCTCCTGCTCGTTGATGATCATACGGACGCGTTGAGCCAACATGAACTCGGTCCACGATTCCCGCACGTTCTCCGGTATTAAACTGATCTTGGGTCCGCCGTCCCGAGGTTCGCCGATCTGCTCGAGGATGATCCGCGCCGCTGCACGCGTGGCGTCCAGCTTCAGAACAATAAGCTCCCGTTCATGCAGATCGTTTTCAGGCAGCTCGCGTGGCGCCAGAGCAGATAGATCCGCTATCGACTTTTCGCGGCTTTTTTTACTGGCCGCCGAGGGCTGACCATCTGCGCCCAGACTTCTTGCCATGATTCCTCCGTCGCTGTGGAGAACTGTGAGTATTTAAATATACCTCACAATTCTCACAACAGCAATCTGGCAGGAGAACGACCCAGGTCGGCGCGTCGGAGATGTGCGATGTGCGACGTGCGTAACTTGTCGCCAGCCGGAGCGACTATTTCGGTAGTCAATTGAATCGGTCAATTCTTTACGATTGGCGTAAATCGTCATTTGCCGGTCCGTCAACCATGCCGAATGAATTCGTGCTTGTGACATCGAATTAAGCTCAGTTATTTATTTTTGATTTTTTATCGATACATTTTCGACTATTTTCCTCATACGATTAGTTACCGCGGCATTTCCATACGGTACGTACAAGATTGCTATCGGAAAGTTTCGGGAGAATCAGTCCTATGGCGTAACGGTTACTTGGCCTGAGCTTCCAGCACTGCATTGTCCGTAGCGGGTATAGCGACGACAGAACGCGGTGCTGATTTTCTTATTTCT
>DASYLW010000310.1:0-5571 GCA_036009385.1 Caballeronia sp.
ATGGTCCGGCCCTGATCGGCGAGCGAACGCGTCACAGCCTGACGGACCCACCACGTGGCGTACGTCGAAAACTTCCAGCCACGCCGGTATTCGAACTTGTCCACGGCCTTCATCAAGCCGATGTTGCCTTCCTGGATCAGATCCAGGAAATGCATGCCACGGTTGACGTACTTCTTCGCGATCGAGATCACCAGACGCAGATTCGCTTCCGTCATTTCGCGCTTCGCCTGACGCATCTTGTGCTCGGCGGACGTCATCTGCTTGTTCAGCGCCTTTAGTTGCAACAGCGGCAACATCAGGTTCGACTCGATCTGGATCAGCTTCTGCTGTTCCGCCTGAATGGCCGGCAGGCTGCGTTCAAGCGCCTTGCCGTAGGCGCTCGAGGTCGCAGCATGACGCGTTGTCCACTCGAGATCAGTTTCGTGGCCCGGGAATACTTCCACGAACTTCTCACGCGGCATGCCCGCCAGGTCGACGGCAATCTTCAGGATGCGGCGCTCGATGGCGCGGACCTGTTCGACCTGTTCGTGAACCTCGGCGCACAACCGGTCAATCGTACGAGCGGTAAAGCGGATAGTCGCCAGTTCGCGCTGGATGTGTTCCTGCACGCTGGGCCAGTCACCGGTGCGCGAGTCGTCGGCAATATAAGCCGTATGGAACGCGTCGAAGTGATCCCGCACGTTCGAGAAAATAGGCAGGCAATCACGCAGCAAATGCTTGAGACGCGTTGCGTTCGCACGCGTTGCCTGCTCGTCTTCGGTCTCGCCTTCTTCGTCGTCGCTTTCCGACGCCAGTTCAGCTTCGTCGAGTTCAGCGTCTGTGTCGGTATCCGCCGCCACCGCGTCTTCGTCCAGCGTGGTGTCCTTGAAGCCGTCGACCAGTTCGTCGATGCGCAGCTCTCCCGCGACAATCTTGTCCACGGTCGTGAGCAGCGTGATCACCGTCGACGGGCACGTGAATGCCGCCTTGATCATCTCGCCGAGGCCATCTTCAATACGCTTCGCGATTTCAATCTCGCCCGCACGGGTCAGCAGTTCGGTGCTGCCCATTTCGCGCATGTACATACGCACGGGATCGGTCGTACGGCCGAATTCCGAGTCAACGGTCGCCAGCGTGACTTCCGCTTCTTCGTCCGACTGCTCGTCCGACACCGCCGTGGGGGCGGAATCGTTCAGCAGCAGCGTTTCCGAGTCAGGCGCTTCTTCATAGACGGCCACGCCCATGTCGCGGAACGTGCTGACAATGGTTTCGATAGCCGATGTCTGAGCAAAGTTACCCGGCAGGTGATCGTTGATCTCTGCGTGGGTCAGGAAACCCTGCTGTTTTCCCAGCTGAATCAACGCCCGCATCTGGCGCTGACGTTCATCGGCTTGCTCGGGCGAGCAAACGCTTTCGTCCATTGGCCGCGACAGCTTGTCGGCAGACCCACGGCGGGCTTTCGTTTTTTTTGCAGGAACGCCGTTGCCGGCGGTAGATTCGGTTGGATCAAAACTTGTCATACATTTCCTCGACAGCTTTGCTCTGTAATAACAAACCAGTGCACAAGCGGTTAGACACGAGCACTACCGTGACGACCGACGGGATCATCACCTCGGGTTCAGCTATTCAGCCATTCGATGCGTTGATTCGAGCAAAACTGAATCAGTTTGGAGGCGGGACGCGCTAACGAGCGCAGTATTCGCGCGGGTCGTACATTTTATAGCAATTTGCTTGCTGCAAGTGCGGTAAACGCCAATATCGGGCGTATTTAGTAGCCGGGCACAGCAAAACTACAACATTTAGCTCCGGCAAGCATTCATTTGCGGACGATTTAGCCCGAATCAAGGCCGTGCGAGCCACATGAAGCCCGCTAGTCGAACCTAAAAACGCAGCGCTATTCCGGCCCCGATTAAACCATTTTCTCAATGATGGGACGATTCTCGTCGAGTTTGCGTCCGGTGAGGTTGTTTTTTCGGACAGCAACGTGGCCCAAGGTCATGCGCGCAAACCTCGCTGACCGTCTGGTTGGCAATAACGCCTATTTTAATCGTATTGCGATCATTCGCATTTCAATGCGATTTATTTCTCCCTATCCTCTTTTTCAGACGCGGCGCTTCTGATGATCCGTTGATGATCCGGAAGGCCTCCGCGATGCCTATCGAGGAACTGGACATGAATAACGTTACGGCGTTGATCGCAGCCCTGAATGTGGAACTTGGAGCCGATGCAGTGCTGACAGCCGAATCCGACCTCGTCCCTTTCACGGAAGACTGGCGGGGCCGCTACAAGGGTCCGGCAACAGCAGTCGTTCGGCCCGCGAGCACCTCGCAGGTGTCGGCCGTCGTGCGCCTGTGCGCGGCGTATGGCGTCCCGGTCCTGCCGCAAGGCGGCAACACCAGCCTTTGTGCCGGCGCGGTGCCGGCGAACGTGGGCCTGCCGCCAGTCATCGTCAATCTGGCGCGCATGCGGCGCATCCGCCATATAGATGCCGCCAACGGTTCGATGGAAGTGGAAGCCGGTTGCGTGCTCAAAACCATCCAGGACGCGGCAGCCGTCGAACAACGCCTGTACGCGGTCAGTCTCGGCGCCGAAGGTTCGTGCCAGATCGGCGGGAATTTATCGACGAATGCGGGTGGCACCGCCGTCCTGCGCTACGGCAACACGCGCGACAACGTGCTGGGTCTGGAAGTCGTGCTCGCCGACGGCACTGTCTGGAATGGTCTGCGCGCCTTGCGCAAGGACAACACGGGGCTCGACCTGAAGCACTTGTTCATCGGCACGGAAGGCACGCTCGGCATCATCACGGCGGCTACGCTGAAGCTGCATCCGCTGCCGGCGCAACACGCGCTCGCGTGGTTCGCCCCCGTCGATCCCGCCGCCGCGCTGCGCGTTCTGGGGATGTTCCAGGCCGCTTGCGGATCGCGGCTCAGCGCCTTCGAGATGATCAACCGCCGTCAGCTCGAACTCGTGATCGAGCATGTTCCCGACCGCCGAAATCCGCTCTCTGAATTGCATGAATGGCACGTGCTGGTCGAACTCGGAGACACCCACGGCGGCGACGAAATGGCCGCGTTGATGCAGCAGACGCTCGAACACGCAGCAGAAGCGGGGCTGATTCACGACGCCGTCCTCGCCAGCAACGAGACACAGCGCGCCACGCTCTGGGAACTCCGCCATAGCGTGTCCGAAGCCAACAAGAAAGCCGGCGTGGGCCTGACGACCGACTGCGCGGTGCCGGTATCGGCGATGCCGTTGTTTATTGAGCGTGCCACGCAAGCGGTGCGTGCCATCGCTCCAGGGGTGGACATCGTCGTGGTCGCGCATCTTGGCGACGGCAATGCGCATTTCATCCCCTTCTTCACCTTCGACGCCTGGCGCCAACTCGCCGATCGCTCCTTGATGGCCAACATCCTGCGCCGCTGCGTGAACGACGTCGCGCATGAATTACGCGGCACGTTCAGCGCCGAGCACGGCGTCGGGCAAACCGGGCTGCCGGAGATGGCGCACTACAAATCCGCCGCGGAACTCGGCCTGATGCGCGCGGTGAAAAACGCACTCGATCCGCACAACCTGTTCAATCCGGGACGGTTGCTGCCTTGAATTTTTGGAGGCCCCCCGGACCTCCGATCCAGGCCGCAGAGAAGCCTGGACGTTCGCATCACAGCGTTTCTGTTTCCATCCACACCCTTGGAGCCGACATGAAAAAGCAGCCCGCACGCGATGAGATTCAAGAACTTGAACAACCCGGCCGCCGCACGGTCATTAAAACTGCCGTTGCCGGTGCTGCCGCGGTGGCGTTCCCGTTCGTCTGGACGCCATCGCGCGCAGCGAGCAGGCGAATCGTCATTCGCGACGATGGCGGCATCTACACCAAGGCGTACGGTGCGGTTTTCTACAAGCCGTTCACGGAGAAGACAGGGATTGAGGTGATCGGCGTGCAAGCGAACGCCGAACCGACCGCGCAGATCAAGAGCATGGTCGAGACCGGCAGCTACACGTGGGACATGGCGAAGATCAGTCAGCCGGCCATCCTTCTGTTGACGGGCGGCGGCAAGGAATACCTGGAGAAGCACGGGCTTGAGGCCGATCCCGTGATCGCGAAAATTCCATCGCAATACATGTCGCCGTATGGCGTTGCCACCAACATATATACGACGGTGCTCGCGTACCGCACCGATGCCTTCAAGGGTCGGAAAGCCCCTAATTCATGGGCCGATATGTGGAACGTCAAGGACTACCCGGGCCGTCGCGGCCTGCGCAAGTACCCGTTCGATACCTTCGAAGAAGCAATGATGGGCGACGGCACACCGGCCTCGCAGGTCTATCCGGTCAACTTCGACAAGGGCGTAGCGAGCCTTGACAAGATTTCCAGGCATATAGACGTATGGTGGACCACGGGTTCCCAAGTCGAACAGATGCTGGGCTCCGGCGAAGTGGACATGATCAGCACGTGGGTATCGCGGGCGCAATCGGCAATTGCGAACGGCGCGCCGGTGGCGATCGTCTGGAACCAGAACATCTGGGGCGTCGACAACTGGTCGATTCTCAAAGGCACGCCGAACGCCGGCGCCTGCCGCGAGTTCATCAAGTTTGCCTCCGACCCCAAACGTCAGGCCTCACTCGTCGACTATTTCCCGGCCGGTGTTACGCAGCCCGAAGCATTTAACTATATCAAGCCCGAGATCGCGAAGAACTGCCCGACGTTCCCTGAGAACATGAAGAACGGCCTGCACATAGACGCGAAATTCTGGCAGGACAAACAAAGTGTCGCACTCGAACGGTTCAATAGCTGGATCCTGACTTGAGCGCTGTTTTCATCGCTTCTTTTGTGTTTTCACCGCCACGGATGCCGATTCCATGCCCACCTCGAACCTTCAAATCACGGGACTCTGCAAGCGTTATGGCGACTTCGTCGCCCTCGCCCCGACCGATCTCGATGTCGCGCAGGGCGAATTCCTGACCCTGCTCGGACCCAGCGGCTCGGGCAAGACGACACTGCTCAGCCTGATCGCCGGGCTCGCGCAACCGGACGATGGCCAGGTGCGGATCAATGGTGTTGACGTGACATACGGTGCGCCGTATGAGCGGGACATCGGCATGGTGTTCCAGAACTACGCGTTGTTCCCGCACATGACGGTAGCGCAAAACATTTCGTTTCCGCTGCAGATGCGCAAGACCGACGCCAAGGCGACACGCGAGAAGGTCATGCAAGCGCTGGAGATGGTGCATCTGCCGCATGTGGCGGGGCGTTATCCGCGTGAATTGTCGGGTGGTCAGCAGCAGCGCATTGCACTCGCGCGCTGCATGGTCTACCGGCCGTCAATCATCCTGATGGACGAACCGCTCGGCGCCCTGGACAAGAAATTGCGCGACCAGATGCAACTGGAGATCAAGCGGATTCATCGCGACCTGGGCACGACGATTGTCTACGTCACGCACGATCAGGAAGAAGCGATGACCATGTCCGACCGCATCTGCCTGATGAACGCCGGTTCGATTGCGCAACTCGGTACGCCGGCGGACCTGTATTTTCGCCCGAAGAGCGTGTTTGTCGCGGACTTCCTTGGCGAATCGAATCTGCTCGATGCAGTG
>DASYLW010000311.1:0-4916 GCA_036009385.1 Caballeronia sp.
AACTTAGTGATGCCAAAGAACTCGGTACAAAACACGGGCAAAATGCAATCGTATGGTGTGGCTCGGACACCGTGCCTCAACTGGTCCTGCTACGATAGTTCGTGCAAGCGGCTAAGGTGACCAAGGTCGCTAAGGCTGATCGCTCAAGCCAACACGATCAAGAAAAGACGACCCGCGACTCGAGCTAACCATGAACGAGTCGTCCGTGCAGCCATCAAGAACCCGCATAGATGTTGCAGAAGCTGTACGGACCGACACAGGCTTCATGGCTCGGGCTGCCGATATTCGCAAAGCGCGACGAACTGACGCTTGAGCCGGCTGCAACGCCGCCATAGGCGGACGCGCCCTGCTTTGCCTGCGCGACCTGATTGGTATAGATGCGAGCCACATCGGGATACGACGCGTTACTCACGAGTTGTGACCCGTCTTGCGGCGCTTCAACAAGTTGTTGGCGGACTTCAGCGCGGGTCAGGCCTTGAGCCTGGGCAAATGAGTTTGACGATGCGAGGACAGCAGCGGACATCACGAACAGGGCAATCTTTTTCATTTTCGACTCCAGAGTGTTTAACGGGTTGGTACTAGGGCGAACCCCTTTTTTTCCCGTCTATTCCGGATACATCGAAAATAATTTGCGAGTGCGTCTGGTGGCGCTAGCGCTGACTTGCACTCATCGTTAGTGTCAGATCATGGATCACTGGCCATCGCGCGCAATTGCTTCTTTGCGAAACGGCGTCGGCGCATCGTACACGCCTCGACGCATGCACTCTGCACACCAGCGCCGCGTGGCAATCTCCGCTTGCGCGTCCCAGCTATGTCCAAACGCGCATTCCCATCGCAACGGCGTGGTGGCATCAACATAGCTCGCCGATAACAATCTCCCGCCCCGCTCCCCAGCAAGTGCCTTTAGCCGCTCCGTTTGCTGCTCGCGGCGCTGGGTCGCGCAGTTCATGCAACGCACGTTCTGCGCGGCGCTGACGCCGTCATCCCACGCGTGTCCGCGGCCACATTGCCAGCCCGCGTTGGCTGTTTCAAGCGTTCCCAGCGTCGCAAACGTCATCGCCCGGTCCGCGCGATGACGCGCCGCCAGCGCCATGAGTGCCTCGCGCTCCAGCGCGTGTCTTGATTTTTGGTGATCCATCAGTTTGGGTGCCGCGATTTTGAAACGCCCCCGTAAAACGCCCCGCCACGCTCAATGCTTGCCGCCGCCCATTGCTTCCGATCGCGATGTGGTCGTCACAATGCCATCGGGGCCGAAATGCGCGTTGAACATGGCGTCGCGCGTGACGCCGCCCTCTTCCCAATGCCAGCTCCACACGCGCTCTTGCTTGAGCGGATATTCGGCGATGGTCGTCGGCTTGCCCAGCAAGCGCCGCACTTCGTCCTGCGTCATGCCCGGCCGTACCTTGGCGATGTTGGCAGCGGTCAGCACTTGCGTGACCGCGACGAACTTGCCGTTAGTATCGATATCGACGAAATAGGTGTTCGTACCCGCCGGACCGCGCGGATATTCGAAACGCTTCGAGCCGTCGGTGTAATTCCGAACCATTTCCGGTTCGCCCATCTGGTCTAGAATCTGCGCCTCGGTGGTCACGCCCGGCGTCAGGTCCTTCAACAACAAGGTGTCTGGTTTGACGGCGTTGAAAAACGCTTTGAGCTTGTTCATGGCGTCCGCGTTTTGCTGGTCGTTACAGCCGGCAAGCAGTACAGCGGATACGCACGCGGTAGTGAGCAAGAGCCGTTTCATATCAGCCTTGCTCCCGTCGCATGCGCGTTCTGCACCGTATTCATCACCCGGCCTTCTTCAGTGACGGCACCGGATCCACAGCCTGCCCCGACTTGCGCAGTTCGAAGTGAAGCAACGGCTTGTTGCCCGGCCCGTTCCCCATTTCCGCGATAGTCGCACCCTGGCGGACGGTATCGCCTTCCTTCACCAGCAGCTTGCCGTTGTGCGCATACGCGGTCAAGAAATCGTTGCTGTGCTTGACGATGATCATCTGCCCGTAAGCCCGCAAACCGCTGCCCGCATATACAACCCTGCCCGCCGCCGCGGCCTTCACCGGTTCGCCGAGCTTTCCGCCAATATCGATACCCTTGCTGCCGCCTTCGCCGAACTTCGTGATCACGTCGCCTTGTGCCGGCCACATGAGCCACGCGCCCTTCGAATTGATCGCGGGCGTGCTGGTGTCGGCCGGGGCGTTGTTATTGCTCGCCGTCGCAGGCGGTGCGCCGATGATCGGCGGGCCAGCCTTCGATGCCGACGCCGACGAAGCCTGTTTGCTCCAGTCGTCACTGTTGGCGGCCGTGCCCGTGCTGCCTGGCGGCGCCACGCGCAACACCTGGTCGATGTTGACCTGCTTGCTTTCAGGCAGGTTGTTCCACTTGATGAGATCGGATGGCCGCTGTTTTTGCGCCCGGGCAATGCCATAAAGCGTATCGCCCGGCTTCACGCGATAAAACCCTGGCCCGGCATCCGCCTGCACCGGCGCGATGGCGGCCGGTCCGGCAGCTGACCCGGCGCCCGGCGGCGTAGTGGGGATCAGTGCTGGCGAGCTCGTGCCGCCAGTCGACTGCTCGACGATAGGCGCGGGCGTCAGCGCCGTCGAGCAACCGGCGATCGAAACAGCCACGCCAATGGAAACGAGCGCAGCGAGCACTCCCCCGCGGCCGCTGACGGCCCATCCTGAATTACCTGAACGCGATACCGCCATGCTTGCCGTCTTCCCTGACTTCCTGTTATCGATATTTCCGGGCTGCGTCTAAGCGCTCAGAACCGCATGCCGGCGCCACATCCGCCGAAAGCCCCGCCGTTCGTCGCACTGCCGCCGCAGCCAAAAATCCCGCAGCCGGAGAGCAGCGCCGTTACACCCAGCACCGCCACCACCAGCCTGAGACGGCGCCAGTGACACGCCGCTCCCGCTTCACTTCTTGTTCGTTCCAACATTTGCTATCAGACCTCGCCAAGCTTCGCCAGCATAAAACATTTAACGTTTGTTCACGAAATGCCAGACTCGTTCATCTCGATATTCGAAACACCGAGCCGACAATTCGGCATTCTAACCTTTTACGTTTTGGCGGCGAAGACGCCGGCGAGCCGGATACCGCGCCCGTGATATTCGCGCGTTTGAACCGCGCATTTGAACCACGCGTTCGAACCAATCAGCCCGGCTTATTACTCGCTTTACGCCGCATGACTTTCCACAATGCGCCCAGCACGATCGGCACGATCGCCGCGCACACGCCGACCAGCGCGATCACGTTCAGATACTGGCGAATAAACGGAATATTGCCGAAGAAATAACCCAACAATACGAGCAGCAATACCCAAATCACTGCGCCGAGTATGTTGAACAACTGAAAACGCGAGGCTTTCATCGCCGATGCACCCGCTACGAATGGCGCAAACGTCCGCACAATCGGCACGAAGCGCGCGAGCACGATGGTTTTGCCGCCGTGCCGCTCGTAGAAACCGTGCGTCTTGCGAAGCGCTTCGCGATCGAGAAAGCGTTCCAGCACGGGAATATGGGTATCGAATACCTTGGGGCCGATCGCGCGGCCAATCCAGTAATTCACCGTGTTCCCGAGGATCGCCGCGACCAGCAGCAGCACGATCAACGCACCGAGATCCATAGACCCGCTCGCCGCGAACGCGCCGCCAATGAACAGCAGCGAGTCGCCGGGCAGGAACGGAAGCACCACAAGCCCGGTTTCGCAGAACACGATCAGGAACAACACCGCGTACACCCAGCCGCCGTAATGCTGGATGAAAAATCCGAGCGATTTGTCGATATGGAGAATAAGACTCAGGAATGACAGCAGCGTATCCAAAGGAGGGCCTCGACCAAGATGAAATATGCGGGAAACTAGCAACAACAGCATGCATGCGCGAGCATATCGTTGCAAAAACGTTGCGATAAAAACAGTCGCGCCATGATACCGAACTCGACGCCCGAAAATTCGCGAAACATGGGTTCAATGGCGGGTTTTAGCGCCAATCAGCCCGTTTGCGCCGCTCCGGAACGCCTAGATCAGTACGCTGTTCGGGACTCTGGCGAGCGCGTAGTGGCAGACCGGACGGCGGCCAGATCGTTCACGGTCATGAAGCTTTATAATTTCGGCATGCCCGATCTCATCGATTCATCCGACACAATATCCACCTCTCCCGCTGCCGGGCGCTCGCTGCGCGCCATTCAGCCGCTGCCCGACCAGCTGATCAGCCAGATTGCGGCGGGCGAGGTGGTCGAACGGCCGGCCTCCGTGGTGAAGGAGTTGCTCGAAAACGCGCTGGACGCTGGCGCGTCGAGCTTGCGGATCACGCTCGACGAAGGCGGCGTGAAACGGATCATGATCGTCGACGATGGCTGCGGCATTCCTCCCGCCGAACTTCCCCTGGCGTTGTTGCGCCACGCCACCAGCAAGATCCGCTCGCTTGCCGAGCTGGAAGCGGTGGCGTCGCTGGGGTTTCGCGGCGAGGCGTTGGCATCGATTGCGTCGGTGGCAGAGCTTTTCATCACCAGCCGGACCGCCGCGTGCGCGCATGCGACCCGGATCGATGCCCAGACGGGCGCGATTTCGCCGGCGGCCGGGACAATCGGCACGACGATGGAAGTGCGCGAGCTGTACTTCAACACCCCCGCGCGCCGCAAGTTCCTGAAAAGCGAACAGACCGAACTCGGGCATTGCCTGGAAGTGGTCCGGCGCGTGGCGCTGGCGCGGCCGGACATCGCGATATCGGTGATCCATAACGGCAAAGCCGTCGAGCACTGGAACGCGTCGGCCCCTTCCACTCGCGTGGCGAAAATTCTCGGCGAGGTCTTCGCCACCGCGCATCTGCCGCTCGATGAACGCGCCGGACCGCTGGCCGTGTACGGCTGCGCCGGCCTGCCGACCGCGAGCCGCGGCCGCGCCGACCAGCAATA
>DASYLW010000312.1:0-3695 GCA_036009385.1 Caballeronia sp.
TGCAATCCGGCCAGCCAGTGCCGCTTTCACCGCAGGCGAGGCGTGAAAAGCGCCGAGCACGACGATCGATGCGATCGTTTCGAGCGCCAGTTCTGCCGACACGTCAGCGGCAATGCTCGCGAGTCCCAGCACCTGAATGTCCAACCGCTCACCTGCCGTCCGCGCCGCCTCAAGGTCACGCTTCGAAAAGTGCTGCATGCCCAGAACCAGCGCGCGCCGCGTCACCGTTTCGTTCACGACCTGCGAGTGGGTGGCCAGTTGATTCCTGATGGCCGTACGAATCAGATCCGTTCGGTTCGAATAAAAACCCTCTTCCACGAGCAGGTCGATCTGCCCCAAGTCCACCGGACCCAGGTTGATCGTGATCTTCTCCGTCTCACCGCCCTTCGGCCTGAGTACTTCAATTTTTTCAATCATCTAAACCATCCGACTGCCATCCAATGGGATGTTTATAGGCTGGTTTTTGCGGTGCGTCAAGGTTTTTCGCCGATTCACCGCGGTTCGCAGGCGCTGAAAATGGGGGCACTGCGCGTCGGGAACGGCCCATGCTGCAGGGGTCATCGCAGTCCTTTTTTCTTCGCGGCGAAGTTGCCGCATGTACGCCAGAGCATTTCGCCGCTCTGAGACCCGGACGCCCAGGGTTGGGTGCGACACGGTTTGCCATCGCGTTGCTGTCCGGAGCAATCTGCCACCTTCGTTCTGTTTTTTATCGCGATGATTTCGCGTGCTTCTGCACGCCTCTCGAGTGCTCTGAATAGAGCCGAGCGGTTAATTATCCAAGGAGTACTACATATGTTCGTCCACAACAAACGCCTGCAATACACTGTCCGCGTCGCGGCTCCCAATCCTGGTCTCGCCAACCTGCTGCTCGAGCAGTTCGGCGGCCCGCAGGGCGAACTTGCCGCGGCCTGCCGCTACTTCACCCAGGCCGTAGGAGAGGACGATCCGGGCCGCAAGGACCTGCTGTTCGATATCGCCACGGAGGAGCTGAGCCATCTGGAAATCATCGGTTCAATTGTCGCGATGCTGAACAAAGGCGCGAAGGGCCAACTAGCCGAAGCCGTTGAGCAGGAAGCTGAGTTGTACCGATCGATGACTTCCGGCGGCAATGACTCGCACACCACGGCCCTTCTCTACGGCGGCGGTCCGGCCCTCACGAATTCGGCGGGTGTTCCATGGTCGGCGGCGTATATCGACACTATTGGCGAGCCGACAGCCGACCTGCGCTCGAATATCGCGGCTGAGGCACGTGCCAAGATCGTGTATGAGCGCCTGATCAATGTCACCGATGATCCCGGCATCCAGGAAGCGCTCGGTTTCCTCATGACGCGTGAAATTGCGCACCAGAAGTCGTTCGAGAAGGCGCTGCACTCGATCCAGCCGAATTTCCCTCAAGGCAAGTTGCCGGGTGTGCCGGAATTTACAAGCGTCTACTACAACATGTCGCAAGGCAGCGAGCCGGCGGTGCGCGGCCCGTGGAATGAAGGCGGCGACTGGAAGTTCGTGGAAGATCCGCAACCGGCCGTGGATGGCGGTGATGGACTCGCGACCGTGGGGGTATCGGCGGAAGAAGTGGATGTGTTGCAGGCCATGGCCGCGCGCACGGCATCGGATAAAAGGTCGGATCCGATGACCGGCGCCGATCTCGGATCGGGCCAAGCGACGGAGGATTGAGTGTTCATCAAGCGTGGCACTCGCGATCAGGAAAGCGCGGCACGCCGCGTGAACCTCGTTGGCTTCCCGTCAAGCCGTTGCAGCAGGCGCGATCAAATCGTTCCCGCTTGCAGCGCGCTTGCGGCCAAATGCATGAAGAAGGCGGTTTCAATCTGCGTCGTCCAGGACATCCATGCATTTGAGCGACGACGGCAAACAAACACTTTGCTTCGCAAGTCGGGCGCGGTTGCAGCCGCTTCCATGCGCGTATAAACAGCCTCGATCCGGGCGAGATCCTTACCGCTGCCGCTCGTGGCCGCGAGCGCCGCAGCAGCCGGTTCAATAATGCGCCGCATAGTGATCAGCGAGCGGAAGAACTCACCTTCGGGTACGCTGCTGAGCCTCCAGTAGAGTACGTCGGGATCGAGCATGTATCAGTCAGCGCGCGGCCTGACGATACTTCCCACCCGCGGCTTCGACACCACCAGTCCCTTTGCCACGAGCACTCGCGTCGCCTCCCTCAAGACCGGCCGGCTCACGCCATAGGTCTCGCACAGCAGCACTTCGGCGGGCAGCCGTTCGCCGGGCGCAACCTTGCCGCCAACAATATCCATGCCGAGATCCTGCACGATGCGCCCGTGCATGCTTTTGCCTTGCTGGACGTGTCGATAGTCCATGTTCAGCGAAACCATGTGCATTGAAAGATAAGCCTCGGTCCTGACCACTGACCGACGTAAGCACAGCATAAGCAGGGTGATCAGAATTCAAAATAGTATGAGTAAATTGAGGGTAAACGCGCTCGTATTGTCGCTTCGCGAAACGGACCATCAGGTTGCTGACAACCAGGCTCATCACGTTTGCCGTTCTGCTCGATGTGCTCACCTGCGTCGACTGGCTCAACGTCGACCGGCTCAAATGCGATAATCCCGGGCTGTCACCCTGTTTCCGGAGAACCATCCCATGAGCCGCCTCGACAACCCGTTTCACGATCAGGAGGCCGGCCGTGCCGACTCGACGCAAGATACGACTCGCATCGACGATGTCCGCATTGGCGCCGTCCGCCCGCTGATTTCCCCTGCGCTGCTGCAAGATGACCTGCCCGTGCCGCTCGCGGTGCAGACGCTGGTTGAAAAAAGCCGCGTTGAAATAGCCGACGTTCTTCAAGGGCGCGATGACCGGCTGGTCATTGTCGTCGGACCATGCTCGATTCACGACCATGACCAGGCACTCGAATACGCCCATCTCCTGAAGGCCACCGCTGACGAACTGCGAGACGACCTGTTGATCGTGATGCGCGTGTACTTCGAAAAACCACGCACCACCGTCGGCTGGAAGGGTTACATCAACGACCCGCTTCTTGACGGCACGTTTCGTATTAACGAAGGCCTGCGCCGCGCACGCCAGTTGCTGCTCGACATCAGCAGCATTGGCTTGCCGACAGGCACCGAGTTTCTCGACCTGCTAAGCCCGCAGTACATTGCGGACCTGATCGCCTGGGGCGCTATTGGCGCGCGGACGACCGAGAGCCAGAGCCATCGGCAACTGGCGTCCGGGCTTAGCTGCCCGATCGGTTTCAAGAACGGCACCGACGGCGGCGTGCAGATCGCAGCGGACGCAATCGTCGCGGCGCAAGCAAGCCACGCGTTCATGGGCATGACCAAGATGGGCATGGCTGCCATCTTCGAAACCCGTGGCAATGCGGACGCGCATGTGATCCTGCGAGGCGGCAAGAAAGGGCCGAACTACGATAGCGAAGGGGTAGCCGCCGCCTGCGCTGCGCTCAAGGACGTGGGACTTCGCGAGCAGGTGATGATCGATTGTTCGCATGCGAATTCGGGCAAGTCGCATCTGCGCCAGATCGAGGTGGGGCAGGACATCGCGCGGCAACTGAGCGGCGGCGACCGGCGCATTATTGGCGTGATGATCGAAAGCCATCTGGAAGAAGGCCGGCAAGATCTGAAGCCCGGTGTACCGCTGCGCCGCGGCGTCTCCATTACCGATGCGTGCCTCGCCTGGACGCAAACCGAACCGGTTTTGCAGGC
>DASYLW010000313.1:0-1552 GCA_036009385.1 Caballeronia sp.
ATCCGGCACTTCACGCCCGGCGCCGAGCAAGGTGAACATGCGGTCCATATCGGTGAGACTCTGCTTGAGCTCGCGATACACCACGCCCAGGAAATTCAGCGGGATATACAACTGCAGCATGAACGTGTTGATCAGCACGAGATCACCGAGCGTCAGATGCCCGGCAATAACGCCTTGCGTCGCGCGCCACAGAATGAACACGAGCCCCGTGCCAATGATGAATTGCTGCCCGAAGTTAAGCACCGAAAGCGAACGCTGCGAACGAATAGCCGCCGTGCGATAGCGCCTCAGGTTTTCATCGTAACGCTGCGCTTCCCACTCTTCATTGCCGAAATACTTCACGGTCTCGTAGTTCAACAAGGAATCGATGGCACGTGAATTCGCTTTCGAATCGAGTTCGTTCATCGTGCGACGAAAGTGCGTACGCCATTCCGTGAGCTTGATCGTGAAAACGATATACGTCACCAGCGCAATCAACGTAACGATCGCGTAATACGCCTCGTATTTCGCAACAAAAAATCCGAGCACAAGGCCGACTTCCACTAGCGTCGGCAGGATGCTGTACAGCGAATATGAAACAAGTTGCTGAATGCCGCGCGTGCCGCGTTCAATATCCCGCGACATGCCGCCGGTCTGCCGGTCGAGATGAAACCGCAGCGACAGCGAATGTAAATGCCGGAACACTTTCAGCGCGAGTTGCCGCACGGCGCTTTCCGTGACCTTCGCGAACAGCATTTCGCGCAACTCGGTGAATAGCGATGTAGACAGGCGCACGACCGCATAGGCTACGACCAGCAGGCCCACGCCGCTCACCAGGATGATCGCCGCGGAATCCTGCGCGCGTCCGAGCGCGGTCAGGTGCTGGATGGAACTGAGGCTGTCGATGACCTTCTTCATCACGATCGGCACACCCAGATTCGCGACTTTCGCGCCGATCAGGCACGTCAGCGCAAACGCGACGCGCCATTTGTACGTGGTCAGGTACGGCAGCAGCGAGAGAATGGTTTGCCAGTCGTTACGCGGGCCTTTTGCGACGGGAACCGGTTCAGAAGGAGAATTGCGGCGCATGGATTCGAGGTCTGCAGAGGTCCGCGCCGCCGGGCCACAGGATGCCGGACGGTGTCGGACGAGCGAGGTATCGCGGGACGGGCACCCATCTCAAAATGCGGGCTTTCCCGTACAATTCGATGTCTCCCGGCGTCGGCAGCAGCGTGGGAACAATCAGCCAGACCTGCGCCAAACGCCGTAAAAACACGCTAAAACGGTCGTGGATAAAACCAACTCGTCCGAGCGCATAGCAACATCGTTTAATCCCGCATTGTCGCAGAAGGTGCCACGGCGCGCTGACCCGCTGGCAACCCGTCACTCTTTCATGGAAATTCGCTCGTGACCCAATCCCTGCAACTCCCCAACAAACCGGTCGCGCTGCGCGTGGTGCCGCAACCGTCCGATGCCAACGTCCACGGCGATGTCTTCGGCGGCTGGATCATGGCGCAGGTGGACATCGCCGGATCGATTCCGGCCAGCCGGCGTGCGAATGGCCGCGTGGCGA
>DASYLW010000314.1:0-4424 GCA_036009385.1 Caballeronia sp.
ATCTCGGGCATTACGCCGGCGACCATTTCTTTGCTCATGGTTCACCTCAAACGGGCATTGGGCCGGCGCGATGGCGCTACAGGTCAGGCGGCAACGGGAAATAGCAGGGCCGGGCGTGGCAACGCTCGCTCCGTCTCGTGATGCAGCGAGAAACCGGGGACGCCGGACTAACAACGCTTCTAAACGAAGGAATCGAGCAACTCGGCGTTGCCGTCACCGCCGCGCAGCGCCAGAAGTTGCTCGACTATGTGGCCCTGTTGGGCAAGTGGAACGCGGTTTACAACCTGACGGCGATCCGCGATCCGCGCCAGATGCTGATCCAGCACATTCTCGATTCTCTCGCGATCATCCCGTTTCTTACCCGCCGCACCGGGCCTCAGTCAGCGCTCGATGTTGGATCAGGCGGCGGTTTACCGGGGATCGTCATGGCGATCGTCCTGCCCGAATGGCAAGTCACGTTGAACGACATTGTTCACAAGAAAACAGCCTTCCAATCCCAGGCAAAGCTGCAACTCGGGCTGACCAACTTGTCGGTTGTGACAGGACGTGTCGAGAACCTGCATCCCGGTGTAGAAGTCCCAGGTCTTTTCGATGTAATAGTCTCGCGTGCATTCGCAGAGCTCTCTGACTTCGTTACACTTGCGCGTCATCTGGTTGCTGGCAACGGCCGCATCTGGGCGATGAAAGGAATCAGGCCGGACGCCGAGATTGCTCGCCTTCCCGCCGACGCGAAAGTCTGCTGTATCGAACGTCTCCGCGTGCCCATGCTCGACGCCGAGCGCCACCTGATCGAAATTGAAATCGGAGCGGCCCCACATTGAACACTGCAGTCGACATCTCACGCGCACCTGAAATCCAGTCAGGAAAGAAGGGACACATCACGATGGCAAAAATCTTCTGCGTCGCGAACCAGAAGGGCGGCGTCGGAAAGACGACGACAGCAGTCAACCTCGCGGCGAGCCTGGCGGCGCTCGACCAGCGGGTCTTGCTGGTCGACCTGGACCCGCAAGGCAATGCAACGATGGGAAGTGGCGTCGACAAAGCCGCCGTCGAAAACACCGTATACGACGTACTGGTCAACGGGGTCACGGTGCTTGAAGCGCGCACTCGTACAGATGCTGTCCGCTATGACGTCTTGCCGGCTAACCGCGAACTGGCGGGCGCCGAGGTGGAGCTAGTTGGCGTGGAAAATCGCGAACGCGTGCTGCGTAAGGCTTTAACCGAAGTTGAAGCCGAATACGATTTCATCCTCATCGATTGTCCGCCGGCTTTGTCGTTACTCACGCTGAACGGGTTGTGCGCCGCCCACGGCGTGGTCATCCCGATGCAGTGCGAGTATTTCGCGCTGGAAGGCCTGTCCGACCTCGTCAACACGATCAAGCAGGTCCACGCGAATCTCAATCGAGACCTGAAGGTGATCGGATTGTTGCGGGTCATGTTCGATCCCCGCATTACGTTGCAGCAACAGGTATCGGATCAACTGAAACAGCATTTCGGCGACAAGCTCTTCGACGTCGTCATTCCCCGCAACGTGCGTCTGGCCGAGGCGCCCAGTTATGGGCTGCCCGGTGTTGTGTTTGACCGGGCATCGCGTGGCGCGCAGGCGTATATCCAGTTCGGCACGGAAATGATCGAGCGCGTACGCGCGCTTTAACGGACACAGCGTCAAGATGGCAGAACGAGGAAGCAAGATGAGCGCAACGATGAAGAAGAAGGGCCTTGGGCGCGGTCTGGAGGCCCTGCTGGGCGGAAGTTCGGATATCACCGAGGCCGTGCGTAGCGAGGGCCTGCCGAGCGTTCTGCGCCTCGACGTGATGCAGGCCGGCAAGTACCAGCCGCGTACGCGAATGGACGAAGGCGCGCTGCAGGAACTGGCAGCGAGCATCCGCGCGCAAGGTGTGATGCAGCCAATCCTGGTGCGTTCGATTGGCGACGACCGGTACGAGATCATTGCCGGCGAGCGGCGCTTCCGGGCGGCGAAATTGGCTGGCCTTGAAGAAGTGCCGGTGCTGGTGAAGAACGTGCCGGATCAGGCCGCCGCGGCCATGGCGCTGATCGAGAACATCCAGCGCGAGGATCTGAATCCGCTGGAAGAGGCGCAAGGCATTCAGCGTCTGCTCGATGAATTCGATTTCACGCATGAGCAAGCTGCGGAATCGGTCGGGCGTTCGCGCAGTGCCGTATCGAACTTGCTGCGCTTGCTGAACCTGGCTACGCCGGTTCAAACCATGCTGCTCGCAGGCGATCTCGACATGGGCCATGCCCGCGCGCTGCTCGCCGTCGATGCCGCCACGCAGATCCAGTTGGCTAACCAGGTGGTCAACCGGCGCATGTCGGTGCGTGAAACGGAGAAGCTGGTTTCATCGACGACCAGGGAAGCGCCCGCTACGAAAGCGCGCGCCGCGCACGATGGTGGCCGCGACACGCGCCGGCTCGAAGAGGAGTTGTCCGACCTGCTGTCGGCGAACGTAAAGATCAAGATGGGCGGGCGAGGGCGTGGCAAGTTGCAGATCGATTTCGGCGATCTCGATGCGCTCGAAGGCATTTTGGGACGACTGCGCACAGGCGCCGTCAACGGCAAAGCGACCACGGACAATACATCCACGGCGCAGGCATAAGCTTCGATGCAGTCGCCCGCGGACTCCAAACACTTACGAGCAAATCCTTTGGCGAAAGCATGGGCGCTTGTCACCAAAGAACCCGTGCTGACGATCCTGCTGGTCGCGCTCATCGCGTTGCAAGTCCTGCATCCCAAGCCGTGGGCGTCGTTACCGGCGTTGATCGACTGGCAGACCGTGTTGACGCTAGCCGGTTTGCTGATGTTGACCAAGGCGGTGGAACTGTCCGGCTTCCTCATGTGGATGGCACACCGCGTTGTGCATCGGATTCACGGCGAACGCGGCCTGGCGTTTTTGCTGATCGGTCTCGCCGCAGTGCTCTCGACCTTGCTCACCAACGACGTCGCACTGTTCGCCGTCGTGCCATTGACCTTGTCACTGCACAAACTTGCGCCGCTTCCCATCAAGCGGCTGGTGATCTTTATCGCGATCGCGGTGAATGCCGGGTCGATCCTGACGCCGCTCGGCAACCCTCAAAACCTGTTTCTCTGGCAGACGAGCGGCGTGCCCTTCGGCCGGTTCGTGTGGGCATTGCTGCCGTTATGCGCAGCGCTCATGGCGATGCTTTACCTGCTGGCCGCAGTGATGTTCCACAACAAGCCGCTCGATCTTTCCAGTGACAAGGAAGCGCATTCCGTCGATATCCCGCTCTGCACTGTAGCGGGCATTGCGTTCATCGCATTCGTGGTTCTCGCCGATGCGCACTATGCCGGCATCGGCCTGGCCGCCGTTGCTGCAGGTTTCCTGTTGTGGCGACGTCAAGTCGTGCTGAAGATCGACTGGTTGCTGTTGCTGATCTTCGTGTTGATGTTCATCGTGCTGCGCAGCGTGGCTGCGTTGCCATGGGTGCATCACGCAATCGCAAGCCTGGGCCTTGATTCTCCGTTCAAGGCGTACGCGGCGGGCGCCGTGTTGTCCCAGGGAATCAGCAACGTTCCGGCAGCGATCATGCTCGCCGAGTTTTCGAAAGACTGGCGAGCGCTGGCATTCGGTGTGAGCGTAGGTGGATTTGGCATCGCGATCGGTTCACTCGCCAATCTGATTGCCGTTCGGCTTTCAGGCGAACGCGGCATGTGGGGTCCGTTTCACCTCATCTCCATTCCATTCTGGATCGTCGCAGCGGCGGTGGGAGCCTGGCTGGTCTGATCCGATAAAAAAGGTGCGGCGCACGCAATGCGATTCGTGTCCTGCTTAAGACGACGCGGAACAAGTGCCCATCCGGCGTTAATCGAACTCTTTGTCCGTACAAGCGAAGTCTCCCTTTAGAGACGTGTTTTTCAGCGTTGTCCGCTTCTTTTTTGATGGCCCTAAGCTATTGAATCTGTGACAACAATCGCTTACAATCCCCCGGATTTATCAGCTTGGCGACTCCGAAAGCGCAACGTAAGTATGTGGTTGAAGGCAGCCATGGACGGACGGTCAATGCGCTGGCTGTAACTGACTTTTAGCGAGATGTGTGATGGCGGTGCGAGAGCAGGATCGAGCGCCGGAAGGCGGGCAAGATGGGCGCGATTCACGCCCTGCCGCTAATTTGACCGGACACAAGACGTCCGGTTCAACGCCTCACTCCACTTCTTCCGGTCAGTCGGGTCATGCGCCGGATCATCCGTTTGACGATTCGTGGGACGCCGAAGCGCAAGATAACAAAACTGTTCCGCTTACGCGGGCAGAGGCGGAGACGCTGTTTGGTCCCGGAGTGAGTCGTCCATCGCGTGTCACGCCGTTCAAGGTCGTGGCGGCGCAAATGGTTTTGTCCCTGTGTGCGACGTTGGCATGGTGGCTGTTCTACAGTCCACCGGGTGCCGC
>DASYLW010000315.1:0-3714 GCA_036009385.1 Caballeronia sp.
CGATTCGCGCCAGCTACCGAGGAACAGATCGCTTCGCCACACGAGATTGTGGCGGCGATAGTAGCCGTTCATGTTGTTGCGCGTGAGCGCCTCGGCGAACGAAAAATCGTCCATCGACGCCAGGCGCAACTGAAACGGCGAAAGAGCTTCGGTGGGATCGAGCATGGCGCGATGAAAGCACTGAATCAAGTCATCAACACTAAGTCAGCCGGCGCGCGCTGGCAATGGAGAGTTTTACGAGCGCCAGGTTCGATGTCATGCGCGCCACACGTTCAACGAGATGCAACGCAATGGTGGTACGAAAATAGCCGGAGGAACCGAAAGGGGAATCAGGAAAGAGAACGAAGGGAAGGACGGGAAAGAACGAAAAACGCGGGTACAAAAAACCTGGACGAAAAAAATCCAGCTTAAGCTGGATTTTTTCTTTTACAACTTGTTGGCGGAGCGGACGGGACTCGAACCCGCGACCCCCGGCGTGACAGGCCGGTATTCTAACCAACTGAACTACCGCTCCACTTCTTTCCATCAGTTCGTGAGGTTGGTTGGCTCAACAAACTTGCAGCGCTTCTGGCAGCCGCCGATGTTTTGGCGTCCCCAAGGGGATTCGAACCCCTGTACTCACCGTGAAAGGGTGATGTCCTAGGCCTCTAGACGATGGGGACATAAACTTTTCAGTTAATGTCTTTACTCTTTTCGCTTAAACCCTGACCGGCTTCTGATTAACTTCGATTAATACTTTCTTAATCGCTTGATACTACTTTAAGCTTATTAATCAGTTTCTTGTCAGTCAGCAGCGAAGAACGACATTATAAACAGCTTTGTGATTCTTGTGAAGCTTTTTTTCCGATGCTCTGGCGCTTTAAAAAGCTTCATTTCCGTTCTGTGGTGGAGGTAAGCGGGATCGAACCGCTGACCTCTTGCATGCCATGCAAGCGCTCTCCCAGCTGAGCTATACCCCCCTTGCAGAACAGAAACGAGATTCTAAGGGGCACTTTTGAAGTTGTAAATACCTTTTAGCCCAGCATCTGAAAATAGTTCGTTCTCAGGGTGCGAACTTGATGCGAAAACCGGACACCGTTCGCGACGATGCCACGCGCCCGCCCCACCTCACACCCATATTCAGGCAGTGCCCTTGTCGAGCCGGCTCAGCACCGTCTCGCGGCCGAACAACATGAGCACTGCGTCAATGGACGGTGTGTGCGTGGTGCCAGCGACGAGCAGGCGCACGGGCATGGCGAGATGCGGCATCTTGAGCTTGTGGCTCGTCAGCGTGGCCTTGAACGCCACCGAGATCGCTTCCTTGCTCCACTCCACTTCGCTCAGTGCCTGACGCAAGTCCACGAGCGCAGGGCGCACGGTTTCAGTGACATGCTGCGCGAGTGCAGCGGGATCGATCACGGGCTCCCGATAGAACATGGCGGCGTTATCGGCAATTTCCTTTACCGTTGATGCGCGATCCTTCAGCAGACCGATCACGAGCTCGAGCGGAGGCCCTTGCTCGATCATCGCGGCGTCGATACCCAGCTCGGCCAGGAACGGCTTGGTGAGCGTTTCCAGCCGCGCGTTGTCAGCTTCCTTGATGTAGTGCGCGTTCAGCCAGTTCAGCCGGTCCGGATCGTATTGCGCCGGCGACTTGCCCAGATGGTCCAGGTCGAACCATTCGACAAACTGTTCGCGCGAGAAAATCTCCGCGTCGCCATGCGACCAGCCAAGCCGCGCCAGATAGTTCATCACGGCTTCCGGCAGGTAACCGCTATCGCGATAACCCATCACGCTCATCGCGCCGTGGCGCTTGCTCATCTTCTCGCCCTGCTCGTTGAGCACCGTCGGCAAGTGGGCATACACCGGCACTTCGCCGCCCAGCGCGCGCAGAATGTTGATCTGGCGCGGCGTGTTGTTCACGTGGTCGTCGCCGCGAATCACGTGAGTGATCTTCATGTCGAGATCGTCCACGACCACGCAGAAGTTATACGTCGGCGTGCCGTCCGGACGCGCGATCACGAGGTCGTCCAGTTCGTCGTTCGAGATTTCTATCGTGCCCTTCACCGCGTCGTCCCAACTCACTACGCCGCCCAGCGGATTGCGAAAGCGAATGACCGGCGAGACGCCTTGCGGAACAGGCGGCAGCACCTTGCCTTCTTCGGGCCGCCACGTGCCGTCGTAACGCGGCTTTTCATTGGCCTCGCGCTGGCGTTCCCGCAATGCGTCGAGTTCTTCCGTCGACATATAGCAGTGGTAGGCCAGGCCCTGGTCGAGCATCTGCTTGAGCACTTCGCGATAGCGGTCCATGCGCTGCATCTGGTAGACCGGACCTTCGTCGTAGTCAAGGCCGAGCCATTCCATGCCTTCAAGGATGACGTCGACGGACGCGTCGGTCGAACGCTCCAGGTCGGTGTCCTCGATGCGCAACACGAAAACGCCCTTCATCTTGCGCGCGAACGCCCACGGATAAAGCGCGGAGCGAATGTTGCCGAGGTGGATGAAGCCGGTGGGGCTGGGAGCGAAACGGGTACGGACTTGGGTCATGTGCGGTGTGCTCGATAGCTCAAATGCGTTTGCTGGCACGGGAGGAGCCAGGCAAGCGATATATCGGGGACCGGCTTCGGCGCGTCTGATGGACGAACTTCGCGAGCGGTCAAAACGAGTGTGAATTATACCCGCCGGCGCTTTTCGCCTGCTTTCGGGGGTCATCATGTTTTATCATGTGCGGCCGTCACGGATGGCTCGACCAGGCAGCTAACCAAGCCGGCTGCGCAGCGTCCACGCCGCACGCTCGTCCCCGTTGCATCGCAGGAGAATTCCTTGAAGATATCGCCACCCTTGCTTTCGTCGCTGCCTCAGTTGTCGCGGCGCGCGTTCTCTCTTGGCTGCGCATCGGCCGTGCTCACGGCGTGCACCACGACGACCGGTTCCACCACCGCGCTTAACCCTCCCGTGCCGCCGGCATCGCCCATACCGGCCACCAGCACGCCCCAGAGGACCGTGCGGATCGGCCTGGCACTGGGCGGCGGCGCGGCCCGGGGGTTCGCGCACATCGGTGTAATCAAGGCGCTCGAAGCGCGCAACCTGAAGGTGGACCTGCTGAGCGGCACGAGCGCGGGCTCGGTGATTGCGGCGTTATCGGCATCGGGAATGAGCGGCATTGCCATCAACAAGCTCGCGCTGACCATGGATGAAGCCTCGATCAGCGACTGGGCGATGCCGTTCCGCACGCGCGGTTTCCTGCAAGGCGTCGCACTGCAGAATTACCTGAACAAGACGCTCGATAACCGGCCGATCGAGAAGATGGCGAAACCGCTCGGCATTGTCGCGACGGACCTGAAGACCGGCCAGCCAATCTTGTTTCAGCGCGGTAATACCGGCATTGCCGTGCGCGCGTCGTGCAGCGTGCCATCGATCTTCGAACCGGTGAAGATCGGCGGCCATGAGTACGTGGATGGCGGTCTGGTGAGCCCGGTGCCGGCGGCGTTCGCACGCAAGATGGGCGCGGATTTTGTCATCGCGGTGGATATTTCGGCGCGCCCCGAGACGGGCTTGACGCAAAGTTCCTTCGACGTCCTGATGCAGACTTTCACGATCATGGGCCAGACCATCAAGGCTTACGAACTCGATAAATACGCCGACTTCGTCGTCCGCCCGAACCTTGCCGCCATGAGCGGCAGCGACTTCGGCCAGCGCAACGCGGCCATCCTCGCCGGCGAGGAAGCGGTCGCG
>DASYLW010000316.1:0-7375 GCA_036009385.1 Caballeronia sp.
GCTGAGCGAGACCCCGTGCGCGTGGTGTTCGCATCGCGGCATGGTGAACTGCGGCGCACGACAGACATCCTGCGCGCGATCAGCACGGGTGAACCGGTGTCCCCGACCGCTTTCAGCCTGTCCGTCCTCAACGCAATGACCGGCATATTCGGCATCGCCCGCGGCGACCGTTCGCCCGCCAGTGCGATTTCCGCCGGGGCGCAAACGCTTGGGTTTGCCTTGCTCGAAGCGCATGCACAGTTCGAAGCGGACCCGTCGTCGCCCGTGTTGCTGGTCTATGCGGACGAACCGGCCGATGCCGCCTACGGCACCATCGAAGACGAGGTGCAAGGCGGTGCGCTCGCGATCCTGCTCGACACCCGCGCGGCAGGACACCTTGCATGCACAATATCGGGTACAGGGGGCACGCCGGGCGCTCCTGAACCGGCATTGGAACGTTCCACCGAATTGGCACTCCCCATTATTTCTGACTCTTTCCTTACGCAGAGCGAAGCCGTCCAGCGCTGTCTCGACACACAGGCGCCCGCCACATGGCAAAACGCCGGTACTACCTGGCATTGGAGCTGGCATGAAGGCGCGGCTTAATTACGGCTGGCGGCTGGTCGCCACAGGCATGAGCTTCGTCGTGTTCGGCGTGTGCGGACTGCTGTTCTCGGTACTGGTGTTTCCGCTCGCCTGGCTGTGGCCGCATCGCGCATCGCGTCAACGGGTGGTCACGACCATCATTCACCGGTTCTTCCGGGCGCTGGTGGCCTTTTTGCAGTGGGTCGGCGTAATGGAACTGGAAGTCTCGGGCGCCGCCGCATTGCGCGACGCCGGGCCGGTGGTTGTGGTGGCTAACCATCCAACCTACCTCGACGTCGTGGTGCTGCTCGCGCTGACGCCTTCTGCATGTTGCGTCGTCAAGAACGCGCACTGGGGTAATCCCTGTTTCTGGGGCATCGTGCGGGCGGCCGAATACGTAAGCAACGTCGACCCGGTCGAACTCGTTGAAGCCGGCGCCCGGCAGATCGCCGCGGGCTATACCATGATCATTTTCCCGGAAGGCACGCGCAGTCCCGGGCCTAACCGGCTGCACGCATTCTCGCGCGGTTTTGCGCACATCGCCCTGAAGGCAGGCACGCCGATCCTGCCCGTGCTGATGGATTGCGACCCGCCGGCCTTCACCAAGCAGATGCGCTGGTATCACGCGCCGTCGAGGGCGTTCCGCATCCGCGTGAGCGTGCTCGACGCCGTCGCTGCCGACCAGCTCATGGCGCATGATGCTTCGCATGAGGCTCTTTCTCCGGCCCTTGCCGCGCGCACTTTGACCAGCGCTGTTGAGGCGCACATTAACCAGCGGCTGTTCGACTATGGATTCTTTGAAACTGGAAATTAAGCAGCTTCTGATCGATGCTCTCGATCTGGAAGACCTGAGCCCTGCGGACATTGATGACGATGCGCCGCTGTTCGAAACCGATGGCATCGGGCTCGATTCGATTGACGCGCTCGAGATCGGTATCGTGCTGCGCAAACACTATCAATTGACGATTGCGGCGAACGACGAACGCACGCGAGAGCACTTCCGTTCGATCAGCACGCTTGCCGCGCTGGTTGCCAGCCAGCGAGGCGCGCTGAGCGCTACGAACGACATCGGGGAAAAGGGGAATAAATCGTGACTGAGACAGAGATTCTTGAGCGCATCCGCGCCATCTTCAAAGAGAACTTCGGGATCGAGCCCGATCGCGTGACGCCACAAGCGCATCTGTACGAGGACCTCGACCTGGACAGCATCGACGCCGTCGATCTTGCTATCAAGCTGCAGGAAATGACCGGACGGCGCATCAAGCCGGAAGAATTCAAGTCGGTGCGCACGGTCGGCGACGTGATCGGTGCGGTGGAGTCTCTGCTGGCGGAACAGGGGTGATGCAAGCGGAGGACGCACGTTCCGGCGGGCAGGGCGCCGAGGTGTCCCAGGGCCGGCAAGCCGGGTCCCCGAACTGGTTGCGAGTGACTCTGCAAGTTGCCCTGAAGGCCGCCTACCCGGTGATGATCCTGAGTGCATGGCGCTGGGATTCACCGCGATACATTGGCGCCGCGCTCTTTGCTTTGCTATGGCTGCAACGCTGGGCCGGCACGGGTACGTTCGCCACGTCGCTGCGGCAGTTGAGCACGACCGACTGGTGGGTCGCCGGCCTTCTAAGTTGCGCATCGGCGGGAATCGTCTTGTCCGGCAGTGAATTGCTGTTGCATTTGTATCCCTCGTTTGTGAATCTCGGACTGCTGGTCGCGTTCGGTGCGACGCTTGCACGCGGGCCGTCGATGATCGAGAAACTCGCGCGCATGGGCAATCCGGCGCTTGGCGCGCATGCGGTGCGGTACACGCGCCGGGTCACGCAAATGTGGTGTGTGTTCTTCGTGCTGAATGGCGCATTTTCCGCCTATACCGCCTTGTTCTGGTCGCGCGCCGCATGGTCGCTGTACAACGGCGCGATCGCGTATGGCCTGATCGGCGTGTTGCTGGTTGGCGAGATCGTGTGGCGCTACGTGGCCGTGCTGCCGCGAGCCGCGCGCTCGGAGGCGGCATGATCGCCTTGCACGATGTGTTGTTGGCCAGGCGTGATGCCCGCACGCCGGTTTGCCTCGATGGCGCTGACGTACTGGATTTCGCCACGTTCCTGGCGCAAGTGCGGGCCATCGCCGCGCATTTACGCGAGCGCCCGGCGCAGCGATACGCATTGTGTATCGACGATCCGTTCAATTTCGCCTGCGCGCTGTTTGCGTTATTCGCGTCAGCCAGGGAACCGGTTATACCCGCGCATGCAGCGCCCGGTTATCTGGCCGATCTCTCGAATGCCTACGACGCTGTCCTGACCGACGCCGACATGCCTGCGCTGCTGGCTGGTTCGGAGTACGTCGGATATTTAGCGTCGATCGATCCGCACGCGCCGCTCACCATGTACACCTCCGGCAGTAGTGGCACACCGAAGCCGATCCGCAAGACCCTTGCGCAATTCAACGCCGAAGTTCATACGCTCGAGACGCAGTGGGGCACGCTTGTCGGCGACGCGACCGTGCTCGGCAGCGTCCCGCATCATCACATCTACGGGCTGCTGTTTCGCGTGTTCTGGCCGATTGCGACCGGGCGCGCATTCGACCGTGCGCTCAGCATGGAGCCGCAACATTTGCAGGCGCGGATTGCGCAATGCGGGCCGGGTTTGTCAGTTGTGGTATCGACGCCGGCACAACTATCGCGCTGGCCTGAACTCGATGGTTTCACAGGTTTAAGTCCTGCACCCCGGGTGTTTTTTTCATCGGGCGGTCCGCTTGCGGCAGACACGGCGAGCAGATATGCCACGGCTTTTGGCGCGGCGCCGGTCGAAATCTACGGCAGCACGGAGACGGGCGGTATTGCATGGCGTCGGCAGGATCAGACCGATGCATGGCAAGCGTTGAACGGTGTTGAGGTGCAGCGCGGTGACGACGGTGCGCTCAATCTGCGTTCGCCGCATCTGGGCCACGACGGCTGGCATCACACCGACGACACCATCGCGTTCGACACTGACGGCCGATTCCGTCTGCAAGGGCGCCTCGACCGCGTGATCAAGCTCGATGGAAAGCGCGTGTCGCTACCCGAACTTGAGGCGCGCCTCGGGCTGCATCCGTATGTGGCACAGGCGGCGGTTGTATCGCTTGAAGGGATGTCGCGCGAGCGTGTCGGCGCGGTGGTGGCGCTTACCGTTGCCGGTAGTGAAGCACTTCTTGAACGAGGGCGCGTCGCGCTCGCCAAGATTCTGCGCCGCCACCTTGCGGCGTATTTCGATATCGTCGTGCTGCCGCGCTTCTGGCGCTTCCGTTTCGCGCTTCCATTCGATGCCCGAGGCAAGTTGCCGGCGGCGGCCGTTGCCGCAGCATTCGATGCGCGCGCGGACGGCGTGGAGGTGCTCTGCGAAGCACGCAGCGACACCGCGCTGCACTACGAACTTCGCGTGCCGCCAACGCTCGTGCATTTCGCTGGCCACTTCCCCGGCCTGCCGATCCTGCCGGGCGTTGTGCAGATCGACTGGGCGATGCGATTGGCGGCCGAACAAGTGCCGGGCGTGCGCATGCTGGCATCGATCGAGCAGTTGAAATTCAAGGCGCCGGTGCCACCGGGCGCGCTGCTCGATCTCACGTTGACGCATGACGCGTCGCGCCGGCGTGTGCAATTTACGTATCGGCTTGGTGAGCGGGAGTGCACGTCGGGTGTCATTGTTTATCGGGGAACTGCATGACTTTCCTGCCGTGCATCATTATCCCGATCTACAACCACAAGGACGCGATCAGCACGACTGTCGCGAATCTCAGCGTGCATGGGCTGCCGCTTTTTATCATCGATGACGGCAGCGACCAGGCCACGCAGGATGTGCTCGCCACGCTTCAAGCGAAATACGCGGACACGCTCACACTGATTCGCTTGCCGATGAACGGCGGCAAGGGCGCAGCCGTGATGGCGGGCTTGCGGGCAGCCCGGAAGGCAGGCTTTACGCATGGCTTGCAGATCGACGCGGACGGACAGCATGACAGCGCCGATGTACCGCGCTTCATCGAAGCCGCGCGTGCGAAGCCTCGTGCGGTGATTCTCGGTCGCCCTGTCTATGACGAATCCGTGCCGAAGTCGCGCCTCTACGGCCGCTACCTGACACATGTCTGGGTGTGGATCGAAACGCTCTCGTTTGCGATCCGTGATTCGATGTGCGGTTTTCGCCTGTATCCGCTTGACGTGGTGTGCACGCTGATCGAAGACGTGAAATTGCCGACGCGAATGGATTTCGACATCGAGATACTCGTGCGGCTGTACTGGCGCCGGATACCGTTCCGTTCGATCCCGACGCGCGTCACCTACGCAAGCGACGGCGTTTCGCACTTCGACGTGCTGTGGGACAACGCACGTATCAGCCGTACTCACACGCGGCTCGTGGTGGGCATGCTGCTGCGGCTGCCCATGCTGCTTGCGCATAAATTGATGCCGCGTGCATCGGCGGTGTCTTCGGACGAAAGCGAGCAACACTGGTGGCAACTCGCGGAACGCGGCAGTCATCTCGGCATGTCATTGCTCGCGCTTAGCTGCCGTCTTTTCGGCACGCGCTTCACCGCGTTGTGGCTGCATCCGATCGTCGCTTATTTCTTGCTGACCGGCAGCCGCGCCCGCATCGCATCGCGCAGCTACTTCATGCATCTTCAACGAGCCGCACCGCACGATGGAACACCGCGGCCGGGATGGTGGTCCGCGTATAAACACATGCTGGCATTCGCACGATCCGGCTTCGATAAACTCGCTGCATGGTCGGGCCGCGTCAACATGGACGACATAAAATTCGACGACCCGGCAGCGTTCGAAGCATTGAGCGCCAGCGGCCGTGGCGCACTCGTGATCGGCGCGCATCTCGGCAACCTCGAGATGACCCGGGCACTTGCCACGCGCGGCGCGCACGCGAAAGTCACCGCCGTTGTCTACACCGAGCACGCACGCCGATTCAACAGCGTGCTGGCATCGGCGAATAGCGCGTTCGCGCAACGGCTTGTCGAAGTCAGCGACTTCGGCCCCGAGACGGCGATGATGATGCAGGACAGGGTGGAGGCAGGCGAGCTGCTGGTGATCGTCGGCGACCGCGTGCCCGCCCATGATTCCGGTCGCACGACCGAGGCGCAGTTTCTTGGCTCGACAGCACCGTTCGCGCAAGGCCCTTATGTGCTTGCTCACGCGCTTGGTTGCCCCGTGTACCTGTTTTTCTGCCTGAAGGAAGAACAGGGATACAGGCTCTATTTCGAGCTGTTCGCTGAGCGCATCGAGTTGCCGCGCCGCGAACGTGCGCAGCATCTCGCCGCGTGGGCACAGCGTTATGCATCGCGTCTCGAACACTATTGTCGCAAGGCGCCTTATCAATGGTTCAACTTCTTCGATTTCTGGGCGCGTCCCGATCGCAATGGTAATGGCACTGGAGGCGCGAATGGCCGAATATGATTCGAGTGGAAAGATAGGCAAGCTAACTACCGCCGCCGAAGAGGCGATCGTCATCGGCGGCGGGCGGCTGACGATTGAAGAGGTCGTATCGATTGCGCATCGGCGAACGCCTGTCGCGTTGAGCACCGATCCCGCGTGGCGCGCTCGTATTGAACGCGGCGCCGAATTCCTGCGCCGCCATCTGGCCCAGGGCGCAACCGTCTATGGCGTCAACACCGGCTATGGCGATTCGTGCGTGGTCGATGTTCCCGAGGAACTGGTCGAAGTCCTGCCCCTGCAACTGCTGCGTTATCACGGCTGCGGCATGGGTCAGCATCTCGACGACGCGCAGACGCTCGCCGTCATTGCTGCGCGGCTCAATTCGCTGGCATACGGGTTCTCGGGAGTACGGCATGTGCTGCTTGAACGGCTCGCCGACCTCATCAATCATCGCGTGCTGCCGAGGATTCCATCGGAGGGATCCGTGGGGGCAAGCGGTGACCTGACGCCATTGTCCTACGTGGCGGCCGCGCTGGTTGGCGAGCGCGATGTGCGCTTCCGCGACGAGTTATGCGATGCCCGCAGCGCCTGGACCCGGCTTGGCTGCACGCCCCTCACGCTCGCGCCGAAAGAGGGCCTCGCGCTGATGAACGGCACGGCCGTCATGACCGGCCTCGCGTGTCTCGCGTTCGCCCGCGCCGGTCACCTGACACGGCTCGCAGCACGCCTGACCGCGTTGTCCACCGTCGCGCTCGACGGCCGCGCCGCGCACTTCGACCCGATGCTGTTCGAAGTCAAACCGCACGCAGGGCAGGCCGAAGCCGCGGCATGGATTCGCGAAGATCTCGATGGCCGTGAGGACACGCCTGGGCATCGCTTGCAGGATCGCTATTCCATCCGCTGTGCACCGCACGTCATTGGCGTGGCGCGCGACGCGCTGACATGGGTGCGCCGCGATGTCGAGAACGAACTGAACAGCGCGAACGATAATCCGCTGATCGATCCCGATGGTGAACGCGTGCTGCATGGCGGCAACTTCTATGGCGGCCATATCGCCTTCGCGATGGACGCGCTGAAAGTGGCGGTCGCTAATCTTGCCGACCTGATGGATCGCCAACTGGCACTGCTCGTCGACGATAAATTCAACAACGACCTGCCGCGCAGCTTGTCGGGCGCGGCGCCTGAGCGGGCATCGATCAATCACGGTTTCAAGGCGGTGCAGATATCGTCGTCGGCATGGACCGCGGAAGCACTCAAGCTGACCATGCCCGCCAGCGTATTCTCGCGCTCGACCGAAGCGCATAACCAGGACAAGGTGAGCATGGGCACGATCGCCGCGCGTGATTGCCTGCGGATCCTGGAGCTGACCGAGCAAGTCGCGGCAGCGCATACGCTTGCTACTGTGCAGGCCGC
>DASYLW010000317.1:0-13408 GCA_036009385.1 Caballeronia sp.
TTCATCGCGTCGATGGACGAAGTCGTGCGCCACGCGGGCGCGGCAGGCGTGCAGGAAATCATTATCGGCATGGCTCACCGCGGACGTCTGAACGTTCTCGTGAACACGCTGGGCAAGATGCCGGCTGATCTGTTCGCCGAATTCGAAGGCAAGCACGTCGACGACCTGCCGGCCGGTGACGTGAAGTATCACAAGGGTTTCTCGTCGGATGTTTCAACCGACGGCGGCCCGGTCCACTTGTCGCTCGCGTTCAACCCGTCGCACCTTGAAATCGTGAACCCGGTGGTCGAAGGGTCGGCCAAGGCACGGATGGACCGTCGCGGCGACATCGACGGTTTGCAAGTGCTGCCGGTCCAGATTCACGGCGACGCGGCCTTTGCCGGTCAGGGCGTGGTGATGGAAACGCTGAACCTCGCGCAAACGCGTGGTTACGGCACGCACGGCACGCTGCATATCGTCATCAACAACCAGATCGGCTTCACGACGTCCGACCCGCGCGATGCGCGCTCGACGCTGTATTGCTCCGACGTGGCGAAGATGATCGAAGCGCCGGTGCTGCACGTGAACGGCGACGATCCGGAAGCGGTCGTGCTGTGCACGCAATTGGCAATCGACTTTCGCATGCAGTTCCACAAGGACGTGGTTGTCGACATCATCTGTTTCCGCAAGTTGGGTCACAACGAGCAGGACACGCCGGCGGTCACGCAGCCGTTGATGTACAAGACGATTGCGAAACACCCGGGTACGCGCGCGCTGTACGCTGAAAAGCTGGTGCAGCAAGGCGTGATCACGGCTGACGACGCTGACGGTTACGTGAAGGCGTATCGCCAGGCAATGGACGATGGTCATCACACGGTCGACCCGGTGCTCTCGAACTACAAGAGCAAGTACGCGGTGGACTGGGTTCCGTTCCTGAACCGCAAGTGGACCGATGCCGCTGACACGGCCGTTCCTTTGGCTGAACTGAAGCGCCTCGCGGACCGCATCACCACGGTTCCCGATAACTTCAAGGTGCATCCGCTGGTCGAGCGCGTGATCAACGATCGTCGCGCGATGGGCCGTGGCGAAGCAAAGCTCGACTGGGGCATGGGCGAGCATCTGGCTTACGCGTCGCTGGTGGCGTCGGGGTACGCCGTGCGTCTCACGGGCCAGGACTCGGGCCGTGGCACGTTCACGCACCGTCACGCAGTGCTGCACGATCAGAACCGCGAACGCTGGAACGACGGGACCTACATTCCGCTGCAGAACATTGCTGAAGGTCAGGCGAAGTTCACCGTGATCGACTCGGTGTTATCGGAGGAAGCAGTGCTCGGTTTCGAGTACGGTTATTCGACCGCAGAACCGAACACGCTGGTCGCGTGGGAAGCGCAATTCGGCGACTTCGTGAACGGCGCGCAAGTCGTGATCGACCAGTTCATCTCGTCGGGCGAAGTGAAGTGGGGCCGTGTATCAGGCCTCACCATGCTGCTGCCGCACGGTTATGAAGGCCAGGGTCCGGAGCATTCGTCGGCACGTATCGAACGGTTCCTGCAGCTTTGTGCGGACCACAACATGCAAGTGGTCCAGCCGACCACGCCGGCGCAGATTTTCCATCTGTTGCGCCGTCAGATGATCCGCTTGTTCAGGAAGCCGCTGATCGTCGCGACGCCGAAGTCGCTGCTGCGTCACAAGGAAGCGGTGTCGGATCTGTCGGAACTGGCGAAGGGCTCGTTCCAGCCGATCATCGGCGAAGTGGACGGCACGATCGAGCCGAAGAAGGTCAAGCGCGTGATCGTGTGCTCGGGCCGCGTGTATTACGACCTGGTAGCGCATCGTCGCGAAGCAAAGGCGAACGACGTCGCGATCATCCGTATCGAGCAGTTGTATCCGTTCGCCCACAAGCAGTTCGACGCGGAAATCAAGAAATACGAAAACGCGAACGAAGTGGTCTGGGTACAGGACGAGCCGCAGAACCAGGGCGCCTGGTTCTACGTCGAGCACCATCTGCGTGAAGGCATGCGTGAAGGACAAAAGCTGGCTTACAGCGGCCGTCCGGCATCGGCATCCCCGGCAGTCGGCTATTACGCGAAACACTACGAGCAGCTGAAGGCGCTGATCGAAGGCGCGTTTGGCCGGTTGAAGGGCGCGCAGACGATCTCGAAATAACGGCTGTGACCGGGGAGCGCCGCTGTTGGCGGCTCCCCGGTTTTTCGTGCGCTGTCCTGTGATTCGAGTTTCGATTTTGAACGTGGAATGCACAAGCAGCGCTCGCCATTGATTGGTTAGACGCGCTGCATTGACGCGCTCTGGTCATCCAGAAATTGACGGCGTCGAACTCTCCAGGAATTGACGTTGTACCCAGATACATTCAGGAAAAAACATAATGTCTATCGTAGAAGTCAAGGTTCCCCAGCTCTCTGAGTCCGTGTCGGAAGGCACTTTGCTGACGTGGAAGAAAAAGCCGGGCGAAGCAGTTGCCATCGATGAAATTCTTGTCGAAGTCGAAACGGATAAAGTCGTGCTGGAAGTGCCGGCACCGGCTGCAGGCGTGCTGGCGCAAGTGATCAAGCATGACGGCGATATAGTCACGGCCGAAGAATTGATCGCGATGATCGACACGGAAGCGAAAGCGGGCGAAGCACCGGCTGCCGCCGCTGCAGGCGCTGCCGAAGTGAAGCCGGCACCGGCCGTGCAACCGCAACAGGAAGCTGCACCGGCAACGGCCAGCGCATCGGCATCGAACACCTCGGCTTCGCCTTCGGCTGCGAAGATTCTGGCTGAGAAGAACGTGGCGAGCGACCAGGTGTCGGGTTCTGGCCGCGATGGCCGTATCACCAAGGGCGACGCACTGGCTGCCACGCAAGGTGCACCGGCTGTTTCCGCTGCGGTCTCCGCGCCTGCTACAAAGCCTGCTGCTCCCGCCAAGGCTGCCAAGCCGTCCCTGCCGGACGTGAAGGCGCCGGGTGCCGATCAATGGCTGAAGGACCGCCCGGAACAACGCGTTCCGATGTCGCGTCTGCGCGCACGTATCGCCGAGCGTCTGCTCGAGTCGCAGCAAACCAACGCCATCCTGACCACGTTCAACGAAGTGAACATGGCGCCGGTGATGGACCTGCGCAACAAATACAAGGACAAGTTCGAAAAAGAACACGGCGTGAAGCTCGGTTTCATGTCGTTCTTCGTAAAGGCTGCTGTCCACGCACTGAAGAAGTACCCGCTGGTGAACGCGTCGATTGACGGTAACGATATTGTCTATCACGGTTACTTCGACATCGGTATTGCCGTCGGTTCGCCGCGTGGTCTGGTCGTGCCGATCGTTCGCAATGCGGATCAATTGAGCCTCGCCGACATCGAGAAAAAAATTGCTGAATACGGCGTGAAGGCACGCGACGGCAAGCTGTCGATCGAAGAAATGACGGGCGGCACGTTCTCGATCTCGAACGGCGGTGTGTTCGGTTCCATGTTGTCCACGCCGATTATCAACCCGCCGCAGTCGGCCATTCTGGGCGTGCATGCAACGAAGGAACGCGCAGTGGTCGAGAACGGCCAGATCGTGATTCGTCCGATGAACTATCTGGCGCTGTCTTACGATCACCGGATCATCGACGGCCGCGAAGCTGTGTTGTCGCTGGTCGCGATGAAGGATGCGCTGGAAGATCCGGCTCGCTTGCTGCTGGACCTGTAAGCCCTGCGGTGGCCCTTTAAATCAGGCAATACAACCTTATTTGGGACTCGTGGCGCGTTCGGTAGGCCCGGGCGCGCCATGTATCCAACAAGAGAAGGATAGTCATGTCCAAAGAATTTGATGTCGTCGTGATTGGTGCAGGCCCTGGTGGTTACATCGCGGCGATTCGTGCAGCACAGCTTGGCAAGTCGGTTGCGTGTATTGAAAGCTGGAAGAACCCGGCCGGTAACCTGAAGCTTGGCGGCACGTGTCTGAACGTGGGCTGCATTCCGTCGAAGGCGTTGCTGGCTTCGTCGGAAGAATTTGAAAACGTTTTGCATCACCTCGGCGATCACGGTATCAACGTGGGCGATGTAAAGCTCGACCTCACGAAGATGCTTGCCCGCAAGGAAGGCATTGTCGAGAAGATGACGAAGGGAATCGAGTTCCTGTTCCGCAAGAACAAGATCACGTGGCTGAAGGGTCATGGCAAGTTCACCGGCAAGACGGACGCCGGCGTGCAGATCGAAGTAAGTGGCGAAGCAGAGACCGAAACCGTGACGGCGAAGAACGTGATCATCGCGACGGGATCGAAGGCGCGTCATCTGCCGGGCATTCCGGTCGACAACAAGATTGTTGCGGACAATGAAGGCGCGCTGTCGTTTGACGCCGTGCCGAAGAAGCTCGCCGTGATCGGCGCGGGAGTGATCGGGCTGGAACTGGGTTCGGTGTGGCGGCGTCTCGGCGCGGACGTCACGGTGCTCGAAGCGTTGCCCGCGTTTCTCGGCGCATGCGACGACTCGCTGGCGAAAGAAGCCGCGAAGCAATTCAAGAAGCAAGGCCTGGACATTCACCTTGGCGTGAAGATCGGCGAAGTGAGGACGACGGATTCGAGCGTTTCAGTGGCGTACACGGACAAGGACGGCAACGCGCAGACGCTCGACGCTGACCGTTTGATCGTGTCGATCGGCCGTGTGCCGAACACGGACAACCTCGGTCTGGAAGCCATCGGTCTGAAGACCGACGAACGCGGTTTTGTTCCTGTGGATGACCACTGCGCAACCACCGTGCCGAACGTGTACGCGATTGGCGACGTGGTGCGTGGCCCGATGCTCGCGCACAAGGCTGAAGACGAAGGCGTGCTGGTGGCCGAGATTATCGATGGTCAGAAGCCGCATATCGACTACAACTGCATTCCGTGGGTGATCTACACCGAACCGGAAATTGCGTGGGTCGGCAAGACGGAACAGCAGCTCAAGGCTGAAGGCCGCGAGATCAAGACCGGCCAGTTCCCGATGATGGCGAACGGCCGCGCGCTGGGTATCGGCAAGGCGGACGGGTTCGTCAAGATGATCGCGGACGCAAAGACCGACGAACTGCTCGGTTGCCACATCATTGCCGCGAATGCGTCGGACCTGATCGCTGAAGCGGTCGTGGCGATGGAGTTCAAGGCGGCATCGGAAGATATCGGCCGGATCTGCCATCCGCATCCGTCGTTGTCGGAAGTGATGCGGGAAGCCGCGCTCGCCGTCGACAAACGCGCGCTCAATATGTAATTGCGGCATCGTTTGAGCAGCAAGACGAAGGCGGGCGGGAGTTTTCCCGCTCGCCTTTGTTTTATCCACGGCCTGTATCTTTCTTAGCCTTGAAAAACCTCGCACCATGAACGTCAACGAATACTACCAAAACGAACTGCAGACGCGGGGTTATCAGTCGGACGCAGCGCAACTGGCGGCGGTCGAACGTCTGCAACGTTGCTACGACGAGTGGGTCGCGTACAAGGCGCGCCGCTCGAACGCGTTCAAGAAGCTGATCGTGCATCCGGAGTTGCCGCGTGGCGTCTACATGTGGGGCGGCGTGGGGCGTGGCAAGAGCTTCCTGATGGACAGCTTCTTCGCGGTCGTGCCGGTGCAGCGCAAGACCCGCTTGCATTTCCACGAGTTCATGCGCGAGGTGCATCGGGAGCTTGAGGAGTTGAAGGGTACGTCCGATCCGCTCGATGAACTCGCGCGACGCGTGGCGAAGCGCTACCGGTTGATCTGCTTCGACGAGTTCCATATCTCGGATATTGCCGACGCCATGATTCTTTATCGACTGCTCGACCGCTTGTTCGGCGCCGGCGTGCAGTTCGTGATGACGTCGAACTACGACCCTGACTTGCTCTATCCCGATGGCTTGCATCGCGACCGGTTGCTGCCCGCTATTGAGCTGATCAAGTCGAAGCTGGATGTGATCAATGTGGATGCCGGCACGGATTATCGTAAGCGTACTTTGTCGCAGGTGACTGCTTATCACACGCCGCTGGGCGCCGCCGCCGACAAAGCGCTGCGTGCCGACTTCGCGAAGCTTGCCGCAGTGCCGGACGAAAGCCCGATCCTGCGCATCGAGAAGCGCGAACTGAAGGCGCTGCGCAAAGCCGACGGCGTGGTCTGGTTCGACTTCGCGACGCTCTGCGGCGGCCCGCGTTCGCAGAACGATTACCTCGAACTGGCGAGCCGCTTCCATGCGGTGATTCTCTCCGAGGTACCGAAGATGTCGCCGCGCAATGCTTCCGAGGCGCGGCGGTTTACGTGGCTGATCGACGTGTTCTATGACCACAAGGTGAAGCTGCTGATGTCGGCGGCGGTGCCGGCGGAAGAACTGTACGTCGAGGGTCCGATGGCAAACGAGTTTGCCCGCACGGTGTCGCGCATTACCGAGATGCAGTCGAAGGAATATCTGGAGTCGGAGCGCAGGCTGGTGGACACCTCATTGACCTAAGCTCGCTGACCTGACGAGAGCGCTGGCCGAACGGCCGAGTTGACAATGCGAGACTCATAATTTCGACTCGAGCTTACTGCTGTAAGGCTTTCGACCGTATTTCAAGATTCGGACATGTCTGATACCGGGGTTTCGGGGGGATCGGTATCTTCTAATCACTTACTTGTGATTGGAGAGAACCATGAAGCCTTACCGCGATATGTCCGACGAAGAATGGCAAATGGTCGCGCCGTTGCTGCCAGAGTTGCGGCCCCGTTCCGAGCTGCGCGGGCGCCCGCTTGCCAACACGCGTGCGGTGCTCAATGGCGTGCTCTGGGTGATGTATAGCGGCGCTTCATGGTCAACGTTGCCGCGCAAGTACCCGTCGTATCAGACGTGTCACCGCCGCTTCAAGGCATGGCACGACTCCGGTGTGCTTGGGCGCGTGATGCAACAGTTGTTCGGCGTGGCGAGTGAAGGTTTGTATTCGTTGATGACCTCGCGCATGCGTGTGCCAACGGAGTTGCCTGAGGGATTGGGCGGCCATGCGATCGCGGCGGATGCCGCCCGGCGTGATGAGATGCACGCCGACGCTCGGCCAGTGCTCATGCCACTCGTGCCACTCGGACCGCTCGGACCGCTTCCTTCAGCGGAACCGGTTGAATACCCACGGGACGGTGCGCGTCGCGCGGCCTGACTGTGTGTAGTGTTACGCGGCTTGACATACACGCTTGATACACGTGCGAATCTCGCCCGTGCACAAAAAACCCGGCTCGAGACTTTAAGGTCTTCAGCCGGGTTTTCTTTGTACGTTCTTCTTGCGCCACGCATTCAGACGCAGCGTTCCTACTGCTGTCGGATCCAGGTTTGCGAGCGTCCGAGCAGCGATACGCCAACGTATCCGCGCACCACGAGCTTTTGTCCGCCATCGTCCAGGTGCATCTTGCATTTGTACAGCTTGCCGTTCTCGGGGTCGAGAATCTGGCCGCCGTCCCACGTATCGCCCTCGGGTTTCATACCGTTGATGATGGTCATGCCTTTCATCAACTGGTCCTTGCGTGAATCCGTGCAGGCCGTGCAACGGCGGTTCGGATCGTCGTTGCTGCCGAGTCCGGTGAGGATCTTGCCGGTGAGTGTGCCGTCGCTGTCCTGGACGATTTGCACAAGCGCTTTTGGCTGACCGGTCTTGTCGTCGATGGTTTGCCAGAGTCCCGTGGGCGATGCCGCCTGCGCCATGCTTGCTGCGGCCGATGCGAGTAGTGCACCGGCGAGCAGGATGCGTCCGACATGCCGATGCGCGCGTGGGGTAAATCCCGTCATGCTTCCTCCGTGAGGTAAAACGTCTCTTGATCCGTTGACCATGTTGTCATTATTGCCGGCTGCGCCGGTGCCGCGTGCCGGACAGAATACGACAAAGCATGGGGAGCGTTTTGTACAAACCCTCTAGTCGGGCAGCTTGTTCGCCGGAGCCTGTCCCACATCAATTGAATTGGTAGGAGAAGGTCGCGTTTACGCGCGGGCTGCGCGATCCGTTGCCTTCCACCGGGGCATCGCCAACCGGTTTCGCCAGCGATAAATCCAGGCTGTAGTACTTGGCATCGGATATCCGGAAGCCCACACCTATCGATGCGAGGCGGCTCGGTTTCGCACCGGCGGCGTGAAGATACGTGTGGGCGGTATCGACGGTAACGTAGGGCGTGAAAGTCTTCATGAATGCCAGTCCGATCGCAAACGGCCGGTTGATTTCCGCCGACGCGGCCCAGCCCGAATCGCCCGATACTTCTCCCGGCTGATAGCCGAGCGCGAAGCGTTGTCCACCAAACGCGATCTGCTGTGACGTCGGCAGGGAACTCGCGCTGTACTGCCCGGTTGCTGCAATCGAGGTGCCGATCCTGAACGGCCATTCATTGGTCTGCGAGACCGTGGCACCCGTTCGCACGAACGTGAGCGACGCGGGGTTGATTGTGATAACGCCCGGGATGTTGGTGTCCGCCGACTTCGATGCCCCAAGCACGTCGAACGCTTTCGCCACGTTCAGGCTCGCACGCCGGACAGTCCCGGTATCCACGCCCGTGTAGTCCAGTTGCAACGTCGTCACGCGCACTTGCGAACGCTGCCCAAGCTGTGCGCCCGTGATGGTGTTCTTGTAGCGGTCCTCGTCGTGCGAAGCGTATGCGCCCACCGTGCCGATCAGGCTGCGCGTGTTGCTCAACACAAACGGATACGACGCGGAAAGCCCTGCTTTGTCATTGACGACCGTGCGCTCGACGTAGGAGGGCAGGCCGGGGTTATCGACAGGATGCCCGTAGTAATGCGATGCATCTGCCTTGACTGCGAAACCATCGGTACCTATTGGCAACGAGCCGTTGACGTCGAAATAGGTTTGATTGTTGCGGCCCTTGGGCAGTAGCGCGGAGACACCCAGCGTCTCGCCTTGGCCGAGCAGGCCATTCTCGGTCGCGGTAACAATGCCTTGCACGCCGGGATGATTCATGTCGATGCCGGTCGCGACATTGAACGGCGTGCGCTCGACATCGAGATCGAGCGTGGCCGCGCCGTCGGTGGTATGCGGGGGCGCGACGGTCGCTGCTATCTTTACGCCCGGCGTGAGGCCCAGCACATTGACGTAACGTTCGAAGGCTTCCTGCCGCAACGGCCCGTCAGCGCGAATCCGCTCGGCGATCGCGCGAATGCGTTTTTCAGCGGCGCCGGGATCGCCCTTGATCTTGATATCGGCTACGTAACCCTCCACCACGGTGATGCGGACGACGCCGTTTTCGAAGGTCTGCGCGGGCACGAAAGCAAAGGAGAGCGCGTAGCCTCGTTCCTTGTAGAGCGCGGTCACCCCGTTCGCCGTCTCCATCAGTTCGCCGATGGTGACGTCCTTGCCCACAAGCGAGGTGAAGCGTTGCGCGACTTCATCGAACGGAATGGCCTTTACGCCTTCCACTTCGATTTCTTGTGGCGTCAGATGACGCGCAAGGAGTTCCTGGATGTGCGGAGTCTGAGACTGGACATCGACGGTAACGGCTGGTGGTTTTTGCGGCGCGTTCACTTGCGGCAATGCATCCAGTGGATTGCCCGCCAGCGCGGGCCGTGCGAGCTGCCCGCTGGTCTGCGCTTGGGCGGCATGCGTTGCCACCGCTGCAAGCAGCAGCGTCCATTTCCATTCTTTGATATTCACGGTACGGCCCTCGTTGGTTTTTTTCGTGCGAACTGCGGAGGAGGCCGGATCGGCATAACCCGTGGTCCTGCTGCGTTCGTCATCGTTTGATGCTGAGTGCTGCTTCTATTTCATGCCTCTGTATTACGGCTCTTCATGGCCATAATCTTTGGCTTTGTTTGTTCTTGTCTCGATCTATTCCGGTTTGTCCATTCCGTTTCATAGCTGTTTTTATCGGTTATCCTTACGATTTTTTTGTGCGGTCTGTCATATACGCAGAAATGTCCGGGCAGATGCGAGACCGGCGCCGAGAGCGGCGCCGGGAAAGACAAGGTGTTGCCGGACGTTGAAAAGGATCATTGAGGGGTTTCGGTACCCGACCTCCTCGTCGCGAGGACGTAACGAAAACATGCTTCAAACCGTGAACCTGAACCTGGGGCGGTCCGGGTCACGGACCCGGTGGCCTCATGAGTTGTCGCTCCAGGCGACAAGCCCCGAGGCCCAAGCTTCGCGGCAGCGTCATATCACTTGTTATGCGCACCGAGCAGGCCACCCAGCAGCGAGATGACGCCACCTGGCGGGTTGCCCGGCGAGCTGCTGCCCGCACTGCTGCCTGTGGTGCTCGACAGGCCCACCCCAACGCCTACGCCAGTGGTGGTCGTCGTTGCACCGGTCGACGGCGATTTCGTCGTCGTGGTCCCCGTGCCTACGCCTGCACCTATGCCCGCTCCGGTGACCGAAGCGAGCAACCCGCCAACCGGGTTAGCTGGACCCGTTCCCGTGCCTGATGTGACACCTGTCAGGCCACCTGCAAGTCCGGTGATCGATGCTAGCGGATTGCCCGTCGATCCGGCTGCACCCCCCGATGCCGCGTTGGTCAGCGCACCCGTGAGACCGCCCGCCACGCCAGCCACGGGCGTCACTACGCCGGTGGCTACCGCGCCTACCATGTTCGTCAAGCCGCCGAGCACGCCTGCGACCGGAGCGAGCGGGCCTGCGCCGGGTGTCGAGCCTGCGCCGCCAACGGCGCCCGTCAAGTTACCGACCAGGCCTGCAACAGGCGCCAGCGGACCGGTGGCGCCAGGTGCTGCGCCAAGGCCGGCGACCGTGCTGGTCAAGCCGCCGACCAGACCCGTGATCGGAGTTAGAGGGCCGCCCGTGCGGCCAATGCCCGTCAACCCACCCGTCAAGCCGCTAATGAGACCCGTAACCGGGGCGAGGGGGCCGCCTGTACCACTCGTGCCGCCCATGCCACCTGTCAGGCCTGAGAGAATGCCGGTGACCGGCGCGAAGGGATTGGCGCCCGGTTTGCCGTTCACAAGACCGCCGGCTGACGCGAGCGTGCTGCCGGCGGTGGATACGACGCCGCCAAGACCGGTTGCAAGCGGATTGTTGCCCGTTGAAGCGACTGTGCTGCCAGTGGACTTCAGTACACCACCGGGCATGATGAGCAGATTGTTTGTGGGTGCGCCGAGGCCCGTTGCGGAGCCAACAGTCTGCGTGAGCGCGCCGGCCAACGCGGTGATCGGTGTGATCGCTGTGCTGGCCTGCTGTGTGATCTGACTGACTACGCCAGTAGAAAGCGTCGTGCCGAGTGTCCCGCCGGCTTGCGTAACGACGTTGCCGAGTGTGTCCACCACGCTGCTCAACGGCGTTGTCACAGGGGCAAGCGGGGAGAGAGCGCCGCTGCCGACGCTGGTCACCAGATCGCCGGCACTGCTGACGGCAGCGCCGGCTTGTTGAACCACATTGCCGGTGCTGGCGAGCGTCGTGCCCACGGGGTTAGCGCTCGAACCAATCTGGCCGAGCCCTTGCGAGACGCCGTTGCCCAGGGCATCGACAGCGTCGCCGAGATGCGAGACGACACCGCCTGCTGCTTGTGTCGCGCCTGCGCTGACGCCGGGGATGTTTGCGTTGCCGACTATCGTGCCCACGCCCGTCACTGCATTGCCCACTGCCGACACAACGTTGCCCGCTCCGCCAACGACCGCCGCAACCGGTGTCGTCACCGATGTGCCGCCTCCGCTGCCACCACCCGTTCCACCGCCCGTGCCGCCTCCGCTACCGCCTCCTGCGCCGCCTCCGCTACCGCTACCGCCTCCCGTACCAGCAGTTCCTCCGCTCGTGCCTCCGCCAGCAACGACCGTCCCTCCGCCAGAACCTGCGCCTCCGCCGCCGGTGCCCACGCCACCACCTGCGCCAGAACCGCCGCCATCGGCGCCACCGCCTGCCGTCGTGATGCCGCCGCCGCCATCAGCCGAACCGCCGGTTCCGCTACCTGTGCCGCCGCCGATTCCACCAGTGGTCGGTATCGCTCCGGACCCCGAACTGCCCAATTGTTTGCTGGTAGAGCCCGAGCCGCCGCAGGCGCCAAGGGTCAATATGGTCGCGATAGCCGCAGTGAGAAAGGTGACACGCAACGCGCCGCTTTGGATATGGATGGTCTTCATAACGCCCTCGGATGGTATTTAGTTTTTTGCTTTTAGAACTGCCATCGTCTTATTGCAGGACGCGTGCCATTTGTACCGAGGAGGACGAACGGTTGGCATGCACAAGGCGCTAACCAGACGGCATAAGGCCTGGCATGACTTTGCCGGTGGTCTGACGGTCTGGGGGAAATGGAGCGATGCGGCGCTGAGGTATCACGTAACGTAACGCGCGGTGAGGTTGTTACGCCTCAAGGCGTAACACGTTGCGCGTCCGATAAGTGTTCAATGCTTAACACGCGGGCGGTCACGCACGACCACAACCGCTTGTTTATCGCGTGCACTGCCAGTCATTTATTTAAGGTAGTGCGAACGGTTACTAATAGTGGAGCCGTCATTGAGCAAGCCGAATAATGCGCGTGAACTAGAGGGTACACACTAGATAAAAGTGCATAAAGTTAATGAGAGAACTTCCGTTAACTAAATTGTTAGCCGTCAGATCGGTCGGTTAATTGGACAAAAATTGACAAGTGCCGGTAGGTATATAAGCACAAAGTGTTGTTGTGGCACAAACCCTACCGGCCAAGGGTAACAATCAATGAAATTATTGCGTGTTACCCGTTGATTTCGAGATAGCGTTCGGCTATAAATCGTTTTAGGGATGCATCATTAAACGTCCCGACTGATGGAGGCAGCATCGACTACACATCTGGAACCTGAGAGAAACGGCAATGAAAAACGCGCGCAACGACGCGCATGCAGGCATGCGGAGCCAAGCCCGCGGGGAAGAGAGAACCCGCTGGCAGCGGCCCAAAAAAAATGCCGGATCATTTGCCATATGGCCATTAAAAATATCCGAGGGAATGCATCATGTCTAATTTCATCAAGGGCTTTGTCAAAGACGAACGCGGCGTCACGGCTGTTGAATACGCACTTATCGCAGGGCTTATCACGGCGGGTCTCCTGATTTCCGTGACTGGCCTTGTGACCAAGCTAACCACCGTGTTTACGGCTATCGTGGCTGCTATCTAGCGGAACGGGCTTCGCACCGCGGGGAATCAGGCGTCACATTCTTCTCGCTAGCAATTAATTGACTATGCCGGCTTATCCGCCGGTATAGCGGGCTCACTGTGTGTGGTTGCATTAATGCAATCACCCGCAGGGCTCTGCTGCGCGCAGGCGTGACACCGGGCTCGTCTAATCGACTGCTTAATCGACTGCTTGAAAGGGCGGCCGACGGGATTAGCCTGCCTGGCCAAAGCGAGCCCATATCATGATTAATGCCGGGTTATTCATTAGCTGGGCACTCGCGGTCGTCTTGTTCGATTGCCGGTTGCGCCGCATACCCAACTGGCTCGTCATTGCGGGACTGGCGGTGGCTTGCATGCTTGCCACAAGCGGTCATTCGCCATTTGAGATCGACTTGTCCGATGCTGC
>DASYLW010000318.1:0-2454 GCA_036009385.1 Caballeronia sp.
GCCGTGGCGATAGCCTGCAAGCCCGCCACGCCCGCGCCCAGCACGAGCACGCGTGCCGCTTTGACGGTGCCGGCGGCGGTCATCAGCATCGGCATGAAACGCTGATAGATATTGCTCGCGACCAGCACGGCCTTGTACCCGGCGATATTCGCCTGCGATGACAGCACGTCCAGGCTCTGCGCACGCGTAGTACGCGGCGCGGCTTCCAGTGCGAATGCGGTGATGCCGGAAGCGGCCAGACGCGCGTTGTTCTCGGCGTTGAACGGATCGAGCATGCCGGCAATCACCGCGCCGGACTTCAGCAGCAGCAATTCGGCTTCGTTGGGCGAATGAACCTTGAGGACGAGGTCAGCGGCGAACGCGGTGTTGACATCGACCAGCTCGGCGCCGGCAGCGGCGAAGGCATCGTCGATATAACTCGCTGGCACACCCGCGCCGCGCTGCACCGTGACCCGGTGACCTTGCGACACGAGCTTCTTGACCGTCTCCGGCGTGGCGGCGACGCGCGCCTCGTTCGCCCGCGTTTCGGCAGGCACTCCGATATGCATCTTCAATCCTCCTCACGTTCTAGTTTTGATATGGCCGTGCGCAGTCTCTCGCGTTTTGGCAGCAACGATCTCTGCGAGACGCCTGTGCACGTGATTAAGCGGTTATTTAAGCTGTTATTTGCGACTGATCGTCACTGTAACCGAAACATTTGTGAAAAATGACGCCATCGGACAACAACATGCACGAACTCTGCAGGCGACGTAAAAACGCGCAAAACGGTAAAATACCGTCCCATGAAACCAGAACGATGGGCACCGCGGGTGACGGTCGCGGCAATTGTGGAGCGTGACGGGCGCTTTCTCGTGATCGAGGAACACACGGCGGACGGGCTCAAGGTTAATCAGCCGGCCGGACATCTGGAAGCGGGAGAAACACTCGTCGACGCAGTGAAGCGCGAGACGCTCGAGGAAACCGCGCACCGTTTTGAGCCGGAAGCGCTTGTCGGCACGTATCTGACGCATTTCGAGCGCCCGGGAAGGTCGGTCACGTATTTGCGGTTTACGTTCTGCGGCACGACGTCGGGCGAGGTGCCGGGCAGGGCGCTGGACGCGGGCATCGTGCGGGCCATGTGGCTGAGCGCCGACGAATTGCGCGCATGCGCCGACCGGCACAGGTCACCAGCCGTGCTGGAATGCCTCGAACACTACCTCGCCGGGCGCCGCGTGCCGCTCGACTTCATTCATACGCATTCGGTTGCGCCGGTGCAGGCTGGGACCTAGGCTGTTGTTTAACCTGGGCAAGCAATATAGAGAGCGAAATGAGCAAGGCCGGAAAACAGAAGGTCGTGGTGGGCATGTCGGGCGGCGTGGATTCGTCGGTGACCGCATGGCTGCTTAAGGAGCAGGGCTACGACGTGATCGGCCTGTTCATGAAGAACTGGGAAGATGACGACGACAGCGAGTACTGCTCGACGCGCCAGGACTGGATCGACGTGGTGTCGGTGGCGGACCTGATCGGCATCGACGTGGAAGCGGTCAACTTCGCGGCCGAATACAAGGACCGCGTGTTTGCCGAGTTCCTGCGGGAATACTCGGCTGGCCGCACGCCGAATCCGGACGTGCTGTGCAACGCCGAGATCAAGTTCAAAGCCTTCCTCGACCACGCAATGTCGCTGGGCGGCGAGACTATCGCGACGGGGCACTACGCCCGCGTGCGTGAGCGTGACGGGTTGTTCGAGCTACTCAAAGCCACTGATTCGACCAAGGATCAGTCATACTTTTTGCATCGGCTGAATCAGGCGCAATTGTCGAAGACACTGTTTCCTCTCGGCGAGATGCCCAAGACAAAGGTTCGCGAAATCGCGGCGCAGATCGGCTTGCCGAATGCGGCCAAGAAGGATTCCACCGGCATTTGTTTTATCGGTGAACGGCCGTTTCGCGAGTTCCTGAACCGCTACCTGCCGACTCAACCCGGTCCGATGAAAACACCCGACGGCCGAGTGATCGGCGAGCATGTCGGTCTCGCGTTCTATACGTTCGGTCAGCGTAAAGGCATCGGGCTTGGTGGCAGCAAGGACGGCAGCGGCGACCCGTGGTTTGTCGCGGGCAAGGACATGGCGTCGAACACGCTGTACGTGGTGCAGGGGCATGACCATCCGTGGCTGCTGTCGCAGTCGCTCGTGGCTGGCAATACCAGTTGGGTCGCGGGCGCCGCGCCGGCCGCCGGTACCGTGTGCGCGGCCAAGACGCGGTATCGGCAGTCGGATGCGGCTTGCGTGGTGGGTGCGTCGGGAACGCTGGATGGCCGCTTTGAACTCAGTTTCGACGATGCACAATGGGCCGTCACGCCTGGGCAATCAGCCGTGCTTTATCAGGGCGAAGTGTGCCTGGGCGGCGGGATCATTGAATCAGCCGCAACTGCCCAGCCTATGCGGCGCGACGTGGGCGCCGCCTTGCTCACGGCGAG
>DASYLW010000319.1:0-11104 GCA_036009385.1 Caballeronia sp.
ACCGGGTGAATCGTTCCATGATGTTTCTCCGATAACCGATGACAACCGATGACAATAGGACGCGCGCCGGTTCATCGCGGATGCGATGTCCGTCACGCTTTATAGGGCCGGAATTCAAGCGCAGCGCGGCTGGGTAGAACCTCGGAAAACTTGGAACATCCAGAACACCCACCGCCGCTCTGCAAATCAGAAATCACAGACAGAAATCAAGGCTGAAGCCGAAAACCTTGCAGAAATCAGAGTTCGCCGGAGCGGATCAACCCGACCGCAACACCTTCCAGCGCAAAGTCGTCGCTGCCTGACGCTACGAAGATGTTCTCGTAATCGGGATTTTCAGCGATCAGTTCAACGCCATCGGGACGACGTTTCCAGCGCTTCACCGTGACGTCGTCGCCGAGCCGGGCTACGACGATCTGCCCGTCCTTCGCCTCGTTTTTCTTCTGCACGGCAAGCAGGTCACCGTCGAAGATGCCTGCATCGCGCATTGAAAGCCCGCGCACCTTCAAGAGATAGTCCGGCTTGCTGGAGAACAGCGCCGGGTCGCAGGCGTAGTGCTGGGAAATGTGTTCTTGCGCGAGGATCGGACTACCGGCAGCCACGCGCCCGACCAGCGGCAAGGACAATTGCATGATGCTGGCATGCGGCAGCGTAAACTGGTGGGGCCCGTCGTCAAGACTTCCATTAGTCAGCAAGCGAATGCCGCGCGATGAACCCGCCGCCAGCTCGATCACCCCTTTACGCGCCAGCGCCCGAAGATGCTCTTCGGCGGAATTAGCCGAGCTAAAACCGAGTTCGGCCGCGATCTCGGCGCGCGTGGGCGGAAACCCCGTGCGTTCGATAGCGCGCTGGATCAGTTCGAAAACCTCTTGCTGCCGCGCAGTCAGTTTGCTCATTTTGGTCACGTGCATTTGCCCCTTTATGGCCGGTCGTCCACTGTATGGATGAACAGATGCCTGTAGTTTTATACAGTATTCGGCGCTTTTCAAGCTTTACTTTAAGTTCGACGTCGTCAGAACCACACAGTGGCCAGCAACACGGTGCTCTAACGGCTGTTTGGTGGCCGCAACGCCGCTCCCAGCGGTCGTTAGCACTTTTTGATCTAAAAGAATGAATAACAATTATTTTTAATAATGAAAGCCCGTCGATAGACTCGGCTGCTCAAACACAAAAGACGGGGAGCGGGGCAATGCTGAGTCGAAATTCGGGGTGGGGCGCACGTGCAAGGAAGCTATTCGCCACGGCGGTGATCGGGGCAGCGTCGGCGACTGGAATGACCGCGGGGATGATCGCGCAAGCGCACGCCGACACGTCGTTCCTGAACGTGTCGTACGACCCGACGCGTGAGCTGTATCAGGACTTCAACCAGGCTTTCGGCAAGAAATGGAAGGCTGAAACCGGTGAGACAGTCACGTTCAAGCAGTCGCACGGCGGCTCGGGCGGTCAGGCGCGCTCGGTTCTCGACGGTTTGCAGGCAGATGTGGTGACGCTGGCGCTGGCGTATGACATCGATGCGCTCGCAGCTAAGGGACTCGTCGCGCAAGACTGGCAGAAGCGCTTGCCGGACAACGCGTCGCCGTACACATCGACGATCGTGTTTCTCGTGCGCAAGGGCAACCCGAAGCAGATCAAGGACTGGCCGGACCTGCTCAAGCCGGGCGTGTCCATCGTGACGCCGAATCCGAAGACATCCGGTGGCGCGCGCTGGAACTATCTCGCGGCATGGGCGTATGCAGAGCATCTGCCGGGCGGCAACGCGACGACTGCGAAGGACTTCGTGACCAAGCTCTATAAGAATGCCGGCGTGCTGGATTCGGGCGCACGGGGTGCGACCACCAGCTTCGTGCAGCGCGGGCAGGGCGACGTGCTGATCGCGTGGGAAAACGAGGCGTTCTTGTCGCTGAAGGAATTTGGCTCGGACAAGTTCGAGATCGTGGTGCCGTCGGTGAGCATCCTGGCTGAGCCGCCAGTGGCCGTTGTCGACAAGGTCGTGGATCGGCATGGCACGCGCAAGCTGGCTGAGGCTTACCTCAAGTATCTGTATAGCGAGGAGGGCCAGGAGATCGCGGCGCGCAACTTCTATCGGCCGCGTTCCACGGCCGTTCCTGCCGCGCTGACGAAGCAGTTCCCGAAGATCAAGCTCTACACCATCGATGACTCCTTCGGTGGCTGGACCAACGCACAAAAGACGCATTTCGCCGATGGCGGCGTCTTCGATTCGATCTATCAACCGCAGTAAGCACTGCAGTAAGGGCTGCAATAAGCGTGGCGGTATGAAAGGCAGCATCGCCGGCGCTTATGCGCTCGCGATGCTGTAGTCGTAACGAAGCTTGAAAAAACACTACGGCCGCTTAGACGGCCCGAAATTAACCCGAAGCTCGACCCCGAAGCGCCGTCCCCGCGGCGCGGCGGAACTGGATGATTCACGCATGACGACCTTCACTTTCCGCAAGCCCAGCGCACTGCCGGGCTTCGGCCTGACGCTCGGCATCACGGTGGCGTATCTGAGCCTCGTGGTGCTGATTCCGCTCGCCGCGACCTTCGCCAAGACGGCGACCCTCGACTGGGCGACGTTCCTGCGCGCCGTTACGTCGCCGCGCGTGCTGGCGTCGTATCGGCTGACGTTTACGGCGGCTCTCGGTGGCGCGCTGATCAACGCCGTGTTCGGCTTCCTGGTGGCATGGGTGCTGGTGCGCTACACGTTCCCGTTCAAGCGCGTGGTCGATGCCGTTGTCGACCTGCCGTTTGCGTTGCCGACTTCCGTGGCCGGCATCGCGCTCGCCGCGGTGTATGCGCCGAATGGCTGGATCGGCCAGTTTCTCGCGCCGCTTGGGATCAAGGTCGCGTTCACGCCATTGGGCGTGCTCGTGGCGCTGACGTTTATCGGCTTGCCGTTCGTGGTACGTACCGTGCAGCCCGTGCTGGAAGATTTCGAGCGCGAGCAGGAAGAAGCGGCCGCGTGCCTTGGCGCCACGCGCTGGCTGACGTTTCGCCGCGTGGTGCTGCCGTCGCTGTTTCCCGCCATCCTGACCGGTTTCGCGCTCGCGTTCGCGCGTGCATTGGGCGAATACGGATCGGTGATTTTCATCGCGGGCAATGTGCCGATGAAGTCCGAAATCACGTCGCTGCTGATCATCACGAAGCTCGAGCAATACGACTACGCGGGGGCAACCGCGATCGCCGTGGTGATGCTGTGCGTATCGTTCCTGATGCTGCTTCTGATCAATACGCTGCAATGGTTCCTGCAACGGCGCACGAGCCGCGGGGCAGGTCCTGCGCCCGCTTCGGCCGGTGCTTTGCATATCGACGGGGCGAAAGCATGAGCACCGTCAACCAGAAGACGGTAGACGCGACCGGTCCCCGCGTGACTGAACACAAGCTTGATCCGGTTACCGAGCCGCGCGCCGTGCGCTGGGTCCTGACCGCTATCGCGCTGATTTTCCTGGCGCTGTTTCTCGTCGTGCCGCTCGTTGCCGTGTTTGCACAAGCGTTCGCGAAAGGCGTGGACTATTACTTCAATTCGCTGAAGGACCCCGACGCGTGGTCCGCCATCAAACTCACGCTGATTGTCGCCGCTATTGCCGTGCCGCTGAACGTGGTGTTCGGGTTGACGGCGTCCTGGTCTATCGCCAAGTTCGAATTCCGCGGCAAAGCCTTCCTCACGACGCTGATCGACTTGCCGTTTTCGGTGTCACCGGTCGTCTCGGGCCTGATCTATGTGCTGATGTTCGGCGCGCAAGGCTGGTTCGGCCCATGGCTCATCGACCACAACGTGCAGATCATTTTCGCGGTGCCCGGTATTGTGCTCGCCACTATCTTCGTCACGTTTCCGTTTGTCGCACGCGAGCTGATCCCGCTGATGCAGGCGCAAGGCAACGACGAAGAAGAAGCTGCGCACGTACTGGGCGCGTCGGGCTGGCAGATCTTCCGCCGCGTGACGCTGCCGAACGTGAAATGGGGTTTGCTATACGGCGTGATCCTCTGCAATGCACGGGCGATGGGCGAGTTCGGCGCGGTATCGGTGGTATCGGGTCATATCCGCGGACAAACCGACACCATGCCGCTGCACGTAGAGATTCTCTACAACGAATACAACTTCTCGGCGGCGTTTGCCGTGGCGTCCCTGCTTGCGCTGCTCGCGCTCGTCACGCTGGCGCTCAAGCTGCTGGCCGAGCGCCGCATGTCGCAATCGATTGAAGCAGTGCAGGCGCGGCCGGCCGATATCCCGGTCGCGTCAATCCAGAACTAGAAGGCGAAAATCACCATGAGCATCATCGTTCGCAATTTGCAGAAACGCTTCGGCGATTTCGTCGCGCTGGATAACGTCTCGCTCGATTTCCCCTCGGGCGAGTTGGTCGCGCTGCTCGGGCCGTCCGGCTGCGGCAAGACCACGCTGCTGCGCGTGATCGCGGGGCTGGAATACGCGGACGCCGGTTCGGTCGTGCTGAACGGCGAGGACGTGGCGGCCGTGGGCGCGCGGGAACGGCAGGTCGGCTTTGTGTTCCAGCATTACGCGCTGTTCCGTCACATGACGGTGTTCGAAAACGTGGCGTTCGGCCTGCGCGTGAAACCGCGCAAGGAGCGGCCGACCGAAGCGGTTATCCGCGAGAAAGTGCATGAATTGCTGAAGCTCGTGCAACTCGACTGGCTGGCGCAACGGTTTCCATCGGAGCTTTCAGGTGGACAGCGGCAGCGGATTGCGCTGGCTCGCGCACTGGCAGTCGAACCGAAGGTGCTGCTGCTCGACGAGCCGTTCGGCGCACTCGATGCCAAGGTCCGAAAGGAGTTGCGTAGCTGGCTGCGGCGTCTGCATGACGACCTGCACATCTCGACAATTTTCGTCACCCACGATCAGGAAGAAGCGCTTGAAGTCGCGGACCGGATCGTGGTGCTCAATCGTGGGCATGTAGAGCAGGTCGGCAGTCCGCAAGACGTCTACGATCATCCGCAGACATCGTTTGTCTATGAATTCCTTGGTGCGGCGAACCGGCTCAAGGGCAGCGTGGATGCGAACGGATTTGTGGCGCAAGGCGCCGCGCAGCCGATCGCCACTGAAGCGAACTTCGTGGGTCCGGCGTTCGCTTACGTGCGGCCGCACGACCTGACACTGTTCCCGACGGCTTCTGGTCATCGCGATGGCATCGTGGTCGATGTCCGACGCGTCGTGACGCTCGGCGGCTCGGTGCGCGTGGACCTGGAAGGCGCCGAAGGCAACGTGCTGGAAGCGGAACTGGATCGCGAAACCTGGCGTGGATTGAACCTGAATATCGGCGACGGCGTGACCGCCGTGCCGCGTGTTCTGCGCGTGTTCCCGGCGCATTGAGCTCACTAAAAAGAAAGGCTGACATGAACTTCCAGCAATTGCGTTTTGTACGCGAAGCCGTCCGGCAGAACATGAACCTGACGGAGGTCGCGAACGTGCTTTATACGTCGCAGTCGGGTGTATCGAAGCAGATCAAGGATCTCGAGGACGAACTCGGCGTCGATATCTTCATTCGACGCGGCAAGCGTCTCACCGGCCTGACCGAGCCGGGCAAGGAAGTGCATCAGGTGATCGAGCGCATGCTGCTCGATGCCGAGAATCTGCGCCGTGTGGCACGCCAGTTCGCCGATCAGGACAACGGCCATCTGGTGGTGGCGACCACTCATACGCAGGCGCGTTACGCGCTGCCCAAGGTAATCCGCCAGTTCACCGAGGTGTTCCCGAAGGTCCATCTCGCGCTGCGTCAGGGCAGTCCGCAACAGATCGCGCAGATGATCATCAATGGCGAGGCGGACATCGGCATCTCGACGGAAGCGCTTGACCGGTATCCGGACATTGTCACGTTCCCGTGCTACACGTGGCATCACACGGTGGTCGTGCCGAAGGGGCATCCGCTGGTCGGTCGCGCGAACATCACGCTCGACGAGATTGCTGAATATCCGATCGTCACGTATGACCACGATTTCACCGGCCGCTCTCATGTCGATCAGGCATTTGCGAAAGCGGGGGCGCTGCCGGACGTCGTGCTGACGGCTATCGATGCCGACGTCATCAAGACGTATGTGGAACTGGGGCTGGGCATCGGCATTGTGGCCGCGATGGCCTTCGACGAAAAACGCGATACCGAACTCGTCGCGCTCGACACGCAGCACCTGTTCGAAGCCAGCACCACGCGGGTGGGTTTGAGGAAGGGCGCTTTCCTGCGGGCGTACGCGTACAGGCTGATCGAGATGTTCGCGCCGCAACTCGATGAAGCGCAGATCGCGGCGCAATTACGGGAAGCTGTCTAGCCCTTAAGAGGCTTAAAGCGCGTAAGAATCAGCGAGGCGCCGCTCCGCTACAATTACGGCCATGAACCCCTTACACACTTCATTGCCGCGGATTGCGGTGCTGGCTACCGGCGGAACCATCGCGGGCGAAGCCGGCGATGCCGCGAAAACCTCCGGTTACAAGGCCGGCGTAGTCGGCGTCGATAAACTGCTCGGCGCCGTGCCTTCGCTCTCGCAAGTGGCGCAGATTCAGGCCGAGCAAGTAGCGAGTATCGACAGCAAGGACATGACCCCGGCGCTATGGGCCACGCTCTGCGCGCGAGTGAATGCGTTGCTGGTGCGGGACGATATCGACGGCATCGTCATCACGCACGGCACCGATACGCTTGAAGAAACCGCCTACCTGTTGCATCTCACCGTTAAAAACGAGAAGCCGGTTGTGCTGACGGCGGCCATGCGGCCGGCGACGGCTTTATCCGCTGATGGCCCGCTGAATCTTCTCAACGCGGTGACGGTAGCGGCGAGCCGGGCAGCATGGAAGCAGGGCGTACTGGTCGCGTTCAACAACCAGATCCACTGCGCCCGCGATGTGACCAAGACGAGTACCTATGCCGTCGATGCCTTCCGGTCACCCGAAAGCGGCGCGCTTGGCTGGGTGCAGGACGGACAGGTGGAATTCCAGCGTTCAGTGGTGAGGCCCCATACGGTGCATAGCCCGTTCCAGATGGCGGCTGATCTGCCTTCGGTCGAGATCGTGGCGAGTTATGCGGGGGCGTCGCGAGTGGCTATCGATGCATTCGTTGCTTCGGGTGTCAAAGGGCTCGTGATCGCCGGGACAGGGAACGGTTCGATTCATTCAACGCTGCAACAAGCTGTCGCCGATGCCGTCAAACAAGGCGTTGCGGTGGTTCGGTCGTCGAGGGTAGGAGCAGGGCATGTGATGCGCAATGGCGCGGCGCCCGACGATGCCCTGGGCTCGATCACGGCAGGCGGTTTGAACCCGTACAAGGCGCGCGTGCTGCTGATGTTGGCGTTGGCGGCGGGCACCGCACCGGCAGACTTGCAACGCGCGTTCGATACTTATTGATCGCGGCGTAACGCGGAAGTTCAGCCCGGCATTTTCCGGTACTGCACAAACCCCGACCGGTCCGCGATGCGGTCATATCACTGCATCGCGTCGGGGTATTGGTTTCATGGGTCAACCACCAGACCCGCGAGCACTCAGCTTCGGCCGCCTTGGCATAGACATGCTCGATGAGCTTGCGTCCAATCCCGGCTCCGCGAATAGGTCCTGCAGACAACAATAATCGCCTGCAGTCCAGCACGACCGATGCATGATCCAGTGCACTATCCCAACTACGCGGCCATCCTTTACCGCTACTGCAGCAAATACCGGCTCCGATGGATCGAGCATTCGCACCCACGTGCGCAGCGCGGTGTCCATGGAGATATCGGTCTTGTAGAAAGCCTGATAACCGCGCCATAGCGTCAACCACGCATCGAAGTCAGCAACGGCCACCGATCTGATCTGAAGAGTGAGTGTTGATGTCATGGTCGTTGTCTTCCTGGCGTGTGGGAGGTAAGAGGAATCATAGAACGCGTCCACGTAGCCCAAAAGAGCCAGCGAGGTCGTTTGCAGGGAGCCACGTGCTGATTCGCGCTCCAATAAAAAAACGCGACCCTCGGATCGCGTTTTTATTCAACCATTCGCCCGGTCTTCAAGCCAGCGTGGGAATCCGCAGGACCTGTCCCGGATAAATTTTGTCCGGGCTCTTGAGCATCGGTTTGTTGGCTTCGAAGATCGCGTCGTTCTTCGCGCCGTTGCCGTAGTACTTGTCGGCGATCTTCCAGAGATTGTCACCGGAAACCACGGTATGGAATTGCGAAACAGGCGTGGGGTGAAGCACGGTGAGTTGATCGTCGACCTTGTCCACATGCTGTACGTTGCCGGCTGCCACGAGGATCTTTTCCTTGGTCGCCTGATCGGCGGCCTGGCCGCTCACCGTGACCGTATGTGACGCGCCGTTGAAGCTGACTTGCAGGTTGTCGGCGTTCAGGCCTTGCGCACGGATGTAGGCGGCGATTGCGTCGCCGGCCGTCTTATTGAGCGCGGCGACATCGGGCGCCGGCGCTGCTCCTGCGGGTGCCGCAGTTGCCGAAGTTGATACAGCGCCGAACAGCTTCTCGCCGGCGTCCTTGATGAAACTGAAAATGCCCATGTTGCAACTCCTGTGATAACCGCGTGAACCGGCACGATGAGGCCGAGCCCTTTAGTCGCGAGAACTAACCGATAGTTCTCGGTTTCACCGCTGGAGTTGTAATACTGTGTGGATCGACATTTTCCAAACACGTATTGAGCACGAAAACAAAGAAAGATCCGGCAAGGCGGACACCCGGCAATGACGTCTGACCGACCAAGGCTTCCACGTCATCACCGGGCGCCGCTTGACGGACCCCGCTTTATTGCACCTTCTGCAACCGGCCATGCTTACGCGTAAGCCTATGCGTTAGCCGGTTTTCACGCAGTTCATTCGGTAACCTGATGATTCGACATCAGTTCCAACGCCTTCACCATTCCTGAGTGATCCCACTCACGTCCGCCGTTCGCCACGCACACGCTGAACAATTGCTGTGCGCTCGCCGTATGCGGCAAAGCGAGACCCAGTTTCTTTGCACTTTCCAGCGCGAGGTTCAGATCCTTCTGATGCAATTCGATCCTGAATCCCGGATTGAACGTGCGTTTCGTCATGCGTTCGCCGTGAACTTCCAGTATCCGCGATGCCGCAAAACCGCCCATCAGCGCACGCCTGACGCGCTCGGGATCCGCACCGGATTTAGACGCGAACAGCAAGGCCTCAGCCACCGCTTCAATATTCAGCGCGACGATGATCTGGTTCGCGACCTTGCAGGTTTGTCCCGCGCCGTTATCGCCGATGAGCGTGATGTTCTTTCCCATGACATCGAAGAGCGGTTTGGCGCGTTCGAACGCCGCTTGCGGGCCACCGACCATAATCGTCAACGAAGCCTCACGCGCACCGACTTCGCCGCCCGACACTGGCGCATCGAGATAATCGCAGCCGAGCGCGTTGATTTTCTTCGCGAACGCTTGCGTTTCGATCGGCGAGATCGAGCTCATGTCGATAACGAGCTGACCTTTTTCCAGACCGTGCGCCACACCGTCCTCGGCGAAGAGGACGTTAGCAACGTCCGGCGTGTCCGGCACCATGATGACGATGATTTCGCTAGCCCGAGCGACGTCGGTCGAGCTGCCGACTATTTCGCCCAGCGACCGCAGGTCGTCCGGTACGGGGTACGCGCCGTTCAGCACCAGCGCATGGCCGGCTTTCTTCAAATTGCGCGCCATGTGCGCGCCCATGATGCCAAGGCCGATAAAACCGATTGTTGCCATTACGTGTGTCTCCTTCAGTTATGCCACTGCTCGCGCAGTCTTCCATCCAGCGGTTTCCTGCAACCACACAAGGCCGGCTACAGTCGTGCTGCGCGGTTTGTATTCGCAACCGACCCAGCCGTCGTAGCCTAGTGAATCCAGCAGCGAGAACAGGAACGGATAGTTGATCTCTCCCGTGCCCGGTTCGTTGCGGCCGGGGTTGTCTGCCAGCTGGATATGCGCAATCGACGGCAGATTGCGCTTGATCGTCGCAGCCAGTTCGCCTTCCATGCGCTGCATGTGATAGATGTCGTATTGCAGGAACAGGTTGTCCGAGCCCACGTCGCGAATCACGTCCAGTCCTTCCTGCGACCGGTTGAGCGCGAAGCCGGGGATATCGAAGTGATTGCACGGCTCGACCAGCAGCTTGATGCCTTCTTTCTTCAATGCGGCGGCCGCAAACTTCAGATTTTCGACGATGGTCGCCCGTGCTTCCTCACGGCTCACCGAGGCCGGCGGAATGCCGACGAGACAATTCAGCTGCGGCACGTTCAGCGCCTTCGCGTACTCGATTGCCCGCGTTACGCCCTCACGAAATTCTTCACGACGATCGGGCAGGCACGCGATGCCACGCTCGCCGCCTTCCCAATTCCCGGCCGGCAAGTTATGCAGCACGAGCTGGAGATTGTTGGCGTCGAGACGTTGACGCAGGTCTGCCGCCGAGTACGGATACGGGAACAGGAACTCGACCGCTTCGAAGCCTGCATCGGACGCCGCCGCAAAGCGATCGAGGAACGGCACTTCGTTGAACAGCATGGTCAAGTTTGCAGCAAATTTCGGCATGATTTTTGTCCTCTCTCAGGCGTTATGCGCAATGGCGGTCGGTGCGTCCTGCTCGCTTTCGGCGAGCGGTTCGAATTCGTTGATCGCATCGATCTCCGTGCCCATCGCGATGTTCGTCACACGCTCGAGGATCACTTCAACGATGATCGGCACGCCGAATTCCGCGAGCATTCCCTGCGCCTTGCGAAGGGCGGGAGCGAGGTCTTCCGGATTGAAGACGCGCACTGCCTTGCATCCGAGCCCTTCGGCCACGGCGACGTGATCGACGCCATAACCGTTCAGATCGGGTGCGTTAATGTTCTCGAAAGCGAGCTGGACGCAATAGTCCATGTCGAAGCCGCGTTGCGCCTGACGGATCAGGCCGAGGTACGAGTTGTTCACGACCACGTGGATGTACGGCAGACGGAATTGCGCGCCAACGGCGAGCTCTTCGATCATGAACTGGAAGTCGTAATCGCCCGAGAGCGCGACGATCGGCCGTTGCGGGTCCGCGGCACGAACACCGAGCGCGGCCGGAATGGTCCAGCCGAGCGGGCCGGCCTGGCCGCAGTTGATCCAGTTGCGCGCCTTGTACACATGCAGGAACTGTGCGCCGGCGATCTGCGAAAGACCAATTGTCGAGAC
>DASYLW010000320.1:0-3561 GCA_036009385.1 Caballeronia sp.
GGCACCGTCACCCTCGCCTATGTGCAGATAAAACTTCACCGCGAGTTCCCAGTGCAGCCGCTCGCCGCGCACGTTCTCCAGCAGGAAATCGACTTCACCGAGCGTCAGTCCTCCTGTGCGCAATGGGATGTTCGCTGCAACCAGCCGCGCGTGCGGACCATGCGTCAGGAAGTATTCGAGTAACGCTTCGGCGTAGAAGCCGAGCCGCGTCAGCGACGGTTTGTGAACCTGCGCATGAAGCGCGGCGGTGTCGCGATCAAGCGCGGCGAGCCAGGCCAACGTGGCATCGCGCCCGCTCTCCGTTGTTGCGGGACAAGCGAGCGGCGCGCCCGCGTGCGAAGTGCTCAGCAAGTCCGGCGAGAACAGCAGCCACGCGAGATCCCGGACGGCGGGATCGTGGAATAACGTGATCTCGTCCGCAGGCGTCACGGGCCGTCTGCTGCCTGCAGCGACTTACGATAAGTAGCCTGTGCGAGACACAGATCGGCCCATGCCTTAGCTTTATCGGGAAGGCTGCGCAGCAAGTAGGCCGGGTGATACGTGACGATCACCGGCACACCTTGGTAGTCGTGCACCCGCCCCCGCAGTGACGCGATGCTCGCCTCCGTCTTGAGCAGGCTCTGCGCGGCAAACCGCCCGAGCGCAACAATCAGCCTGGGTTTAACGAGTTCGACCTGCCGCTTCAGATAGGGCTCGCAGCGCGCGACTTCATCGAGTTCAGGATTGCGGTTACCGGGCGGCCGGCACTTGATCACGTTTGCAATAAACACGTTGTCCTCACGCGATAACGCCACCGCGTGCAGCATACTGTCGAGCAACTTGCCCGCCTGCCCGACAAACGGTTCGCCCAGCTTGTCCTCATTCTCACCGGGCGCCTCACCAATCAGCATCCAGTCCGCTTCCCGGTCGCCCACGCCGAACACCGAGTTCGTGCGACGCTCGCACAAGCGGCAGCGTTCGCACACGGAAACGCGAGCGGCCAGCGTCTCCCAGTCGAGGGTCGCGATATCGGCGGCCGTGTCATCGACAGTTTCCGAAACAGCCAGTGATTGCGGGGGCACATCGTCGAGCCAGGGGAGGTCATCGAAGGCTGGCGGCTCGGCGGCATCGACCCGGCGCGAATCGATCCTTGCAGGCGGCGCTTGATGGGCGTCGCGCTGGCTCGCCTGCGCGGCGGAGAGGGCAGCATCGAGCGCCGTCAGCGTTTCGACGGGATCAGCTTTCCGGGCCGCCGGCGCGCGGGCTTCTTCGATTGGCATAGGCAAAGCCGGCCGATGCACCTCGACCGCAGCTTTGCGATCGGGCGCAATTGCCGTCGAATCTGTCGACTGAGCACGCACGACCGTGGACGCTTCAGCCGATGCCGATGCCGATTCGGATGCTGCCCCTCGCCTCACCCAGACCGTTCCCAGTCCGAACTCTTCCAGCATCGACTTATGCAGCGCCATCCACTGCCTCCTTTGAAAACGTCAGACGCATGACGAGTGCATCCTCGCGCGACCGGTGCCGCGCGGGGTAATAGTTTTTGCGCCGCCCGATGGTGGCAAAACCAAAGCGCTCGTAAAGCTGGATGGCGCGCGGATTCGACGGCCGTACTTCCAGCAGCACGCCCTCGAGTTTCTGATGCCGCGAGATGCGCACCGCTTCGCGCAACAACGTGAGCCCGGCGCCGGCGTGTTGCGCCTGGGGCGCTACGCACAGGTTCAGCAAATGCATTTCATCGACGACCGGCATCAGCACGCAATACCCCAGCAAAGTCCCGGTGACATGGCGCAGGCATACGCCGAAATAACCGTTGCGCAGCGAATCCTGGAAATTGCCGCGGGTCCAGGGAAACTCGTAAGCGAGCTTCTCGATGGCGGCGACCTCATCGAGATCGGCTTCCGTCATCGACGACAGATAACGATCCGCCATCAACACGCCGCTCACCGTAGAGGCTCCGTCGTCTGAACGACCGGCGCGGCGGGGCCGGCTTGATTGGCTTGCTCTCCTGCAGCGGCGGCCGCGGCGGCATCTTTGGCGGCACGCGCGTCCATGCGCTCGGCGGTGGTCTGCGCGACCTTGTTACGTACGTACTCCGGCGCGGCCTGATCCGGCGCGACCGTCCGGCCGGCTCGCAGCGCGCGTAACCCCGCGAGCGCCACGGGTAACGCGTGCGGCAAAGCATCGGAATCGATGCGGCACGCCGGGACAGCCGGCATGGGCAACCGTTCGCCGAAAGCCGCCGCCGCATTGCCCGCCAGCGTGAACGGCTCGTCCGGCCGGACAATTGCCTCTGGCAGATCAAGCGATGCTGCCCGGACCGTGGCCCACTCGCCCGCCGCTCCCGCCACCGGATCCCAGCGGAAATCCGCCCAGTACGCCTCGTGCATGCGAGCGTCGAGCGCGGCGAGCACGCGTGTCGCCGATGGTTCGTGCAAGCGCGCGAACTCCGCGCACGCGAGCAAGGTGCCGATCGGCACCACCGGCACGCTCAGCCCGAACGCCAGCCCTTGGGCGACGCCGGTTGCCGTGCGCAAACCGGTAAAGGAGCCCGGCCCGGCGCCGAACGCGATCGCCGTGCAATCCTGAAGCTTCAGGCCGGCGGTATCGAATAATTCGCGGACCGCGGGCAGCAGGCGCGTGCTGGAAACCGGTCCCGTCAATTCATGACTGAACCAGATGTGAACCTCACCCGCTGAGTAATGAGGGGCGCTTCCGTGGGCCGATGGCGCAGCGACGGCCGTCGGGTCGGCGATCAGCAGCGCGACTGAGCAAAATTCGGTCGAGGTATCGAGGGCGAGCAAAACGGTGCGTGTCATGGCCGCTATTGTAATGCGTGATGTAACGTGAACCGTGGTACCGCGTGAACCGAGAGGCGGTGAGCGCCATATGGACAATGCCCGCTCGTACCAGCTCTGGCCGTTCGCCTGGGAATTCTGGAAGAAACCCTCGACAAGCGCGCACACCCGGCTTGCTATGATCATCGGTCCTCAACCAGCATGTCCGGAGAACCGAATGAGCGGAATCAACGAACTCGACGCGCGATTTGCGCTTGCCCAGGCGGACGTCAAGGAATTGCCCGAACGACCGGGCAACCTGACGCTGCTGCGCCTCTACGCGCTTTACAAGCAAGCGAGCGTGGGCGATGTGCAAGGCGAAAAGCCGGGTTTCGCCGATATCGCCGGCAAATACAAATACGATGCATGGACCGCGCTCGCGGGCACGCCGCAGGACACTGCGAAGCAGCAATATATCGGGCTGGTGGAATCGCTGAAAAGTGGTGCCTCGGCGTAAAACTGGTCGGGCCGCCGCCGGACGGCTTCAACCGGCCGGCCGTTAAGTGCCTTGCAGCGTGGTATCACGATGCAGCCGTAATGGATGCGGGCGAGGATGCAGGCGATTTCCCCGCGGCCGGCAAACTGTAAGATGAATCAAACCGTCTTAAAATCTGGCGCAGCGCAACAATTGCCGCTATACTCTTGCCTGCGCTTCACTGTGACCGGGTGAATTGATGCTTTTAATCGATTCATTAGCTGATTCAATCCGCGCAGCGCGGCGCCTCGTAGCGTTTTGCTCCAA
>DASYLW010000321.1:0-43021 GCA_036009385.1 Caballeronia sp.
CAGAACTCGGCGCTGGTGGAAGAGGCGTCTGCGGCTGCGGTGTCGCTGGAAGAACAAAGCCGGCAGTTGAACGACGCGGTGGCGCTGTTCCGTCTGACAGCTATCGCATGAAGATGCGCTGTAGCCAACCAGTAGAGTGGGAACCTTACATCTTGTCTAAAGTCGTCATCCACAACCAACGTACCGATTTCCTCAATGGCCGGGTTTCATGCTGCGTTGCCCTCCCGGCAGTCTCCGGCTGATTCGCATAGCCATGCTGCTGGTCATGCCTTTCGCGTTATCGCTCATCATGACCAGTGCGCCGGTACCCAGACGTTGCCGACCCAGTGAGCCGGCACCCACACGACTGGGCGCGGCACAGGCGCCATGTAGACGACGCGCGGTGCAACATACACGGCTGGCGGCGGGGGCGGCGCATAGACAACCGGAGGCGGCGGTACATATACGACCGGAGGCGGCGGTACGTATACGACCGGAGGCGGCGGTACGTATACGACCGGGGGGGCAACTACCACCGGCTTCGGTGCGACGACGACCGTTGTGCTGCCCGTGGTGACGACGCCCGTGGTGACGACGCCCGTGGTGGTAACCACGCCACCTGTTGTCACGGTGTTGCCGTATGTACCTGTCGCGCTGGTCGAGGTCGTGACGACGCCCGGCGCAACCCGCGTCGCCGTACCTGAGTGATAGACGGTGCCACCATCCGAACCGGTCACTGCGCCCGAACGAGAGCACGAAGCGCCCGCACAATTCGTCGATGCCGAATGGTTGACCGTGTTGCCGTTCGATCCAGTGATCGAACCGGACGATGAATACTGGCCCGGAGCGGTTCTTGTCACGTCGCCGGATGTGGAGGCCGTCTTGCCGTCCGGTCCGGTGAGGGTGCCGGTGTGCGAGCAGGTGCCGCCCGCGCAGTCGGTGTCGCCGGCGTGCTGCACCGAATTGCCATAGCGTCCGGTCGCGGTGCCCGAGTTCGAAAACTCGCCCGGCGCGTTGCGGGTAACAGTACCCGTGTTGGACGCGAAGCCACCGTAAGGACCGGCGACGCCGCCTGCATGCGAACAGCTGCCGCCGCCACACGAGCCGTATCGGGCGCCGTTATACGTACCACGCGATGTGTACGCGGTGCCGTGTTGCGACCAGGCGAAAGCTGAAGCGCTGCCGAGGGCAAGCATGGCGACGGTTGCAGCAAGCACGAGCTTGCGCAGGGCGCCGCGTATGGACGAGGCGAACGTGGGGAAAGCGACGGTGCTCGGGGAAGCGAAGGAACGGGTATTCACACTATCTCCTTTGTGGTTCAGGGCCACTTCCTGCACTGCGGCGTGGCGATGAGCGGACTATAGGAGTGCGCGTGAATTTAATCATCAACGAAGATATGTCACGCGGTGTCACCGTGGCGGAGGACCGCCAGACGGGGGTTTCGGAGCGGACGAAGCGAGCCGTGACATATTTCGACATGAACTGTTGCGAGTCTAAATGCCAATGCGTTGCGGGCGGTGTTGAGGTCTTTCGATCGTGACGGGCATGGCAAGCATAGCCAAGCTTGATCTCAGTAATTTTTAGCAAATAGCGCAACGATGCTTCTGGGTTTGCCGCAGACGACACATCGCGAGCCGGCATTTTCGTGCGACTGATCGAACGGAAGACATCGGATAGTCACGTTCAAAGCCTCTTTTGCCCAACTCTCGCAAGCCTCATCGCCGCACCAGGCCGCCAAGGCGAAACCGCCGCGAGCTTCAGTTCGTTGTTCGGCTTGCGATGTAAAAAAATCCACGAATCTTTTCGGATGATTCACGATCACGTCGCGACAATGTGACAGAAGCACTTTCTTTATCTCTAAGACCGATTTCGAGTCGGATCGGAACTCCTTTTTTGATCCATTCCCATTGTTTCTGGCCGCCTCGCGATTCCCTACGATCGATCTCAACGCCAATTTTTCTGTCAGCGAAATGCATGGAGCGCAAGCGGCTGGCGACCACATCGACATATTCATCTATCAAGACTCTCGCGTCTTCGGACCGATGTATCGGCAAGATAACTACTTGAGCGGGAGCGATACGCGGCGGCAGACAATGCCGTCGTCGTCGCCATGCAAAAAGAAGGCCTGAGAAAGGGCAAAAAAAACCGCCTCTGAGGCGGTTTGTTGGAGCAGCTTACGGACGCGCGCTAACCCACCGCTCGTGAACCGGTGTAGAAAACTGGCGGGAACTGTACGCTGATCTCTTTCATGACTTTATGGTCTGTGTTTTTCCAGACGATATCAACGGTCGAGGGCCGTCAATGAATACGCCAAAACTGCTTACGTTCACCCATCCACTTTGCCAGGGAAAAAGCGAGGAGGGGTCCTGACGATTAGTCGACCGGACACCATCGACCAGATTCCGGGCACACAACGGCCCGTGCGCCGCTTACCCGGATTTGCTCTTCGGTGAGTTGCAACGAGGTCGAACGGTCGATGTCGAACGTAACCTTAAGTGCGTCCCCAACATGGGTATCTTCGATAGGAAGTTCCCAAGTCAGGAATATTTGCGTGCAATCCTGGTCTGGCGCGAAGCCGGCCCTATTAAAACCGCTGCTGCCGCGTTGAATTACCCCATGAGGCTGGCCGGTATCGAATACCACAACGGTCCCCCGGGTCAGGGGGATTCGTTGACCCGTGGAGGGAAAATGCAAGTCCAGGCCCTTGTCCTCGCTCATGAAGAGATTGCAAAAGGCCGACCCGCCATATTGCGCACCGTCGTGGTGGTACTTGGCTCCTCGGCAGGTCATGAGAGCTACGTCGCTTTCGGCGAGGACGTCACCCAGTCCCAGCGCGCGCGTCCAGTCGGACGCCGCCTCGACGCAACGCTTGTAGTCCGGCCAACGCATTATCGATCGAGCCAGAGGCATTGCCTCGACGTCCCCGGCTTCCAGGTCCATGCGCGACGATGTCTCCCGTTCCCAGTCTGCAAGCACGCGTGCCGGCGGCACGGGCACGTCGACCGTGCCTGTTAACACGATGTCGCTTACGCGTCGGCTGCGGATAACCTCGCCACTCCAGAAATATGAAGTGAGCAAGTCTCGCACTCGACGCTGTTGAGGCGGGTAATTCATCTGGACCATTGTAATAAGGCTACCTGTGGAAGCAGCGCGTGATTTTCTCGTTGCTTGGTCGGTGGGTGCTGACGGGGATTGTGAACGATGCCGGAGTACCGTAGACAAATATTATCGGCAATATTTTCGAGTCGCCCATCAGGACGCTACCTGTATCCGGAGCGGGTCTCCTCAATTCGAGGGCACGTGGTGCCGGCATCGCACCGCGCGCTTTTCTCGGAGCAGCCGGCAGGATGCCGAATTCGTAAAGCTATCTCATCGGCGCTCGCGGATTCAAAAAATGGGCCGACGCTGGGCTTGGCGTGGCGGTGGCCAGCGAATAAATCTTACCGAGGAGCTCGACGACGGGCGGATCAGCGAGGCCCTGGCCGGCTGGACCATGCGGTCGCTCGATCTATGGGCGATAACTGCCTGGCCTGCGGCACACTAGCCTCGAGGCGCGGGCTTTTATGTCTTTTGTGGAGGAACAGCTGAAAATGACACGATACAGCGTACGCTGGCGCGCATTTGAATTTGCTCTATGCGCTGCGCCTTGCATGGATATCCCCTGGCGCAAGCTTGGCTGGCTTACGCGGCGTTCCTGACTTGTTCAGCATTGAGGCCGAATTGGCGCGCGATGGAATGCAGCCTGTCGCCCCATTCCCAGACGCCGAAGATGTCATGTACATTTTGCAGGCAGCTCAGCAAACACACCGTCTGCGGGTCGTACACGTTGATCCGTGAGCGCAGCAGCCCTTTTTTCAGCGCGGCGACCCCTGTCTCCATGTACGCAGGCACTTCACTTTGTTCCTGGCTGACACAGCGCACGGGGATCCCTTCCATCGCCGTCACGTAGTCGCGTGGTTGGATGAAGTTGCCGACAGGACAGCCGCCGCAGTAACCACGGTACGCGCCGCCGCCGCGCGGCAGGAGCGCGGCCTGGCGCTGCTGAAAAAGATGCTTCACCGCCTGATCGAAAATGGCTTGATGGCTTAAAAACCCGAGGTTCATTCAGTTCTCCTGATGCATGCTTTGCGCCTTAGCCGGTTGCTCCATTGTGGCGAGCGGTTCCTTGTAGCGGTGAGCGTTGTCAGGGATGCGCAGAAGTGTGACTTCCATTGCCTGAGGTCGCTTTCCGGAGGTAATCCGCCCGCGGGCGCTATCGATATCAAGTGATAGCGCGTTAGTGAGACTCGATGGCATCGAGTCTCACTTGCGCAATTTCTCCCGGATGCTCGCAGTGGTACATATCGAAAAGCTGTGAGCATAGCTGGGCAAGTGAAGCAAGGTCCACGGCCTGGTCTGCGTGCTCGACCTCCCCTGCGTTGAGCACGTCATCGAGAAGGGGAGCGAGACGGCGCAATCGCACAAACGTAGCGGCATCCAGTTTCATTTTGGACCTCCTTAAGGTCGGGCGGCGGAGCGCGCCATAAGTCGGCCAGCGCTTCGGCGATGCTTCACTATTGAGAGTTCGAACACCTTATGCTCACGCCAGCGTGTGTCACATGCCTGTGCGGGCCTTGATCAGCTCGCTGGCCAGAATCATTGCATCACCGTTAAGGGGTATCGCCCGTCCGCGGCTTCGAGGCCGATAGACCGAGGCGCCCAGGCTGATATGTTTGCCGGATACGGCGCAACGACCCGGCGAGCCAGCATGACCCGGCGCCCAGACTTGCTCTCCGTAATAGCAAAGCGTCGGGTCATGCCAGCACAGCGCGAAGAGCGAATTGGGCAGTTCCTCCACGACCGTCACAGTAAAGGTGCGCAAGTCGCCGCCGTCCGCCTTCCGCGGACGATTCGGCACGCCAGCAGAGGCGTGCGAACCGTGCAGGTCCGCAGAATTCCGCAGCGGGCCTGGCGGGGAAGAAAATTGGCGGATGGCTGCGAGCGTCGTTGCCCAAGGATCCGGACCCGTCGGCGACGAAGTGCTGTAAGCGGACTTTGACTTGGCGAGCCGGCCCGTCCGATCCGGCGACGGACGACGGTTTGAAGGCAGTGCGGAGGCAATAGACGTGTCGTGAGTGCCATTCTCGGAGAGGATGTCAGAAGTCGTATCGGGTTCGGCGTTCAACATCGAGTTCCTCTCTTTCGTAAAGAGCGAAGCAGCAATCAAACGAATCGGTGTGGTCGAATGCCCCATCACTTGCGGCTACCGAACACATATTGCGGAAAGGTCGACAGTGCGGCGATAGATGCTTCGGCCGAGCCACGGCACGAACGTGTACTCGGCATATGCGTTGCTTCCGATATGTATCCAGCTGTTCAGAACTGCTGACACGATGATTCCTTGACGAGGCGCCAAAAATATCGGTCGAAAGCAGCCGAAGAGGGGATATTGCCGCCGGCTGAACCGTGCGCGTTTCGCTGTCTCGATGAGAGAAGAGTAGGTTTTGCCGCTGCGCATATCTACTCTACGGTGGGATATGCCGATGCCGCGTTAGCGTTACTTGCTTATACGGACGTATAACCGCGGTGAACCGCGCCGGGAAATTCGGAGCCCTTTCTAATTAAATTACGCGGCCGCAGAAGGCTCGCGGAGTCGCAAATAATAGGAATGGGCAGCGCAAACACTGGCGGCCGGCGCGGACGTGGCCCGGTTGCCATATACATTCGTATCATGTCACTGGGTGCGGTTGTAAGCTAATCTGCAAGTTAAAAGACGCTCGCGGCACTCGCCGCACGGCGTTCTTTTGCGAAGAGAGGGCGGGGCCGCATTTTGGAAATTCTGCATGTTATTTCAATTGTCGACGATGATAGAGCCGTGCGTCTCGCGTTGGGCAGCTTCCTCCGCTCGCTTGGCTTGCAGGTACGCATGTACGAGTCGGCAGAGGAATTTCTTGCGTCCGGACAGGCCGCTTACACCTCTTTCCTGATTTCCGACGTTCGTATGCCCGGGATATCGGGTATCGAGATGCATGAGCGCCTGCGTGCCCAGGGACATGCCCCGGCAACCATCTTTGTCACCGCCTATCCGACTCCGTCCCTGCAGGCAAAAGCAGCAAGCAACGGCGCATTGGCGTTGCTGCAGAAGCCTTGCCAGCCCGCTTTAATCAATCATTGGCTTTCGGTCGCTCTTGGGAACCCGTAGTGAATTGTCCAGCGTTGCAGCAGTGCGCGGGAACGATGGCGTTCAGCGATGACCGCCGTCGGGCAGATGAGGGGCGACTCCCAGAGATTCCGCCTTGCGGACAAGGTCTGGCATCGAGCGCGCTTTCATCTTACGCATGACTTGACCACGGTGGACTTTGACCGTGATTTCGCTCAAGTTCATCTCAGACGCTATCTGTTTGTTCAGCAGCCCGGACAGCACGAAGGCCATCACCTCTTTCTCGCGCGGTGACAGCGATTGATATGAAGCGCGCAGATCGGCTAGCGCTGTTTCCGCCGCAAGCCGTTCACTGTCTCGTGCCAATGCATGAGCCACTGCGTCGAGCATGTCCTGGTCTTTGAACGGCTTGGCAAAGAAGTCCAGCGCTCCGGCTTTCATCGCCTTCACACCCATCTCGATGTCTCCGTGACCCGTCATGAAGAGGACGGGAATACGCATGCCGCTATTGACGATTTCCTGATGAAAAGCCATGCCGCTTTTTCCACGGAGCCGCACGTCGAGGATGAGGCAGCTTGGCCCGGCGGAGTGTGGAAATCGCAGGAATTCGTCAGGGGACTCGAATGCTTCGACGCGCAGCCCAATGGAGCGCATGAGCGTGCCGAGAGCAAGCCGAATTCCCTGGTCGTCGTCAACAATGTATATGACGGGACCGTCGGTGGCCGCCGCTTGATTTGCCGTCGGGTGGGTCGGACCAGCAGTCATCTGGGCACCTCGCAAACGATCGCAGGGGTATGGCGCCGTCAGCGCCGCAGATGCACGAGGCTGTTGGCGCGTTTTCCCCAGCTTGCTTTCTGAAACGATGGCCTCGTCGGTTGATCTACAACCCACTTTGCATACCGAAGTAGTAGTCGTCATAGATCTGCAAAGTTTGCCGCCTCCTGCCGGCTTTTGCCTGAAGATATAGAGACCGGTTCGATCGTGCGCCATCGATGATTTCGCGCCGCTCAATGCGGGCTCGATGGGCCCCACTTGCAATACGTTACCTAACGATTAGCATACGCTTATTGCTCCTTTCGAATTGCCCGAGAAATCATGACTTTCCCCTTTGGGCCAATGAACGGCGACGATCAGAGGCAGCATTCGCCCGCGTCCCTGACCTGGCGATCACGCATGGGGAACCGGGGCGTTCAACTGCGGTACATGGCCTGGCTTTGGTCATCGGGGTGCGCTCTGCTCGCGTTGGTCACCTGGGCGTGCTTCCAGATGGGGTTCAACGAGGTTGCAACCGAGTGCGTTTATTTGATCATTATCGTTCTGCTGTCCCTCCTGGACAGTTTTATCACGTCCGTCTTTTTCTCCTTTGTCGCCATTGCGTGCCTCGATTTTTTCTTTATCAAGCCGATATTCAGCTTGAATATGCAGTTCAAGGAGGATCTGCCCGGTCTCGTCTCTTTTCTGATTTCGTCGTTGGTAATCACTGCACTGGTCAGGCGCGTACGTCGGATTGTAAAAGTCAGGCAAGAACAGGCCGAGCTCCTCGATCTTACTTTTGACACGGTTATTGTTCGTGACATGAAGGGGGTAATTAAATACTGGAACCGCGGCGCCGAGGAACTCTATGGTTGGAAAAGAGGGGAGGCGTCGGGCCAGGTCATCCACAGCTTCCTGCATACTCGTTTCCCCATGGCTCTCAGTGAGATTACAGACACTTTGGTGCGCGCCGGGCGCTGGGAGGGCGAGCTTGTCCACACAAAGCGGGATGGCTCCGAGGTGGTGGTGTCGAGCCGTTGGGCGCTGCAGCGCAGCCAGAGCGGGCAACCGAAAGCGACGCTCGAGACTGGCAATGACATCAGCGCGCGCAAACGGGCCGAAGAGATGCTTCGACAAAGCCACGCAACCTATCTGGCCGAGGCGCAGAAGCTGAGCCGCACCGGCAGTTTCGGCTGGAACGTCTCGAGTGGCGACGTTTCCTGGTCCGACGAAACGTTGAGGATCTTCGGATACGATGCCGGAGTCCATCCCACTGTCGAGTTGGTGTTTGAGCGCATGCATCCGGACGACACCGCACGGGTTCGGCAGGCGATCGACCTGGCAGCAAGCACCGGGCAGGATTTTGACCTGGAGCATCGGCTCATGATGCCCGACGGCACTGTCAGGCACCTCCGTGTTGTGGCGCACGCGACAACGGACGAAGCGGCCAGACTGCAGTTCGTGGGCGCGATAATGGACGTGACGCAAGCCAAACAGGCGGAGCAGAAGTTGCACGAGACGCAGTCCGAGCTTGCTCGTGTCACGCGCTTGACAACGCTCGGGGAACTCAGCGCTTCCATCGCCCATGAAATAGGCCAGCCGCTCTCTGCAATTGTTACGAATGGCGAGGCCTGTGTACGGTGGCTCGATCACCCTGCGCCGCAACCTGACGAGGTGCGGGCCTGCGTGACCCAAATGATCGCTGAAGGCAGGCGCGCAAGCGAAATCGTTCACCAGATCCGTAGTCTGGCTAAGAAGAACGTGCGGCAGAAGGTGCCGCTACAACTCAACGATGTCATCAATGACGTAGTCTCGCTGACACAGCACGAGGTCCTCAGTCATCACGTATCGCTATCCCTCAAGCTTGCGCGCGGGCTACCTCCTCTTCTCGGCGATCGGGTCCAGCTCCAGCAGGTCGTTCTGAATCTGGTGATGAATGGCATCCAGGCGATGGATGGTATCAGCGACAGGCCACGTACGCTCCGGATCGAATCACATGAGGATAGCGAAGCAAACGTAGTCGTCGCGGTACAAGATTCAGGCACCGGGATCAGTTCGGAGAATGCAGATCTATTGTTCGATGCGTTCTTCAGCACGAAGCCCAACGGAATGGGCATGGGATTGTCGATCTGCCGCTCGATCATCGAGGCCCATGAGGGGCGAATGGAGGCGTCCAACAACGTCCAGCACGGTGCGACCTTTCAGTGCATCTTGCCTGCGATCACTGACGGGGGGACGAGTCATATCGCAGCGTTATAAGGGTTCGCGGTTGCCTGACCGATCTCATGCATCGTGCGCGCGTTTCGCAGCAGTCATCTGCAGCCAGGCTACGTTCGGGCATGGCTGCAATTTTCGCCCTCACTCTGCCGTCGGCCACGCCAGATGCGGCGACGTCCAGTCCAGTTCACTCCCGACAACCATCACCCGCTCGTCGCACATGAACGCCATGGTCGCACCGACCGACGCGCGTCCGCTCGTCAGCGATAAGTACGGCTGGCAGAACACCGCCTTTCCCAGGTTCGCCACCGCCTTCCAGTAGTACGGCCGATGATCCCATCGTCCCGATTGTGCCGCGAACAACGGCCCGAGCCGGAAATCCGCGCCCGATCCCGCGCGGCCGGTAATTTCCTGCCCCAAAATGCGACCGGTATCGTCGAGGACAAAGCAGCGTTTGCACAGGTCCAGCTTCGCCATGGGCGCGATGGCGTCTTCCACGCTGGCGCCGTTCGTCAACGCTGTCGCCGCGGTGTCGAGCATGGCGAGATACGGCGCCAACTGCGCTTCAAAGCGCGCGGTGCGCACGGCCCGGCCTTCGGCAATCACGTCGAATGCGTGATCGATGCGCCGCGTGACCGCCGCTGCCGAGGGCAGCGTGGCACTCGGTCTGCCCAGCAAGAACCCTTGAGCGAAATCGACGTTCGATTCCACCGCCAGGATGAGCTCCTCAGTCGTCTCGATCCCTTCCACCACGACTAGCATATCGGCCCGATGCAACAGCGAAACAATGGTGGGAAGCAGGGGCTGATCCGAGGCACGGCTCCTCGCGCGGATCAACGCGCCATCGAGCTTGACGAAGTCCGGCTGAATGCGCAGCAGGCGGTCGAGGTTGGAATGGCCCGTGCCGAAATCATCGACTGCAATCAGGAAACCGCAGCCGCGATAGCGCCACGCGGCCAGCGCCAGCTCCTCGACGTCCACCCCTTCGGACTCGAGAATCTCCAGCACCACCCCCCGAGGATCAAGTCCTGCTTCGGCGACAATCGCGGCCAGCGTCTGCTCATAGCCCGGCTGGATGAAGGTGGACGGCGCGACGTTCAGGAAGAGCCAGCAGTCAACCGGCAGGCGCTTGCGGGCGTTCGCAAGATGGAGATGGTGGGTCAGTGAATCCAGGTCGCTGATACCGGAATTCGATTGCGGGGCGAACAGCTTATCGGGCTGCAGCGGCGTGCCATGCCGGTCCGAGCCGCGAAGCAGGGCTTCGAAACCGACTTGCTTCTGATGCGACAGGCTGTACACCGGCTGGTAGTGGGTGAACAAATCGAACGGACCCCAGCGGGTGACAACGACCGGCTCCTCGTCGACCCGTGTGTCAGTGTCTTCATCAAGAGCCGTAGCGCGTACGCGCTCGACGCGCCTTGCTTGCTCGACGAACACCCGGTTATGGCCCGCGTGCTTCGCGCGCAATAGCGCTTCGTCGGCACGGTCGAGCAACTCGGTGGCGGTCTCGTTCGGCCGGCGATGCGCCACGCCGAAGCTGGCGGTGAGAAAACCATCGGGTCGGAGTATCGATGCAACGAGGATACGCAGTGTGTCGGCAAGCCCGGTCGCGCGATCTGGACTGGTTGCCTTGATAAGGACCGCGAACTCTTCGCCCCCCAGCCGGCCGACCACCGCGTGCGCGGGCACGGCGTCATTCAGGACCTTGGTGACGTCCATCAGTGCTTCGTCGCCTCGCACGTGGCCGTACTGGTCGTTGAGCGACTTGAAGCGATCGATGTCCAGGAAGATCGCACTGACGACTTCATCGTGACCTTTCGTCTCGCTCAGCATCTGGTCCGCCTGTTCGAGAAAAGCGCGACGGTTCAGGAGCTGGGTCAAGGGATCGGTTGCGGCGAGTGCCCGTAATTTCTCTTCGAGCAGGAAGTGGTTAAGCCGGAACCAATAGAAGCCGAAATGGAACGTGGTTGCTGTCGGGATGCCAATAGCCACCCACATTGCGCACAAGACGTAATCGTCGTGCGTGAAGGGCACGGCCATCACAAAAGGCAGCCCGGCCAGGTAGAACGCAATGGTTCCAAGGATGAAATGCCGTGGCGTCAGCCATAGCGGTGCTGCACAGATAGGGATGACCATGCCGGCGGGCAGCATCCAGAAGAGCGGTTTTTCAACGCCTTCGACATTGATCACAATCCCGAGCTGCAGAACGACGATATACAGCACGCCGATCAGGCCGAATATGAAAGTAGACGCCGCCTTGGGGATCGCCGCGACTAACAGCAGCATGGCGAGTGCACATGTCAGGCGCGGCCAGAGCGGTAAGTCGATACCCGTTACGTGGGATCGGGCGATAACGAAAATCAGGAACGCCACCACGGTAAAGGCCATGGTGACCGTTGATAGCGGCCGTTGCTGATCCATCGAGCGGCGGTGGAAACAGAGCCGAAGCGCAGGCGTGATGGTTGGCGGGAGCAGAGAGGTGAGCATGTTCTCGGGTTAGTTTTAGCAGCCTCATTCGGTGATGATGGCTGTCGGCTGTGTCGGGCCGAGTTGTTTGAACTACCGTAGATATTTAAATCACATGATCCGATTATCGTCGGATGAAACGGATTGTCTTACTAGGTGCGGCGGCGCTCAAGTGAATGTTTGTTCAACCGTATCGTTTTGGAGAATAAGGCCATGCGTGCTATTTCAGGGCCAGCGCCGTGTGGGAGAAAGGACGGGGCGCGCGCAATGCAGTCGGCGCAATAGCTGCTTGAAAGTATCTTCAATCGGTAAATGGGATTGGGGATTCGGCCGTTGAGTTGTGCGCCGCACAACATGTCTTTCCACATGGAAGCCGCAGCACCTTCGATAAACCTGCTTTCAAGTCAGCCGCGAGCGGGAATTGCGGCGCATTTCAGCGAGTTGCCAACCGGCAAGCGCCGTGCAACCAAATCGCACTTCACGCATCCGCTTAACGAGTGCGAGCGCAATTGCCGCTTGCCTGTCCGCGCCGGCCATATGTGTCAGCACCATGATGGCAGGCCTCCTGCACACCGAACCCGCCGGCATGAAAAACGCCGCGAGCCGGAGCGCCTGAGTGAGCGCTTCCAGGGCAAGCGCGCCCAGGGGAGCCAGCGCAGTACTGCGGTCATAGAGTGCGCAACGCCGGTTCGACGGTTGACGCAGCGGCCGGGAACGCGTCACTGAAGCCGCCGCGAGGGAGGCCAGTGGCATCCATCGCCGCAGCCACGCGCGGGGAGAGCAGCGCCGCGAGCTCGTCGGCGTGACGGTAGTCCCTCATGGACGCCGTGAGCGGACTGTCGCCCGGTATGGCGGGGTGGCAGTAGATTTCGCTCACGCCATCGGGGAGGGTGGCGAGCACCTTGATAAAGGCCGCTTCATCCAGCTGCCCACTCTGCGCGAGACCCGCCACTTGATCGTTATGGGCAATCCCGCGCCGGTCCAGCCGCGCCCGCACTAGCGCGATCCACGGACGCAATGCAAGCGAGCCGCCCGCCTCGCACGGCAGGCGCATGGCCCGCATGCCGTACTCGCTGCCTATTTCAAGCAAGAGCGACAGCACCGTCGGGTGAAGATGGAAATGCTTGTGGGTATTGACATGATCGAGCGGCAGCCCGGTCGCGGCAAAGGCCTCGAACTGCGCGCGAATCTCGTGGGCGAGTTGGGCTCGCACGCGGGGAAGACAAAAAAAGCGCACGCCGTCACGCACCATCGCGTTGCGGAAACGGCCCTGCTCATCGACTAGCTGTGGGATGTCGCTACGTGGCGAGCTCGCCCGGCCGTCCGCCAGGACGACATGCAAACCCACGCGTAAACTCGGCAGGCGCCGCGCGCGCTCGACGGCATCCGTAGCGGCGTCGCCGGCGACCATCAGGCTGGCGGAGCTCAGAACGCCGTTGCGATGGGCACGTTCGACCGCGTCGTTTACGCGTGTGTGCAGCCCGAAATCGTCCGCGGTCACAATCAGTGCGCGCCGTGCCGGTCCGGCCGCCGCTTGGCCTGTACTCATGCTTCGTGCGTGCGCAGGAAGCGGAAGAACTCCACGCCTTCGCGCAAACGCCGTTTCATCATCTCCCAGCTCACCAGCATTTCGCGCACGATCTCCCAGATCTTCGATGGCCGGAAATAGAATTGTTTGTAGAACCGCTCTAGCCCGTGATAGATCTCTTCACGCGACAGATGCGGATAACCGATAGCGGCCAGTTGCACGCCTTCCGCACTGACCAGGTTAATGACCTTGTTTTCTTCCAGCCAGCCGTTGTCCACGGCCTGTTTGTAGAGCGAAGTGCCTGGATAAGGTGCGGCGAGCGACACCTGGATGGTATGCGGGTTGATTTCCTTCGCGTAACGAATAGTATTTTCGATTGTCTCGCGCGTTTCGCCGGGCAGGCCCAGGATGAACGTGCCGTGAACCTTGATGCCGAGCTTGCGGCAGTCAACGCTAAAGCGCCGTGCCATGTCCGTGCGCAGCCCTTTCTTGATGTTCAGCAGGATCTGGTCGTCGCCCGATTCGTAGCCCACCAGCAACAGCCGCAGGCCGTTCTCCTTCATGATCTTGAGCGTGGAATACGGCACGTTGGCCTTCGCATTGCAGGACCACGTGACGCCGAGCTTGCCCAGCCCCCGGGCAATCTCTTCAACGCGCGGCTTGAAGTCGGTGAAGGTGTCGTCATCGAACATGATCTCCTTGACTGCCGGCATGTTGTCCCGAATCCACTTCACTTCTTCCAGCACGTTTTCTACAGAACGGGTGCGGTAGCGATGTCCCCCCACGGTCTGGGGCCACAGGCAAAACGTGCAGCGTGAGCGGCAACCACGGCCCGTGTAGATCGACACGTAAGGGTGCGACAGGTAGCCGATGAAATAATTGTCGATCTTGAGATCGCGTTTGTAGACCGGCGCAACAAAAGGCAACGCGTCCATGTCCTCGAGGATGGGACGCGCTTCGTTATGTTCGATCGAACCGTCGGCCGCCCGGTAGCTCAGCCCCGAGATCCGCGCGAAGGGTTTGCCTTCGGATACTTCCATGCAGGTGAAGTCGAATTCCTCGCGACAGACGAAATCGATTGCATCGCTTGCCGTCAGGGAATTGTGCGGATCCACCGCGACCTTTGCCCCCACCATGCCGATCAACACCGACGGCTTGCGTGCCTTCAGCTTCTCGGCGAATAACGCATCGCTTGGAAACGAAGGCGTGCTTGTATGGATGATGACCAGTTCGTAAGCCTCGGCAATCTGGAGCGTCGCTTCGACCGGCAAGCCGTCGGCGGGAGCATCTACCACCCGGCTGCCCGGCACGAGCGCCGCGGGCTGGGCAAGCCAGGCCGGATACCAGAACGAACGGATCTCGCGCTTCGCCTGGTAGCGCGATCCCGCGCCGCCGTCGAAGCCATCGAACGAAGGGGCCTGCAAGAATAGCGTTTTCATGGGTGGCTCCTGAAACTTGTACTTGCCATGCAAAATGGCTTCACCGGTTTGCATCGTGATTTACGACGCGTGCTGGCCCGGGGGCGGTGTCGCAATGTTCGCCGGACACGTCCGTCAAGTTGACCTCCGGCGTGACGGCCTGCGGCACGATGCGGATGCGAGCTCCCCGCCAGATCACGTAAGAGCCGAACGCCGCCGAAATCCATTCGGCGGACAATAGCAGGTCGCGCAGCGGAATAAGCGGCAGGTCGCGCCAGAACGAGCGCCAGTCGCGGGTGGCTCTCCAGTGCAGAAGCAGCCGCGCGCTGAGGCCGAACGAAGTGCTGAGGTCGACGATCATGTCGGCGGTAGAGTCGGCAATCGCGCCGCCGCTCCAGTCGAAACCGAGGCCCAGCAGCCAGCTCGCCATCAGCCACGGCGTCGTGAACGTGATGAAGAGAAACGCGAAACCCAGCGGGTTGATCGAGCGGATGGTGCGGAGCCACCGGGTCTCGCGTAGCCACAGCGAGGGCAGGTCGCGTTCGGTCACATCGGTCGTTACAGTGAGCTCGGACACATGCGAGCGCAAGCCGAGCTCACGAACGTATTCGGCCAGCCAGAAGTCATCCGCGACACAATCCTTCAGTTCATGAAAACCACCGATTGCGTCGAGCGTCTCGCGGCGCAGCGCGAGCGTTGCGCCAAAACCGAAACGGCGCGCGCCGGCCGCTCGCGCGACATGCACCGAAGGCACGAACCATTCGTCGATGAAAAGCGCGCCGAGCCGCGCCCACACTTCGCCCACCCGCCGCGCGCGATAGAGGCAGGTGACCAAGCCGACCTGACCGGAGCCAAGCGGGGCGGACACGGTGTGCAGATAATCCGGCGGGACCGCGATGTCGCTGTCCGCAATCACAATGATTTCGTGGCGTGCGTGATGCGCAAGATTGATCAGGTTGCTGACCTTGAGGTTGATGCCGTGCACGGAGTCGTTGACGACAAGCGTGATGTCCAGGTCGGGATATGCCGCACGCAGCCGGTTCACGACCCCGACGGCGGGGTCGGTGGCCGACGACACGCCAAAGAGCAATTGAAAGCACGGATGCGTCTGCCGGCAGAAGGTTTCGAGATTGGCGTAAAGACGAGGCTCGAGGCCGCACAAGGGCTTCAGCACGCTGATGGTGGCAGGCCTCGTTCCATGGCTGCCCGGGCGCGTCATGCCCCAGGGCCGTGAACCGTGACGCATGAGTGCAGCGACCGTGATGTAGACGGATGAGAGGCAGCAGAGACCGATCAGCATCCATTCGGTAGCGGGTAGCGGCGTCCAGGTCATGCTGTTCCCCTGCATCTATCGGTGGCTTGTCTCGCTCAGACGAGACAAGCCGGTTCGCGGGATAGTGGCCCGAACTGATGCATTCGAGGATCACGTCCCTCTTCGGTCGATGTTCGTCGCCCATAAATATATCGTGCATCGATTCGCGTCATCAAATGAAATTTATCGCGCTATACGGACGGAACGCGGGAAGAGAATTTTGATTTGCTTTCGCGGGGAAGGGGCAATTGACACAATTGCAGGGAGCCTTACAGAGGCATCCGCGACGCGTAGTCGTCACTGTTGACTGCGACGCAACAAGCGGTTGCGGTTAATCGTGGACGTCCGGCCGCGGGCGCGTTTAACGCTACGTATGTTTCTTCATATGCATGCGCACCATCAGGAGAAAGGTTCGCACCTTAATTTTTGTCAGCCCCGGCAGGCGTATTCGGAATCGTTAGCGTTTGCGCGATTATGCAATTCGCCACATCGTTGTTACCGCTTCGAACGGTTCTGAGTCGTGTATTCATCTAGACGTCTTGCAAGCGTCACCGCGACGTCATGTTGTGTTCCTAGAATTTGCTCGATGCTGAAAAGCTTTGATACGCGAGTGTGAGGACACCATGGATGCAATTCACATTGAACGGCTCTGCAAGACGTTCAATAACGGCCGCAAGGCACTCGACTCCATCGACCTGAAAGTCGGCGAGGGAGAAATGATCGCGCTGATCGGTGCATCGGGTTCAGGGAAGTCCACGCTTTTGCGGCACATTGCCGGCTTTACGGCGTCGGACCCTGCGCCCTCGCATGTGACGCTGCTCGGCCGGCCCATCCAGCAAAACGGCAAGGTCGCGCGCGAGGTGCGTCGAATCCGCCGGGATGTCGCGTTTGTCTTTCAGCAGTTCAACCTTGTGGGACGTCTCACCGTGCGCACCAATGTGCTGCTTGGCGCGTTGTCGCGGGTGCCGTTATGGCGACGTCTTATCGGCCTGTTTCCGCGGGTGGAGCATGAGCTTGCAATGGCGTCGCTCAGCGCGATGGGTATTGGAGATCACATCAACGAGCGGGCCAGCACGCTGTCCGGCGGTCAGCAGCAGCGCGCCGCGCTCGCGCGTGCGCTGGTGCAGCGAGCCCGCATTGTCCTCGCCGATGAGCCCATTGCATCACTCGACCCCGAGTCGTCGCGGCGTGTCATGGAACTGCTTCAGTCGCTGAACGAGGATCACGGTTTGACCGTGGTGGTGTCCTTGCATCAGATCGACGTAGCGATGAAATATTGCGCGCGCACCGTCGCGCTACGGGACGGCCGCGTGGTCTACGACGGCCCATCCGCCAGCCTTACGCCCTCCCTTCTGCGCGACCTTTATGGCGCGGCGGCCGAAGAGCTGCTGACCGACACGGAGAGCGCGCTGCGCGACGTGGAGAAGCAGGCCGAGCGTGCCGTGGACCGTGCCGCTGCGCGCCCGGAAGGTGCGTCGGCCCGCTCAGCCGCGTTTGCTTCGGTGTCCGCCGCGAGCTCCTGAACGATTGCCTTCATTGTGTTTTTGAAACCTCCGCTTTGAACATTCCCAAACCTGGACTTATTCGATGAAATCAGCCCGTCTTCTTCTGGCCGGTATGGCCCTGGCCGCCTGTTTTGTCACGCAGGTGGTACGTGCCGAAACGCTTAATTTAGGCATTATCTCGACCGACAATTCGTCCGCGCTCAGGCAGCGCTGGCAGCCGCTGATCGACGACCTCAACAAGCAGACCGGTCTCGACGTCAAGCCGTTCTTCGCGACCGACTATGCCGGCATTATCGAAGCCATGCGTTTTAACAAGGTGCAGATCGGCTACTTTGGTAACGCCTCCGCTATCGAAGCGGTAGATCGCGGCAATGGCGAAGTGTTCGCGAAGGTGAAGTACAAGAGCGGCGAAGCAGGTTATTACTCGCTGCTGATCACGAACGTGAACAGCAAGTGGAAGACTATCGACCAGGTGCTGAAAAACACGCACGACATCAACCTCGGTTTCGGTGATCCGAACTCAACCTCGGGCACGCTGGTGCCGTCGTACTACCTGTTCGCGAAGAACGGCATCTCGGTGCGCAGTGACTTCAAGAGCGTGCTTCCGTCGAGCCATGAAGCAAACATGCTCGCCGTGGTGAACAACCGCGTCGACGTGGCGACCAACAATACCGACATGGTCGAGACGCTCAGGCAAAATCACCCCGATCTACTCAAGCAGGTGCGCATATTGTGGAAGTCGCCGCTGATTCCGTCGGACCCGCTGGTATGGCGTCGCGACCTGCCGCAAGCGACCAAGGACAAGCTGCGCAACTTCTTCGATCACTACGCGCAGAGCGATCCGCGCGAGCAGGCGATCATGGCGGGCATCACGGGCTTGTCGGGCTTCACGGATTCGACCGATGCGCAGCTCGTCCCGATCCGTCAAATGGCCTTGTTCCAGAAGAAGCAGCAGGTTCAGAACGACGCACATATGTCCGACTCGGACAAGAAATCGCAGATCGCGGCGCTCGACCAGAAGCTCGCGCAACTGGATAGCGTGGCGGCGAAGTGAAGCACAACGCCGACGTCTTTTCCCTCAACGGCGCGCGGGATGCTTCGCTGCCGCTGAACCTCGAACTAGGGCAGCCCAAGCGAAGCTGGTTGTCCATTTTCGGATGGTTAGTGGCGGTGGCCGTTCTCGGGCTGTCCTGGCACAGCGCCGACATGCGCCCACTTGATCTCTTCAGCGACTCCGGCAACATGCTGCAGTTCGGCAAGGACTTCTTCCCGCCGGACTTCTCCGACTGGCGCACCTATGTTCACGAGATGATCGTCACGCTGGCGGTGGCTGTGTGGGGTACGGCGCTCGCGCTGGTGTGCGCGGTGCCGTGTGGGCTGCTGTCGGCCTCCAACATTGCGCCTCTGTGGATCGTGCAGCCCGTGCGTCGCGTGATGGATTCATGCCGCGCGATCAACGAGATGGTGTTCGCGATGCTCTTCATTGTCGCGGTGGGCCTCGGGCCGTTCGCCGGGGTGCTCGCGCTTTGGGTGCATACAACCGGCGTGCTGGCGAAGCTGTTCGCCGAAGCGGTTGAAGCGATTGACGCGCGGCCGGCCGAAGGCGTGCGCGCAACGGGCGCAAGCAGTCTTGACGAAGTGCTGTACGGCGTGCTGCCGCAGGTCCTGCCGCTGTGGATCTCCTATGCGCTGTACCGGTTCGAATCGAACGTTCGCTCGGCGATGGTGGTCGGCATGGTCGGTGCAGGCGGGATTGGTGTTGTGTTGTACGAAGCAATTCGCTCGTTCAACTATGCGCAAACTTCAGCCGTGCTGCTGATGGTGATTGTGATAGTCACGCTGATCGACCTGGGGTCCGCGTGGCTTCGTGAGCGGGTAATCTGATTGTGCTGGCCGGCTCACGCCGGCCAATTCTTCTTTGCTGTTGCTGACTCACCGCGGCTGACTGATCGTCGCCAGCAATTTCTGGCCCGCTTCGGACAGCAAACCCGAATTATCGATGGTGACAAGCCGCGCCTGCTCGGGAAGCGACATGGCAGGGTGACGCGCAAGCCGTGCTTCCATCTGTCGCGAATCTTCCCGGCCGCGCCGCTCGAGCCGTGCCGCCAGAACCGTGGGGCTTGCCTGGATGTGGACGAACTGCGTGAACGGATAACGTTCGAGCGCAACCGGCGCATGTTGGCGCGACCCGTTGACCACCACCGGCAACCCGCGCGCGAGCCAGGCATCGATCTCAACCCCGATACCGTAGTGCAGCCCGAGACTTTCCCAATGCATCGAGAAAACGCCGCTGGTTAGCCGCGCGGCGAACTCCTCGTGGCTCAGGGCAACATGATTCTCGCCATCGGAAACGGGACGCGTGATGTAGCGATGCGCGAACATCACCTGCGCGCCGATGCGTTCACGAACGAAGCCGAGCAAGGAGTCCTTGCCGGCGCCGGACGGTCCCATTACGTAGATCAGTCGACCAGTTTCGATGCTCATTCAAGGGCCTCGGGAGCGGAATTCGCGAAGGGCAGGCGCTGCCACAGAGTGAACGGCGCACCCGCATGAGGTTGAACAAAGAGCGCCGCCCCGTGGAAGGGCAGGGCCCCTAGCGCTTCAGCGCGGGCTTGCCAGAGCGAGACAATGGCTGCACGCACCGAAGCCGAATCAAGTGAATCGGAGAGCGTCATGTGGAAGCGGAATTCATCGAGCACGTAGGGATAGCCCCATTCATGCAACAGGGTCTGCTGCCGCTCGGTCAAGCCCGACGCCAGGCGTCGTTCGGCATCTTGTGCCGAGGGACGCGCGCGCAGCGAGTTGAGCGCGTGCAACGCGCTGGCAGCAACGCGGCGGATGGATTCGTCGTCATCCGCACGCGTGGCTCGCAACGCGACGAAGCGACCCATCTCGACGGCGGACAGGGGTGCATCGAACCGGGTGATGCGGCTGGCCCACTCGCGCGCCTCTGACAACACCTGCTGCGGCGTAACACCTTCGGCAGTATGAAAAGGCGCGACGAGCGTTCCGTGCCAGCCATACCGGCGTGGTGAGCCGGTCAGCGTCGCAACGGTCTGCGCGAGTGCTGCAATGGCAGGTTCGTCGGGCGTCCCGGTCGAGCGCCCGGTCTCGGCATCGCGGCCAAGCCATTCGCAGCCCGCATGCCACCACGCGGAGGACGCCGCTGGTGCGTAGTAAAGCGCGATACGCGAATCAGGCGTCCAGACGTTCAAGACGGTGTTGTTCGCTTCGCCGCTCATACGCCGTCCTCGACCAGCAATTGCACCCGGTCGGCGGCGAAGTGGGTAATGCCGTATTTTATGGGCACGCCGGCTTCATCGACATCCACGCTTTCAACCCACATCACCGGTTGCGCACGATTGATCTGCAAGCGCCGCGCGACGTCCGAGCTTGGCAGGATGCAGCCAATTCGGCTCCATTTTCGCGTGTAATCGACCACGCCGAATTCCACCAGCGCCGCGCTGACGCCTTCCACGCCCGCCAATATGCCGGGCAAGTCGGCGAAACGCATGGCGGGAAACCAGCTGCGTGCATAGGTTAGCGGCACGTCGTCGGAATCATGCCGCGTCTCGATCTCGTACACGAATGTCCCTGCGCGAAGGGAGAGCGCTTTGGCCGTCACCGGATCGGCCTTTACTTTCGCGCTGGACAGGACCACGCCCACGGACGCCTGGTTATTGCGCCGCAGGTTTTCAGTGAAGCGCGTGCGGCGTCCGATCTGATAGTCAATCGCGCCGGGCTGCACGAACGTGCCGCGGCCTTGTTCGACGCTCACCAGTCCGGTGGCGGCCAACCGCAGCATTGCCCGGCGGACCGTGTGCCGGTTGACGTCGAAACGCCGGGCGAGTTCGGCCTCGCTTGGCAGGCGGCCATCAACGCCAAAGCTCTTCGCCGTAATCTCCGCCGAAAGAATCTGTTCGATCTGACGCCATACCGCAACGCCCGCGCCGCGTTCCACGGCGAGGCCCGGCGTGCCAGTTTCGTTAGATGTCATGTCGCTGTCATTCCTGTCGGTTTGAATATCGTTTTCGGCATTGTAGTGCGCCGCCGATGGCGAAAATGTGAAAGCCGGGCGCTAGTCAGGAATATTTATCCGGTTGCACGAACGTCTAGACGACCGGATGACTATTCTAGTAGCGTTGAGCCTGGACAGGACGATGAAATCACGGACGCAGCTTGGATCAAGCGCCCTTTATTGACGAGGTAAGACCATGAGTACATCTGCGCAGACGCCCGCACCGCCCGCTGTTGCTACGAGGCGGGAGTGGCTGGCCATTCTGGCGCGCACGCCACGGGCCTGCATGAAAGACGCGCTCGATGCGGCACTGGACGGCGCGTCGCCGCCTGAATTCGACTGGTTGCGCGCGCCGGATATCGGCCTCGCGATGGTGCGCGGACGGGTTGGCGGCAGCGGAGACGCGTTCAACCTGGGTGAGGTGACGGTGACGCGTGCCACACTCCGCTTGCGGGTTCGCGAGGGCCGCGCTGCGGTAGCCGCAGTAGGCATTGCGGTTCATATGGGGCGGGACAAGGAGCGCGCGACGCTTGCCGCGCTTGCGGACGCGCTGCTGCAGACACCCGCGTTCGAAGCCCGGATGCAGGAGCACTTGCTGGCGCCACTCGCGGCGCGCATCGCTGAAAACCGGGCGCAAAAACAGGCCCGCGCCGCGGGTACCAAGGTGGAATTCTTTACGATGGTAAGGGGCGACTGATGTTACCTGACAAGCTTTCAAACAACTTGCGTGGGCCGGCCGTCACGAGCATCGACCTCGCGACCCTGACCCCCGGTTTCAACGACACCGTTCATGATTCGCAGAGCGTGTTCCGTGCATTGCTCGACGCGTTGTCCCGGCCCGGCAAGATCGTCTCGATCGACGCCGTGCTGCCCGGCCTTGAGCAGGACGGCAGCACGGCTGCAGCCCACGTGCCCATGGCCGCATTCGCAGCGCTGCTCGCATTGGCCGACTATTCGACGCCTGTGCTGCTGCAGCATGCGCATCGAGGCTTGAGCGACGCGCTGCGTTTTCATACCGGCGCTCCGCTCACGCACGATCATGCGCAAGCGGTTTTCGCGTACCTGCACGATGCGCAATCATTGCCGCCGCTGGACGCATTCTCGCTGGGTGACCCGGAGACACCGGAGAACGCGGCCATGCTGTTCATCCGCGTGGACTCGCTTAACGACGGCCCGCCGATGACATGGCGTGGCCCTGGCATCCGCGGTTCGCACGCAGTCCATCTCACCGGCGTACCGGCTTCGTTCTGGCATGAGCGCGCGTTGTTGGCGAACCAGTTTCCTTGCGGTATCGACTGTTATTTCGTGCACGGCGGATCGATAATCGGCCTGCCGCGCACCACTCGCGTGGAGGTGGCCTGATGTACGTTGCAGTCAAAGGCGGAGAACGCGCGATCGAACGTTCATGGGACTTACTTGCGGCCAACCGGCGCGGCAATGAAGCAATCGCGGAACTCAGCGTCGACCAGATTCGCGAGCAGCTTGGGCTGGCGGTTGCCCGGGTGATGACCGAAGGCTCGGTCTACGACGAAGAGCTCGCTGCACTGGCGATCAAGCAGGCAGCCGGCGATCTCGTGGAAGCAATTTTTCTGCTGCGGGCGTATCGCACCACGCTGCCTCGCTTCGGTTATACGGTGCCGCTCGACACGGAAAACATGCTGGCGGAGCGGCGCATTTCCGCTGCGTTCAAGGACATTCCGGGTGGACAGATGCTCGGTGGAACGTACGACTACACCCAGCGTCTGCTCGATTTCAGTTTGCTCGCCGAAGGCGGCCCGCGCACGCCCAACGCCAGCATCTCAAACACGATCGCACCGCAGCAGGAAGCCATGCCGCGCGTGCTCGCCCTGCTCGACAAGGAAGGCTTGATCGAACAGGAAAAGGTCCACGCGGACGCGCCCGAACCCGGCGATCTCTCGCGTGAGCCATTGATGTTCCCCGTCGCGCGCCCGGTCCGCTTGCAGAATCTCGCCCGCGCCGATGAGGGTTTCCTGCTGGCTGTCGGTTACGCAACGCAGCGGGGTTATGCAAACTCGCATCCGTTCGCCGGCGAGATTCGTTACGGCGAAGTCGCCGTCGAGCTGGAACTCGAAGAGTTGGGATTCGCGGTGGAGATTGGCGATATCGACATCACCGAGTGCCAGATGATCAACCAGTTTGCGGGCAGCGGCGACGTGCCGCCCACGTTCACGCAAGGGTATGGCCTGGCCTTCGGTCACTCGGAACGCAAGGCGATGGCGATGGCGCTGGTCGACCGCGCACTGCGCGCGCAAGAACTTGGCGAGACCGTTTCGTCGCCGACGCAAGACGCGGAATTCGTGCTCTATCACAGCGACAACGTGGAAGCATCGGGCTTCGTGCAGCATTTGAAATTGCCGCATTACGTGGACTTCCAGTCCGAACTCGAATTACTGCGACGCCTGCGTGCGGGCATCGAGAAAGAAGCGCGACGCGAGCACGAAGCGCAAGCGGAGCAGCAAGCGCATCAAGCGCAGCAAGTGCAACCCGAGCCCAGCGAGGAGAACGCCGCATGAATGCGCGTGTGGAAGAAAGTGCCATGGCTGAAGGCTATAACTTCGCCTACCTCGATGAACAAACCAAACGCATGATCCGTCGCGCGCTGCTGAAAGCCGTGGCCGTACCGGGTCATCAAGTGCCGTTTGCATCGCGGGAAATGCCCTTGCCGTATGGCTGGGGAACGGGCGGCTTGCAAGTTACGTCGGCGATCATCGGACGCAGCGACACGCTGAAGGTGATCGACCAGGGGTCGGACGAAACCACCAACGCCGTGAATATCCGCCGCTTCTTTGCGCGCACGGCGGGTGTTGCGACCACCACGCGCACGGTGGAAGCATCCATTGTCCAGACCCGTCACCGGATTCCGGAAACGCCGCTGACCGAAGCGCAGATCCTGGTGTACCAGGTGCCCATGCCCGAGCCGCTGTTCCGGCTCGAACCTCGCGTCACCGAGAGCCGCAAGCTCCATGCGCTGGCGGACTACGGGCTGATCAACGTGAAGTATTACGAGGACATCGTGCAGCACGGCAGCATTGCGACCACCTACGATTACCCGGTGCTCGTGAACGATCGTTATCTCACGTCACCATCGCCCATTCCCAAGTTCGATAACCCGAAGATGCACATGAACCCTGCGCTGCAACTTTTCGGCGCGGGCCGCGAACGCCGCATCTACGCGATCCCGCCTTATACGAAGGTACGGAGTCTCGACTTCGAAGATCATCCGTTCACCATTCAGCAATGGGATCACGAGTGCGCTTTGTGCGGTTCGCGTGAGAGTTTCCTCGACGAGATGATTGTGGACGACGCAGGCGCGCGCATGTTCGTGTGTTCGGACAGCGACTACTGTCAGGAACGCCGGGCAGGTCAGGAGGAAGCATGAATTTTTCGACCCCCGCACTACCTCTGCTCACCGGCCGTGGACTCACGAAGCGCTATGACGGCCGCGGCGGCTGTGTCGATGTGGACATCGATATCTATCCGGGCGAAGTGCTTTGCATCGTCGGCGAATCCGGTTCCGGTAAATCCACGTTGCTGAATGCGCTGGCGCTGCGAACGCCGGTGAACGATGGCGCGTTGCACTACCGCACCGTCGAACATGATGTCCTCGATCTGTTCGCGTTGCCCATGGCGCGCCGCAGGATGCTCGCGCGTACCGACTGGGGTTTTGTGCATCAGAACGCACGGGACGGACTGCGTCACGGCGTGTCGGCCGGGGCGAATATTGGCGAGCCGTTGATGGCGAACGGGGCACGCCACTACGGACGTCTGCGTGAAACAGCCTCGGACTGGATGAACCAGGTCGAACTGGATGCCACGCGTATCGACGAATTGCCTTCCGCGTTTTCAGGCGGCATGCAGCAGCGGCTTCAGATCGCGCGCAATCTTGTTACCAAGCCGCGCCTTGTATTCATGGACGAGCCCACAGCGGGGCTGGATGTGTCAGTGCAGGCGCGGCTGCTGGATCTGCTGCGCACGCTGACGGCCAAGCTTCATCTTGCTGCCCTGATTGTCACGCATGATATTGGTGTTGCGCGCTTGCTCGCGCATCGCCTGATGGTGATGAAGGACGGGCGGGTGGTCGAGAGCGGACTGACCGACCAGGTGCTCGATGATCCCCAACATCCCTATACACAGACGTTGGTTGCGTCCGTGCTCCCAGTTTGAGGTACGAGAATGAATGCCAATGCTGATCTTTCCAATGAGCTTGCGTTTGCCGAACGCGCGGCGCTGATGCTGCGTGCAAGACGAGTCGAGAAGACCTTTACGCTGCATCAGCAGGGTGGCGTACGTATTGCTGCGCTGGGTGGTGTGTCGCTGGATGTGGAACGAGGCGAGTGCGTCGTGTTGTCAGGGCCTTCGGGTGCCGGCAAGAGCACGTTGCTGCGTTGCATGTACGGCAACTATCTCCTCACGCGTGGCACGGTTGCCATCCGTGATGAAAGCCAATCATCGCAATATCTTTCGCTGTCCAATGCGTTGCCACACGATGTGATTCGCTTGCGCCGTACTACGATGGGCTATGTGAGCCAGTTCTTGCGGGCCATCCCGCGCGTGTCGTCGCTCGATCTCGTCAGCGAACCGCTGATCTCCCGCGGTATGGACGAAGAACAAGCGCGGGCACATGCCGGCGCGCTGCTCGAACGCCTCAACGTGGCGCGGCGTCTGTGGACGCTTGCACCCGCCACGTTCTCCGGCGGTGAACAACAACGGATCAATATCGCGCGCGGGCTGATTGCTGAACAGCCTCTGCTGCTGCTCGACGAACCCACGGCGTCGCTCGACGCCGAGAACCGGCAAGTGGTGGCGGACCTGATCGTGGAAGCACGCGAGCGGGGCGCGGCTATCGTCGGTATCTTTCATGACGAGGACACGCGTGAACGTGTGGCGACTCGTCTGATCCATCTCAACGCTCCCGCCGGGCAGGTGGAAGCGGCGACAATAGCATCAACGGCATCAATGATTACGGAAACCTTGCAGACATGCTGATCAAAAACGCGCGCATTGTCACTCGTGATGAAGAGTTCACAGGCGTAGTACGGGTAGCCGACGGCCGCATTACCGAAGTAGCGCCGGGCACGACATCGGTTGCAGAAGCGGAGGACTGGGGTGGTGATTATCTGTTGCCCGGACTCGTCGAACTGCATACGGACAACATCGAAAAGCATATTGCGCCGCGACCGGGCGTGGTGTGGAATCACGACGCCGCTATCCTCGTGCACGATGCCCAGGTGGCAACGGCCGGAATCACGACGGTCTTTGACGCACTCGGAATCGGCTCGCGTGGGGGAGTGGGCGTACGCGGTAAGGAAATACAGACCAACTGCGCGCGCTCGATCGAGCGGCTGACGGCGAGCGGCATGCTGCGCGTCGATCACTTCCTGCATCTGCGATGCGAAATAGCGGCAGCGGACGTGCTCGACGTATTCGACGGGCTGGTTTCGCATTCGCTGTTGCGCCTCGTCTCCGTGATGGACCACACGCCAGGCCAGCGCCAGTGGCACGATCCGGTGCAGTGGCGCAAGTATCAGGAGCGTCACGGCAAATGGACCGATGAACACGCGAGCACGGTGCTGAGTGAATTGACTGACGACCAGCAGCGTTACGCGCGGGTTCATCGCAGCGAGATCGTTGCGCGTTGCAAAGCGCTGGGCCTGCCGCTTGCGAGCCACGACGACACCTCGGTCGAGCACGTGCTGGAAGCCGTCGGTGACGGTATTGTCCTCGCCGAATTTCCGACCACGCTGGCGGCCGCCCAGGCGGCGAGGGATCATGGGATTGCGACGATCATGGGTGCGCCGAACGTCGTGCGGGGCGGCTCGCACTCGGGCAACGTATCCGCGCTCGAGATGGCACGCGCGGGGTTGCTCGACATCCTGTCGTCGGACTACGTGCCGTCGAGTTTGCTGACCGCCACGTTCGAACTCGTCGATAAGGCGGGCTGGTCGCTGCCTCAAGCTATTCGCACGATATCGTTGGCTCCGGCCAAAGCGGCGGGTTTGACGGATCGCGGCGCGATCGCGCCGGGCCTCAGGGCTGATTTCGTACGGGTCGCCATGGCAGAGCGCTTGCCGGTGCCGCGGGCCACGTTCCTTGAAGGCCGGCGGGTGGCGTAACTGCCGGGGAGCGTTGCCGCGGTAATTGTTGATTCTGTTCGCGGGCCGCTATGTAAGAAGCCGAGCGGCCGATGGCGGTGGAGACCGGCAACGCGTTGAAGACAAGGTCCCCACTCACTTGCTTCACTTGCGCGAGGCGCAATGAACCGCGCGTTAAGTAAAACAAAGCCCCCGCTTCAGAAAGCACGACCGTGTGCGGCAAACCGTCGGAGGACGGCCGCACCGTCGAGTCATGGGCCAGAGACCATGACGGTTACCTGACGATGCGTGCCACCGCTACGCTCGCCTGAATCTGAAAAAAGTCCCTATGCAGACCACTCACTCGGATCTGTTCCAGGATATTCGGGAAGCCGTTCGCGACTTGTGCCAGCAATTTTCCGGCGACTATTTCCGCAAGATAGATGAAGCGCGGGATCATCCGGAAACCTTCGTCGACGCATTGACGAAAGCCGGCTGGCTTGCCGCGTTGATTCCTCAGGAATACGGCGGTTCCTCGACGGCCTCAACGCGGAACGAACCCTGATTGCGGCGGATTGTATTGGCGACGGCTACTGGTTCGTCGACAAGGTGACGGCTTATGCGATATCTCGGGCTATGGTGCCGACGGTCCGTATCGGGACAAGAAGGCGTATGACTTGCTGATCCAGAGCGAATCGGGATTCCTGTCCATTACCGGCTCACCCGGCGAGCCGGCAAAAGCGGGTTGCTCGATCGCCGATATTGCTGCTGGCATGTATGCCTATTCGAGCATCCTGAGTGCGCTGATTTTGCGCGGACGCACAGGCAAGGGCTGCCGGATCGATGTGTCGATGTTTGAAAGCATGGTCGAATGGATGGGTTATCCGTTGTACTACGCAAGCGGGGATCAAAGTCCGCCGGCTTTATCCGGCGCGTCGCACGCGACAATCTACCCGTACGGCCCGTTCCTGGCGGGAGATGGAAAGACGGTCATGCCGGGTTTGCAGAACGAACGTGAATGGAAAGCGTTTTGCGAACGCGTGCTTGAGCAGCCGTCACTTGCCGGCGACCCGTGCTTCGACGCGAATTTCAAACGATCTGCATCACGCGATGCCTTGCGAGCGCTGATTGTCGCTGCGTTCAGCAAACTGAGCGCAGCCGAGGTCTTGCAGCGGCTTGATGCCGCGGGCATTGCCAACGCACAGATGAACACGCTGACCGATGTCTGGGCGCACCCGCAACTTGAATCGCGGGATCGCTGGCGTGAAGTTGGTACATCGGAGGGACCGATTCCCGCGTTGTTGCCGCCGGGCACGCCGAACGGTTTCACGCCGCGCATGGACCCGGTTCCGGCGCTGGGCGAACACACCGGCGCCATCCTGCGAGAACTCGGCTATGAAACCTCGCAGATCCAGGCGTTGCGCGAAGCGGGCACTATCTAAACCCTACAGGCGATCACTACGATGACCGATCATCCCAGCCGGACGCTCGCGACCTTCGCGGCATCACTTCACTTCGACGATATTGCGCAGCACGTCGTGGAGCGCGCAGTGAACTTGTACGTCGACTGGCTTGGGTCGGCGCTCGGAGGCAAGGGCGCGCGGCCGGTCGAAAGCATTGCGTTATTTGCGAGCATGGCGGGTGCGGCGAGCGGCAACGGGCAAGCTGATGTTTTGATCGACCGCACAGGCGCGACACCGTATTTCGCAGCGTAGGCGCGTTGAAAGCGGACCTGGTCGCTATGGCGATCAAGGATGAGATCTTGCGCGGGCGATTGTCATCTGGTGTCTTGCTGGAAAGCGAGTGAATGGGTACAGCGGTATCACCGTGCATGGATTTCGGCGGCGGCGCCCGCGCGGTGGTTCATCCGATAACCTGGACTTCATAGTGTTGGAGAGGTTTTCAGAAGTAAAATGCGCGCTTACGACTCGTGGAAGCTGGTGCAAACCCAGCGCGGTCGCGCCACTGTGACCGGTTGCAGCGCAAACCGGAAGTCAGACCTCGGCGTCGTATACCTCTTTTCTGACTTTGGGGCGCGCACTCCCCGGGAGATATGCATATGACCGATACTGCCCGCCATCCGGGCATCCAGCCGAGGCGGCATGGCCTCGATCCCCAGCTTGGAATGCATCGGCGAGTCACCCGTCGCGTCAATGAACTTGTTGCCCGGTTGCCGCATTTGGCAAGGCCAACGCCTCAGGCATGAACTGGCATCTGCCTCGCGGCAGGACCCATAGATTGCTTCGAGGATATCCCTGAGCTCTGTTCATGTTCGCGGGTTGATTCCGGTGGTGCAGGCTTGTCGCATTGGGTCGTGGCTCGCGCGGCCGGGCAGGGCAGTGATCCGCTAGTGATCCCCTAGTGATCCCCATGAAGGCCACGGATTTCGTCGCTGCCGGTATCCGAAATCGACGTGCTGCGTTCGCGCTCGCAGCAGGTCATCCAGTCGTCCAATAACAAGGTTTCCCCGTATGAAGCTCCGTCATTTCATCCTCACCTCTGCGTTGACGGTTTCAGCATGGCAGGTCGCACAGGCCGCGGACGACTCGTCGTTGCCGCAGCCGGAGCAGCTTCCGTCCGCTGCCACACTGCCGAACATTCTCGTCACTGGCGATACGCAGCATTTGCCGCAATCGTTCGATCAGCGCTACGCCTCGACACAGGTCCTCACCCGCGCGGATCTCGACCGTCTCTCGCCCATTGACCCGAGCATCACGCAAGCCCTCGCGACACTGCCGGGCGTTACCATTTCGCAAAACGGCGGCCCTGGCTCGTTAGCCTCCGTCAGCATCCGTGGTTCATCGGGCAGCCAGGTCGCGGTGTTCGTAGATGGTATTCGCATTGGCTCGTCGACCACGGGCCAGGCCGCGTGGGCCGACCTGCCGACGGCGGCCTTCGACCGTGTCGAGGTTATTTCAGGGCCGGCGGCAGCTTCATTTGGCGCGGATGCAGTGGGTGGCGTCGTGCAACTCTTCACGAACCGCGCAGCAAATCAGCCCAACCAGACCACGATCTCAGCAGGCGGCGGTTCGAACAAAACGTTCGATACGCAGATCCGCACCTCAGGCAGTATTTCGTCAACAGGTCCGCTCGCGGCACTCGCTGGACTCACATACTCGCTGGGCCTGCATGACTACAATACTGCCGGAATAGATGCGACCCAGCCCGGGGCTTACGGGCACGAGGACGGCCGCAATCCGTACCATGCTCAGGACGTGGATGCACGTCTTGGCTATGCGCATGACAACTGGTCGATCTCCACGTTCGTCCTCTATCACGGGTCCGATCTGTCCTACGACAATGCAGGTGGAGACAACCGTCAGCTCGATCATCAGTTGACGACTGGCGTTGCGTTTCATCTGGACATCACGCCGTTCACGCAGTTTGACCAGTCTGTCGGCTACACCACGGACCGTCAGTTCCTCTATACGAACGCCCCGGCCATCCCGACCGATGAGATCGACTCGACGCGCCTCACCGCGTCGACCTCGCTGACCCATCAGGAACGTGGCCTCACGCTCTTCAGTCTGCCGCTGTCCGGCGAGACCAAGCTCGCCTACGACTTCACCCGTGAACAAGCCTTCCTGCCGGTCGATATTCCCACGGGCGTGCCGACGCGCAATGATTCGGCCTTTTCACTTCATCAATCGGCTACGCTCGGTGCCTTCACCCTGTTCCTGGCCGGGCGCCACGAGATCATTCAGGGCGAGTCGGTCAATACCGGGAATGTCGCGTTGGCTTATGCCATTACGCCTGTCTATACGGCCCGCATTTCGTATGGCAACGCATTCCGCCTGCCGACTTTCAACGACCTGTACTACCCGGGTTACGCGAACCCGAACCTGCTGCCTGAGCGCAGCGATACGGTCGAGGCAGCACTCGACGCCGCCACGTCATACGGTACCTTTACGGCTGCAATTTACGATACCCGCGTGCATGACCTCATCACTTACGACTCGGTGACTTTTCTCCCTGTAAACGTAGGCCGCGCGCATATTCAGGGTATCGATCTGTCGTACAAGGGCACGCTTGGCAACTCGACACCGATCAGTCTCGCGATTGGGATTCTGAATCCGCAAGACCTTACCGACCAGACGTGGCTCAACCGTCGTCCGCGCCAGACCGTCAGCCTGAACATCGATCACACATGGGATGAGTTCCACCTGCACGCGCTGAGCACAGGCGTATCCTTGCTTTACGGAGGGTCGACCTACGATGACCAGTTCAACGCAACGTACCTGCCGTCGTACACAACCGTTGGCCTGCGTGCGGCGTACAAGGTCAATTCGCATCTCACCGTGTCCGCTAATCTGTCCAACCTCTTTAACCGTCAGTACGTGACAGCATACGGTTACAACACATTGGGCAGGACCGCATTCGGCAAGGTCGCGTACACGTTCTGAGCGTTCCATTCGTTCCGGGTACTTATCATCATAATTTGATCGAGACATGTTTATGAAGCGAATCCTGATCATTGGTATTGGCGCCGGCAACCCCGACTATGTGACGATGCAGGCGGTCAACGCACTTAACGAAGTTGATGTTTTCTTCGTGATGGACAAGGGCATTGCCAAGGAAAAGCTGGTCGCGTTGCGCAAGGAAATTTGCCGTCGTTTCATCAAGGGCGATGACTACCGTTTCGCCGAAGCACCCAGTCCCGAGCGGGCACGGGACGCTGCGAATTATCGGGCGAGCGTCGAGACGCTCAATGATGACAAGGCGGCTGTCTTCGAACAATTGATCTCGGAACAGATGTCCGACGGAGAATGTGGGGCGTTCCTGACATGGGGCGACCCCGCGCTTTACGACAGCACTATCCGGATCATGGACTCGATCATCATGAAGGGCGGTAACAATCTCGGGTATGAAGTGATTCCGGGGATAAGCAGCATCCAGGCATTGGCGGCACAGCACAAGATACCGTTGAATCGCATTGGAGAGTCAATCGAGATCACAACGGGAAGGCGGATAGCCGAAGGTTTTCCGGACAACGTCGACAGCGTCGTGGTGATGCTGGACGCCGAAGACGCTTACAAGCGTTTCACCGATCAGGACATCGATATTTATTGGGGTGCTTATATCGGCACGCCGGACGAGATTCTGGTGTCCGGAAAACTCAAGGACGTAGCCGGGGATATCGAACGGATTCGAGCGGAAGCGCGCAAGGCAAACGGTTGGATCATGGATACTTATCTGATGCGAAGGAACAAGCCTCGCGAGGATAATTAGCGGGTGTGCCGATGAGGCGTGGGCGATGCCGCGCCGTACTTCGGGTTTGGCGTAGTCGGCAGCACCGGCAAAATGTAATCCGACGAGCGGCGTTTCGTTGCGATTTTCAAGGTGCGCAGCTATCTGTGATTGTATTAACAGCATTCTTAAAAGTTGATAATTTATGTTATGTCAAATTAAGAGGCGTAAAAGAACTTCATCAAAACACAACGTATTCTCTCTCGCTCGCCACCTGACCTGTCCGTGCTGGTCCCATCTCTGCGTGCTCCGAAGGAATGTCGTGAATCATGTCGCCGTCCGCGTTGGTGAAGCCGGCAAACATTGTCCGGCCCACCTACGCGGAAAGGGTTCAGTTCTGCGGACTCAGCGGCCCACCAAGTTTCGTCAATATTTCGTACGCGGCACTGACCCGTTCAGCGATGGGATAGTTCTTATTTGCAAGCATGACAATACCCAATTTCCGGGTGGGAACAAAAGCGACGTAACTTGCAAAACCATTGGTTGATCCGGTCTTGTTGATCAATACATTCGCTTGCGGCTGCAGCGGAGGCTTTATCTCGGCCGCTTTCGTCGCCTGATAAGCCATCGCGTCTGAATTACCCGCTAGCAGCGTCTTCAGTTCCACGGGATACGTATATTGTTCCCATATCAGGTCTTGCGTGATTTCACCCGCCGTGAAATATCCGGTATGCGTGTTGTTGATCGCGCGTTGCACATCACTTTCAATGTTAATCATCTGCATGTTGGCTGCAACAAATCGAATCATGTCCGGCGCGCTGGCTTTGATTCCATAAGCTTCCGAAGACAGAACTCCCGCACTTAGCCTGATCGGAGCGTCCTGCTTCGTGTAGCCTTGGGCGTAGTCCTTCATCTGATCCGTCGGCACATTGCTATAGCTGTGTGTTATTCCGAGCATGGGGAATAATTTCTTTTCGATTGCATCATCGAAAGGCTCATTCATGCTCCGGGCCGCAATCATGCCCAGCATGCCAATACTCGGGTTCGAATAGACCCTGTATGTGCCGGCAGCGTAAGACGGTGTCCACTGCCTGAAATAATCCATTAACTGATCCTCGCTGTGAATAGCATCCGGAACCTGCAACGGCAAGCCGCCAGCGGTGTGCGTGCCCAGATTCAGCAGGCTGACGTTGTCAAAATGGCTGCCGCGCAGGGACGGCAAGTATTTGCTGGCGCTGTCAGACAACGCGAGGTGGCCCTTGACCTGAGCGTAAGAAGCCAACGTCGCCGTAAATGTCTTGCTGACTGATCCAATCTCAAAAAGAGTTTTATCGGTGACCGGTTGCCGGGTTCTGAGTGATGCCACACCGTAGTTATGAGAGTAGCTCTCTCCGTCGACGATCACAGCGACCGCCATGCCCGGGATCCCATACTCCTGCATTAACGGATGTATGACGCTGTCCATCACACCGGAGATCTCTTTCCGTTTGTCATTGCTTTGCCCGTATGTGCTGGAAGCGATAAAGCAGGAAGACACTAAAGCAGCAATCAAAAGGCGTTTAAAAAAACCGCAACGCATGCAATCTCCTTGGCTAATAGCCTGAATACAGGGAAAAAGGTTGTCTCGGCCCTTCGCATTAAAAATCTGACATTTTGAGCGTGGCGTGGCCACGCGTTACTGTTACCGCGGGCCACTGACGTTAAACGGTTTCCCGGTCGCGGACACCAGGTTGCGATGACCGTCGCAACTGCGAGCCTAGCCTTGGTGACGTGAATCGCATTAGCCGGGATGTGGAAGCTCCTTCCCGCGCGGATGACTTTCACCGGTTGGCCCTCCACCAGCAAGATTATCTCGCCTCTCATGATAACGGTGCGGGGTTGAAGACGACCGCCGTGCTGACCGATATGAACCAGCCGTTGGCGTGCTGTCGTAGATTGAGGGGCGTCACTGAGCCGCACAAAGCCGCACTCACGAGCTCAATTGCCTGCAGGCCTTCAAAGCATGCTAAGCGCGGTGACGAGCACGGTCTGTTTGAACTTCACCGGATCTTTGGGCAGCGGAGAAAAGACTGCCAGCACGTGGCTGTACGACACCGTCTTGCCAACCCCATTAGTCAGCATGGCGAACAATACCTCCGGGTCGTTGGGCGGCAGTTCGCCTGAACGGATTGCGTCGGCGAGAAGGGGAACAAACACGTCGTGATAAGGGCGCAGAAGGCGATCCATCAATACATCCAGCCGCTCTCCCTGCTCGGTTGCCGTTGTCGAGAAAAACATCCCGACATCCGGTTCGCTGAACACCTTGTCGATAAAAAGCGCCAGCGCCCGCTCGACGCGCTGACGGTTCGTCAGATCGGCGGTACGCAGCTTTCCCGTAGCTTCGATCATGGGGGCGGCATGCTGCGCTATTTGTTCGACAACCGCGATCCACAACGCCTCTTTCGAGCCAAAGTGATGCGAAATGAGCGCCGGATCCACACCCGAGTCCCGTGCGATTTCACGCACGCTCGTTGACTCAAACCCGCGTTTGGCGAACGCCTGCCGCGCGCTTTTGAGCAACGCGTCGGAGCCGGCTATTTCGCTGCAGGCGGGCCGTCCGCGCGAGCGTTTCTCCTTGGCGGCTTGCACCGGGGCTGGGGTTGAAGCTGTCATGATTCGATCCAAATTCCAAAGCGGTCAGGTGGGCCCGAAGTTTAACCGACGCACAGTGCCCCTCCCCGCATCGGCGCCCTGCAAGGCTTGACGCGGCGTTTGACATCGACCGCCTGAGTGCCTACTATCTCATTAATTCATCACTCGTTGAATAATATTCCGTAACGGACGTTTCGCGCAATCGCAAATCTTCATGACGCGATTGCCTCGTCGTGACACCGGGGATGCCCGGCTGCCCGGAATTTCTTGTAAAGGAAAGGTGAGATGCTCAAGCAACATGCCAGTGCATGGTCTCAAACCGTCGCGTTACTCGACAACACACGCGCTCGGCAAGTCGCCGATGAAGCAACGCGAATTGCCCGGCGGCGTCCGGCAAAAACCATCTGGACCGACCACGCAGCGTTGATGGTCAGCGTGATCGAACTCCCTACTCCGCGCACTGCCACGGTCTCATGGTGCGACCCGCTCTCGGGCTATTACGGACATCAGACGTGGCGCGTAGCCTTGGCCAAACAAGGCGGCGAATGCGTGCTCAGCGGCAAGTCCATCAAGCGCGGTGACTTCATCTATCGGCCGGCGACCTGTCAGCCGCCGCCCGGCAATGCAGGCGCGATGATCATCGCGTCGGAGCTGGTGCCGCAGGCCACGCTCAGTCACGCTTAGTCGGCGTCAGGAAGTCAGCGTATGGGTCCGCTCACGGGTTCTCGCATCGAAAACTTGAGGCATTGTTGATGTTGCCCTTGCCCAGGTACCTGGGGAAACCGGGATACCGGCACAGCGGCCGGGTCCGGCCATTAGTCGCGCTCGCTATGTCGGTGCCGACCAGCGTCTCCGGCGCGATGTTCATGGTGACCCACCGGTCGAGCGCGCCCAGTTCATCCCACGCCGGAATAAACACGCCGTTGCCGTGCTGGAATCCCGGCACCATGTAAAGCCGCATGAACGAATCGACAATACTCTGCCCGTACTTCACAACCAGCGAATCGTAAAAGGCGATGGTCTGATTCGGGCTGATGACTTCATCGGCGAGACCGTGCATGGTAATCAGCTTGCCGCCGTGCGCAATGAACGCTGACATGTCCGGGTTCATCGCTCCGACCGTCGCCGACAAATCGATCAGGCGGGACTTGTAGGTTCCCGGACGATTGACATCGAAACCGAGCGTGTCGAAGCGCAGGTCATGCGTGACGAAGTACTTCATGTAACTGTCGCCTTGCGTGAACAGATATCCGTTGGCATCGAAGCGCAACGGCTGCGTCGGCGCCGATGAATTCCCGAGTCCCAGTCCGCTGGAAAAATCCACGCCCTGGAACACGTTGTAGCCGTAGTACTTCGTGACCCCGTAGGCCAGTTCATACGGCAGCGTAAAACCATCGCGCAGCACCTCCAGCGTCGCAAGCTGCGCCTCCGACAAGCAACTGTCCCGCAACGTTGGCCGCTGCCCGCTCGCGCATCGCAGTTGCGCGATGATCTGCGGTTCGTGTTCGCGACACGCTTGCACGTCCGAGACAATGCCGTCGAGCGCGCCATCGAGCCCGTCGCATTCGTGAAGCACGGTTTCAACCACGCGTTTTTGCTGGACCGGTCCGACGAACCCCCCGGGCGTGCCATAAGCCGCCTGCCCTACTTTCACGCCCATCAACCGCACGCCCGAAAAGTGGATAGCCGGTGCGTTGGCAATCACGCCGTTGTAGTCGTCGGGATATCGTTCGATCACCGTGAACGCTTCGCGCCCGCCGGTCGAGCCGCCGGCGAAGTAGGTTTGCTCGGGCTTGCGCCCGTAGCCCATGATGATCAGCGCGAGCGCGACGTCATGCGTTTTCTTCAGATGACCGTAGCCGAAGTTGATCACCGCTTCGTCGTTCATCGCGAAATCGGCGCGGCCGGAGTTGCCTACGTGGCCGGAATCGGAGCCGAAGGTCGCGTAGCCGTTGGAGAGCGGCGAGGCGTACGGCGCGAAAGCCGTAGGCTCAGTGCCGCTCACGATCACGCCGTTGTATCCGCCTCCGCCCATCTGCAATGCGCGGCCGTTCCAGCGCGCTGGCAAATTGACCTCGAAGCGGATATCGGGCGTGGTGTCCAGTTGCGCCTTGATGACGCCGACTAGCCGGCAGTACTCGCCATTGCGGTTTTTCGGCGCGGCGGCGGCGACAACAGACGCGCTCAGGATCGTGGCGCCATGGGTAGGCAAGCCGATCACCGATGCCGGCAGCGACTGGCCTTCCAGCTCGGCGCAATGCTTGACGACGTACGACGCGGCGCTCGCGTGAGCGCTGCACGCGAACAATGCAGCGAACAGCAGGAGCGCACGCAGGAAAGAAGTCGTAGCTTGGGGCATCGCCTAATGAGTGAATTGCTGCGGTGCCTGACTGCAATCAGATGCGGTGCCAGGGTTGAAGCGGAAAGCCGACAGCATTTTCGCCGCACAATATATAAGAAGCGTCTTATTGGCAGAAATCCGATTGCCATAATTCGTTGCGTTTGCACAACCGGCGTGCACGGTCGGCTTCTGCGCGCTGCGGTGTAATTCATGCGATGAATATCTTCGCACCCGCGTCAGCGCCAGATGCACGCGCCACGCCTGAACCGGCAACCGGCAAGGCAAGAGCCGCTCATTCGCCCGCCCATTCGCCTCGGAGATCGCTGGTTTGCAAAATTTCCAGCAGTGTCTCGGCTGGGCGGCTCAAATGCTTGGCCCCCAACGCGATGAATTCGACTTTCGGCAATTCCGGCAGCGCCGCGCGATTCACCGGCGGCGAAAGTCCCCCGCCCGCGAGGAAATGAGATCGCACGGTGAGCCCCAGCCCGCCGCGCGCAGCGGCGATGCACCCTGCATACGAACTGCTCGTGCAGACCATCTGCCAGCGCGCGCCGACCGCGGCCAGCGAGTCGAGCACCACGGCGCGCGTCACGCTGGGTTCGGCGACGAGGATCAGCGACAGCGGTTGCTCAAGGTCCACCTCGGTGCCCGTCAGCCCAAGCCATTCGAGCTGTCCGGAAAACAGCAGAATGCCGCGCGGATCCCCAATGCGCCGTTTGCCGATCAGCAAATCGATCGACCCCGCGTCCAGCAGTTCGTAAAGCCGCCCCGTCATGCCGATGGAAATTTCCAGCTCGACATCCGGATGGGTGCGGCGAAACGCCGCGAGCACGCTGGGCAATGGGCCGAGCGCGACGTCGTCGGAGCATCCCAGGCGCACGCGGCCCCTGAGGCGCGGCGAGCGGAACTGCAACTCGGCGTGCGTCATAGCGTCCAGGATCATGCGAGCGTGGACCAGCATGGCTTCGCCGTCGGCGGTGAGCGCGAGCGAATGGGTATCGCGTACGAGCAGCCGGCGCCCGACGTGTTCCTCCAGCCGCCGGATGTGCTCACTCACGCTGGATTGCGTGAGGCGGAGCTGGCGCCCGGCATCGGTAAAACTATGCGACGCGGCCACCGTCGCGAACGTGTTCAGCCAGACTGGATTAAGCATTGCGCATTGTGATCGGATTTATCGATGATAGTCAACGCGGCCAGCGGGGTTCCCGATTGCCAATTGGAGTCTTAAAATCGTCACATCGCGCCAACCCCGCGCGACATTGTTTCTGCTGCAATTGATGACTTCTAAAAATTCACACACGGCGCTTTTGTGGATCGTGGCCGTCGGCTTTTTCATGCAGGCCCTCGACACGACCATCGTCAACACCGCCCTGCCCTCCATTGCGCGCAGTCTGCACGCGCAACCGCTCGCGATGCAGCCTATTGTTGTCGCGTACACGCTGACCATGGCGCTCCTCACGCCCGCCTCCGGCTGGCTCGCCGACCGCTTCGGCACCCGGCGCGTCTACTTCGTCGCCATCCTGTTATTCGTTATCGGCTCGATGTGCTGCGCCAACGCGCAGACATTGGATCAGCTCATTGTGGCGCGCGTGATCCAGGGGATCGGCGGCTCCATGCTGCTGCCGATCGGGCGGCTGGCCGTATTGCGCAGCGTGACGGGCGACGCGTACGTATCCGCGCTGGCGGTCATTTCGATCGCGGGCCAGGTCGGCCCGATTCTCGGGCCGACGCTCGGCGGCTGGTTCGTCGAATCGTTTACATGGCACTGGATTTTCCTGATCAACGTGCCCATCGGCGCGGTGGGATTGTTTGCTGTGCACCGTTTTCTTCCCGACGATGCCATCGCGGAGGCCGCGCCCTTTGACTTCATCGGCTGCGCGTTGCTGTCACTTTGCATGGTCGCTTTTTCAATGGCGCTCGACAGCCCCGCGCAAACCCACAAACTGCTGGTATCGGGTGGACTGTTCGTGTTGTCCGCGGTCGCGGCCTTTGCTTACATTCCCTACGCCAAACGCCGGCGCAATCCGCTTTTCAACCTGTCCTTGTTCAGCGAGCCCAACTTCAGCGTGGGCTTGATCGGTAACCTGTTGTGCCGGATCGGATCGAGTGCGGTGCCGTTTCTGCTGCCGCTGCTGATGCAACTGCAACTCGGTTATACGCCGCTGCATTCCGGGCTGATGATGCTGCCCGCCGCATTCGCCGGGACCGTTGCAAAGGGCTGGATCTCGCCACTCGTGAAGCGTTATGGCTACGACAACTTCCTGCTGTGGAACACCATTCTTGTCGGGGCATCGATTGTCGGCTTCGCCTCATTCTCGCTGAGCACGCCGCTCGCAATCGAGATCGCGATCCTCGCCGTATTCGGCGCATGCAATTCCATGCAGTTCGCCGCGATGAACAGCGTCACGCTCAAGGGCCTGTCGATCAAGGACGCCGGTAGCGGCAACAGCCTCTTTTCGATGGTGCAGATGCTGGCCATAGGCCTGGGTGTGTCGATCGGCGGCGGCCTGGTGTCGGTGTTTTCGGCGAACCTCGGCTCGGCTGCGCTCGCGTTCCGGATCGCATTTGTATGCGTGGGCCTCGTGACCCTGGCATCGGCCATCGTGTTCCGTTTCCTCGACGCCGTGCCCCCGCGCCCGGTGCCGCAGGCCGCAACCTCGTAGGCGCGCCCAAGCAGGCTCGCGCCTGAACGTTTAAGCTCGCAGGACAAATCAACACGCCCAAGGAGTTCGTCATGCAGTATCGTAAATTCGGCCGTACCGGCCTGAACGTTTCGCGTTTGTGCCTCGGCACGATGACTTTCGGTTTGCAGACTGAAGAGGATGTATCGCGCAGCATCATGGATCGCGCGGCTGAAGCCGGTGTCAATTTCATCGATACCGCCGACGTCTATCCGCTCGGCAGCACGGAAGACGCGGCCGGACGTACGGAGGAGATCGTCGGGCGCTGGCTGAAAGACACGCCCACGCGCCGCAGCCAGTTCATCCTGGCGACCAAGGCGGTCGGCAAGATGGGGCCTGCAGCGTGGGATCAGGGCGCATCGCGCAAGCATTTGCTGGACGCTATTGATGCATCGCTCAAACGTCTCAATACCGATTACGTCGACCTTTACCAATTGCATACCGACGATCTCGACACGCCGCTCGATGAAACCCTGGAAGCACTCGACACCATCGTGCGCCAAGGCAAGGCGCGTTACGTGGGGGTATCGAATTTCCTGGCGTACCGGCTTGCCACTGCGCTGGGCCGCTCTGATTTCTTGCGCGTGGCGCGCTTCGTTTCCGTCCAGCCGCGTTACAACCTGCTATTCCGGCAGATCGAGCGCGAACTGCTGCCGCTTGCCACCGATGAGCAACTGGCCGTCATTCCGTACAACCCGCTCGCGGGTGGCTTGTTGACGGGCAAACATAAACACGATGCAGCGCCGTCGGAGGGCCGCTTTACGGCGACCGTCGGCCGGGCAGGAGCGATGTATCACCAGCGCTACTGGCATGAGCGCGAGTTTCAAACCATCGAAAAATTGAAGACGATCGCGAGCGTAACCGGTGAGTCGTTGACGAGGACATCGGTGGCGTGGGTGCTGGCGAATCCGGCGATTACGTCGGCGATTATCGGGGCGAGCCGGCCCGACCAGCTCACGGATACGCTGGCTGCAGTGGATCTTGTACTGAATGACGAACTCAAGGCGCAGTTGGACGACGCGACGGTGGAGTACCGCTGGGGCGATGCCGCGCGATGATTCACGATAAGTGATTCGCTCGGACCGCTGACGCGAGGCATGCCGGTACGAAGGAAGAGCCTTCCTGGTACCGGGTGATGTCCCGCGTCTCCAGCACTCGCGAAGCGGCGCCTTCCCTGGCCACGGCGATCATCGCCCGCCCTAACTGGCTGGTCGTCGTTATCGCGTTCGGGAACGCGCGCCGCATTAGCGGAAACAAGGGCCGCAGCAAAGAGATCGCCATCTGATACACAGCCGTCTTCGAGCGAATGCCGTCCATCGGCTGTATCATCCCGGGGCGATACATGTAAGCGGCCTTGAACGGCATACGCAACAACGCGTTTTCCGTGCGGCCTTTCACGCGCGCCCACATGCTGCGTCCGCGCCCGGTTGTATCGGTGCCTGCTCCCGTCACATAGGAAAAGGTCATGCCTGGATCAAGACGCGATAAGGTCTTGCCGACGGCGAACGTCAAATCGTACGTGAGGTGTGTGTAGTCGGCCTCGCTCATCCTGAACGACGACACGCCCAGGCAGAAAAAGCACGCATCGAAACCGGTGAGTTCAGCCTCGATCGACGTGAGATCGAAAAGATCCTTATGTACGATCTCGGTAAGCTTCGGAACCTGCTGTCCGGTCGCATTCCGTCCCACCGTGACCACTCGTTCGATATCCTTATCAATCAGGCATTCGCGCAATACGCCCTGTCCGACCATTCCTGTCGCGCCAAAAATAAGCACTTTCATGATTTTCCCGGCCAGGACGCGCCTGTTAGTTTCACCGATTCATCCCACAGTCTAGCGGCAACCGCGGTGTCCTTGGCCTGAGGATAGATGCGCGCCTCGGCGGGCGCGCCGATCATCTCCTGGAAACCCTTCGGACCGTAATAAGCGGCGGCCCGTGCATCGGGCGAGGTGGCCGCCATCAACGTGGGCAGCGCGCCTTCTGCCGCGCTATGGCTTAGGAACGGCATGATTGCGCGACTGAGCATCGCCAATACGCCCGAATTCCCCGGCCCGTTTGCAATCAGATCCGTCCGTGCGAAACCCGGATGCGCCGCGTTGCTCATCAGGTCCCAGCCGTTTGCGTCGCTGCGGCGTTGTAATTCCAGTGCAAACATCAGCATGGCGAGTTTCGACTGTTCGTACGCGGGCCACGCTTTATAAGCACGCTCGCCTTGCAGGTTGTCGAAAGAAATCTTTCCTCGCCGATGCGCGATGCTGCTCAGGTTCACCACGCGCGGCGCGGCGCTCTTCTGCAACAACGGCAGCAACCGCGCGGTCAGCGCGAAGTGACCGAGATAGTTGGTGCCGAACTGACGCTCGAAGCCATCGGGGGTTGTTTCATGCTTGGGCAACATCATCACGCCGGCGTTGTTCACGAGCAGGTCGATCGCCGAACCTTCGCCAAGCAGTTGTCGCGTCGCGCTCGAGATCGACGCGAGGCTTGCAAGATCAATGGCTTCGAAACGAATTTGGGCATTGGGCACTTCGCGGCGAATGCGTTCAAGCCCGGTTCGCCCTTTCGCGTCGCTGCGCCCGGTGAGAATCACCTCGGCGCCGGCCCGGGCCAGTTCAAGCGATGTTTCGTAACCTAATCCACCGGTCGCGCCAGTCACCAACGCGCGTTTGCCCGATTGCGAGGGAATGTTGACCGTCGTCCATTTGCTCATCTGCTCGTCCTCCAAAGTGGTTTTGCGTGAGTAATCAGTCATTAAA